>JAFDWP010000208.1 GCA_018268435.1 Actinomycetota bacterium
CTGCCGGCGCTGCCGGTGGTCGCGATCGTGGGTCGACCCAACGTGGGCAAGTCCGCGCTCGTGAACCGGATCCTGGGCCGCCGCGAAGCGGTCGTGGAGGACACCCCCGGCGTCACGCGCGACCGTGTGACGTACAAGGCCGAGTGGATGGACCGTCGGTTCACGCTGGTCGACACCGGCGGCTGGGAGCCCGACGCGAAGGGCATCGACCGCTCGGTGGCCGCGCAGGCCGAGGTCGCGATCGACCTCAGCGACGTGGTGCTGTTCGTCGTCGACGCGATGGTCGGTGCGACCTCGACCGACGAGCACGTCGTGCGCCTGCTGCGCAAGAGCGGCAAGCCCGTCTTCCTCGTCGCCAACAAGATCGACGACGCCCGGCAGGAGCCCGAGGCCGCCGCGCTGTGGAACCTGGGCCTCGGCGAGCCGTACCCGGTGTCGGCGATCCACGGGCGGGGCGTCGCAGACCTGCTCGACGCGATCATGGAGAAGCTCCCCGAGGTCTCCGCGGTGGCCAAGCAGGAGATCGGCGGCCCGCGCCGGGTCGCGATCCTGGGTCGGCCGAACGTGGGCAAGTCGTCGCTGCTGAACAAGGCGGCCGGCGAGGAGCGGGTGGTCGTCAACGACCTGGCCGGCACCACGCGCGACCCCGTGGACGAGGTCGTCGAGCTCGGCGGGAAGATGTGGCGCTTCGTCGACACGGCCGGCATCCGTCGCCGTGTGCACCTGCAGCAGGGCGCGGACTTCTACGCCTCGCTGCGCACGTCGGCCGCACTGGAGAAGGCCGAGGTCGCGGTCGTCGTGCTCGACGTCAGCCAGCCGATCAGCGTGCAGGACCTGAACATCATCGACCTGGTGCTGGAGTCCGGTCGCGCGCTCGTGCTCGCCTTCAACAAGTGGGACCGCCTGTTCGACGACGACATGGAGAACCAGGACCGCCGCCGGTACCTGGAGCGCGAGATCGAGCAGGACCTCGCCCATGTGACGTGGGCGCCGCGGGTGAACATCTCGGCCAAGACCGGTCGTCACCTGGACAAGCTGGTCCCCGCGCTGGAGACCGCGCTGGAGAACTGGGACCGCCGCATCCCCACCGGCAAGTTCAACGCGTTCCTCACCGAGCTCGTCGCCGCCCACCCGCACCCGCTGCGGGGCGGCAAGCAGCCGAGGATCCTGTTCGGCACCCAGGCATCGACGCGTCCGCCGACATTCGTGCTGTTCACGACCGGGTTCCTCGACCCCGGGTACCGCCGGTTCATCCAGCGGCGCCTGCGCGAGCTGTACGACTTCGAGGGCACGCCGATCGTGATCAACATGCGGGTGCGCGAGCGCCGGCAGCGGTGAGCCCGAGGCCCGCGCCGCTCAGGCGGTGCGGGCCGCGCGCACCATCGCCGTCTCGTCGGGCTCGGTGAAGCCGAACTGCCGGTAGAGGCCGTGCGCGTCTCCGGTGAACAGCATCCAGCGCATGTGCGCGCCAGGACCGTCGTCGATCATGAGCTGCACCAGGCGCTTGCCGAGGCCGTGTCCGCGGTGCTCCGCGCGCACATACACGTCGGCCAGGTAGGCGAAGGAGACGCCGTCGGAGACCGCGCGGGCGAAGCCCACCTGCTCCCCGGTGTCGCGGCGGTACACGCCGACGACGCGCCAGGCGCCCGTGATCTGCGCCTCGACGTCGGCCCGGGAGCGCGTGCGACCCCAGTACGCCTCGGTCGACAGCCAGTACCACACCGCGTCGTTCTGGATCCGACGGGGGTCGTCGTCGAGGTCGTAGGCGTCCATGCGCACCATTCTTGCAAGCCCGTGCGCAACGTTCGGTCGCACAGGGTCGCCGCCGCGCGGCGTGTGGAAAGCTGGACGGGTGACGATCGTTCCCCCCGCCCCCGGCGAGCCCCGCCGACCGCTCGGGCCGCTCGATCCCGGCGACGCCTGGGTCGTGTCGCCGACGGGGGAGCGCTACTGGGGGCGGTACGGCGCGGCCGGACTGCTCGCCTTCGACCCGGTGCGGGGAGTGCTGCTGCAACACCGCGTCGCGTGGTCGCATCACGGCGGCACGTGGGCGCTGCCCGGTGGCGCGCTGCATGCCGGGGAGAGCGCCCGTGACGGCGCCATCCGTGAGGCGCAGGAGGAGGCCGGCGTTCCCGACGGCTCCGTGCGCGCGCGGTTCGAGAGCGTGCTCGATCTCGGGATCTGGAGCTACACCACGGTCGTCGCCGACGTCGTCGTGCCGTTCGAGCCGGTGATCAGCGACCCGGAGAGCCTCGCGTTGGAGTGGGTGCCCGTCGAGGACGTGGACGCGCTCCCGCTGCACCCGGGATTCGCGGCGGCATGGCCGGCGCTGCGGGCGCTGCTGGACGTCCGCCCCGTGGTGGTGGTCGACGCGGCGAACGTGGTCGGATCCGTGCCGGACGGCTGGTGGAAGGACCGGGCGGGCGCGACCGCCCGCCTGCGCGACCGGCTGGACGCCTGGGCGCGGCGGGGCGTGGCGGCGGAGCGCGTCGCGCTGGACTCCACGCGCTGGCATCCCCGCGTCGTGCTCGTCGCTGAGGGAGCCGCGCGCGACGTCGCGGATCCGGATGACCGTGCCGACGTCGCGTGCGCCGTGGAGATCGTGCGGGCACCGGCTGCGGGGGATGACGCCATCGTCGCGGCCGCCGCCGACCGCATCGCCGCCGGAGACCGCGTGTTCGTCGTCACGAGCGATCGCGGGCTGACCGGGCGGATCGAAGGGCTGCCGGGCGTGGCCGCCGGGGCGGGTGCCGGTGCGGGCGCGGGTGCCGGTGCCGGTGCGGGCGCCGGTGCCGGTGTGGGTGCCGAGGTGCACCCGGTACGCTGGCTGCTCGATCAGCTGGACGACGGATCGGCGCGCACGGCCTGAACCGGCGGGGATCTCAGATGAACATGACCCGTCGCGGCGCGCGGTCGTCATAGGTGCGCCCCAGCGGACTCGTCCACCGCACCGTGCCATCGGGGAGCTGATGCGCGGTCCACCGCACGATGTCGTCGAGATCGGGATGCTTGAGCGGATGATGCCCGGGGCAGAAGTCGGCCAGATTCGTGAGCTCGGTGCGGCCGCCTGTGGCGTGATCATGGTTGTGATCGATCTCGCATCGGTGGGCCGGCGTGTGGCACCCGGGGAATCGGCAGTGCTGGTCCCGCGCGCGGAGGAATCGCTTCATCGCATCGCTCGGGGTGTAGCGGTCGACCTCGGTGACTATCCCGGTGGCGTCCAGGAACAGCCGGTTCCAGCCGGAGGCGGAGCGGGCCAGTGCACGGGCGACGTCGGGATCGAGCGGTCCGTGTCCATCGAGCTCCGCGACGCGGTCATCCTCTCCGGCGAGCGTCGTCGCAGCGATCGTGACCTGCACCGTGGCCCGGATGCTGTCGAGTCCGGTGCCGAGGACCTCGGAGACGTCGGCGGCGAGGAGGAGGTCGACGAGCGTGTCCGCCTCGGTCTGGGCCCGCGTGCGCCCGTCCACCATGACCGTCTCGTCATCGTGATCGTCGTCGTCCGCGTCGCCGGCCTCGTTCGCCTCGGGATCGAGGGCGTAGGTGTCGCCGGCGAGGATGCGGTCGTAGTCGTCCAGGCGGGGGTCGTCGGGGAAGAGATCCGCGGGCTCGGGCCAGTCGTCGAGGTCGGCGCCCTCGGGGATGGCGTCCGGTGCCGGCCGAACCGAGGACGGTCCCGCGATCAGGCGCCCGGACTGGCCGGCGATCGCCTTCGCGAGCCGACGGAGGCGATCCTTGATGGCGACGGCGTACACCTCGGGCAGGACCGCTGTGAGCAGCGCCATCCCCTCATCCAGCGGCCGCACCGTTACGTAGCGTTCCTCGACGGCACGACGGTGCCGCTCCGTCAGGGTCTCGCCCGCGATGACGGCGGCGATCTGCCGAGCGACCACGCGGGTGCGGGTGGGGGAGTCCTGCTCCGCGACGGCGAGGCACGCCTGCTCGTACGTCGCATACGCCTCGTCCCCGACGCGCTGGTTGCGGACGGCATCGCGGACCGGATCAGCGGAGGAGAGGATCGCCCGGACGTGCTGCGCACCGATCGCGCCCTGGCGGAGCGCGTCGTGCAGGCCGGGGAAGTGTCGCGTCAGCGCCTCGGCGTCGGCGAACGCGTTCTCCACGGAGCCGGATCCGGTTCGGCCTGCCGCCGAGTACTCCGCGACCATGGAGCGGCGGACCATGTCCCGATGCACCGGGTGCGCGGCGACATCCTGATCGAACAGCGCGGATCGCGTGGCGAGCACATCCGCCGCCTCCGCTTCGAGTCGGGCGATCTCCGCGCGCTTCGCGACCCACGCGTCCAGCAGCACGCCGCGGTCTGCGACGGGTGGACGGGTGAGGTTCGACATGCCTCAGTATAGAACATAAGTACGAAGAAGGGAAGTGTTTCGATCGTGCTTTCTTCGCTTTTTTCACTCCTGATCGCGTCCGCGGAGGCGGTCGATCTCGCGCCGTTCCCGCTTGGTCGGCCTACCGGCGCCGCGGTCGCGCAGACCCGCCACGGCCATCGGGTCGCGCGGCGGCGTGCGGTCCTCGGCCGCGACGGCGGCGAGGGGCGCGCCGACCCGCTTCACGAGCGTGTGGCGGACGATCAGGATCCGGTCGAAGCCGCTGACGCGGACCCGCAGCTCGTCGCCGATCTTCACCATCTGCGCGGCCTTGACCCGCTCGCCGTTGAGTCGGATGTGCCCCGCGCGGCAGGCGGTCGTGGCGGCGGAGCGGGTCTTGAACGCGCGCACCGCCCACAGCCAGCTGTCGATGCGGACGGGACCCGGGGCCCACGGCTCGTTCATGCGAGGGACTCCGATCCGGGTGCGGGGGCGACCGCGGTGTGTCCGGATCCCTCCGTCTCGGTCTCGGCGCGACGGAGGGTGAGGATCGCCCCCGCGACGATCAGGCCCTGGCCGAGGGTGTAGGTGACCATCACCGCGGGGCTGGTCCAGCCGGGCATCGTATCGGGTGCGAAGAGGCGGAATGCCAGGATCGAGTCGCTGGCGAGGAAGGAGACTCCGCCCCAGGCAATCATCGCCCGGCACCGTGCGGAGGTCGCCGCGGTGCCCGCGAGGACGATGCCGTAGACGCCGACGGCGACGAGCAGGGATCCGGTGCGGGGGCCGAGCAGCATCAGCATGAACAGCCACCACAG
>JAFDWP010000209.1 GCA_018268435.1 Actinomycetota bacterium
ACGAGCCGGCGGAGGTCGGACCCCGCCGGCACCGTGCCGACGAGATCGCGCGCGAGCACGACCTTGCCGTAGTGCGCGTCGGCGATCGCGGACAGCGCGGCGCGCACCGACGCCTGGTAGCCCTGTGCGGTCTGCGCGCCCGGGCCGAGGGTGCCCGCCCAGTGCGGGCCGAGGGCGGTCGGGGCGGGATCCGGACCGGGGGTCGCGCCCTCGGCGGAGGTCTCGGAGGGGGCGTCGAGGATCCGGGTGATCCAGGTGCGTCCGCCGTGCCGGCCGATCACCGTGCGCGGCACGATCAGCACGCTGTCGGCGGAGGACTCCTCGTCGAAGACCAGCGCCGCGAACGCCACGAGGCCGGTGCCGGGCAGCCGCACGGCGTCATCGACGTCCGCGGAGGAGCAGATCTCCTCCCAGGCGCGGCTCAGCGCCGCATCGCGCGGCTCACCGCCGCGGGCGATGCGCACGATCCGTGCGGTCTCCGCTCCGACGCCGACGATCCCGTCGCCGCGCCGGAGCCAGACCCGCGGATCGGCGGGATCCGCGTAGGCGAGCAGATCGTCGTCGAGATCGAACTCACGCGTCTGGACGACGAGGCCGGCACTCACGGATCCAGCCTATTGCGTCCGTCGCCGACCCGGGTCCGGACGCCGTGCGGGCCCGGTCGTAGAGTGGCTCCGTGACCGCCGCGCGTCCTGCATCCGGAACCGAGATCGTCTTCCAGTGGCGCAAGTGGGACGGATCCCCGCACTGGCGCCACGAGTGCGTGTACCTCGGCGCCGACGAGTGGGGCGACTGGGTGGGCCAGCCGCAGGGCTGGCGGAGCGAGCGCCCCGGCCGCGCCTTCCGGGCCGCCGCGCCCAACGTGACCCTGGTGCCGGCGGGCGGAGACCACGCCCTCACCGTGAACCGGGACCACCCCGAGGGGATGCGGATCTACATCGATCTGGCCTGGGACCTGCGCGATGACCCCGCGGCGGTGTCGCAGCCGGGCGTTCCGCTGTTCACCGGGATCGACATGGACCTCGACGTCGTGCGCGTCGACGGCGAGCGGGGCACCTGCATCGACGACGAGGACGAGTGGGACGAGCACCGGCTGCAGTACGGCTATCCGGCCGACGTGCAGCGGCATCTGGAAACGCTCGCCGCCGACCTCGCCGAGCAGGTGCGCGCCCAGCTGCCGCCGTTCGACGACGCCACCGCAGAGGTGTGGCTGGACCGGCTGGACGCCCTCGCCCTGCCCCCGCGCCCCTAGCACCCCTCCCACTTCCGGGTCGTCCCCCTGAGCGCGACCCAGGGACCGCGCTCAGGGGGACGACCCGGAGGTGGGGCCGCGTAGGCTGGACCGGTGACCCCGTCTGAGCCTCACCGCGCCGAGCCCAACCGCGCCGATCTCGGCAAGGATCCGTCCCGCGTCAGCGGCATGTTCGATCAGGTCGCGGCCGGCTACGACCGCACCAACACCGTGATGACGGTGGGCAACGACGCGCTCTGGCGGGCGGCGACGACCCGCGCGGTCGCGCCGAAGCGGGGGGAGCGGATCCTCGACCTGGGCGCGGGCACCGCGTCGTCCTCGGCCTCGCTCGCCGGCAGCGGTGCCGACGTGGTCGCCGCCGACTTCTCCCCGGGGATGCTCGCCGAGGGCAAGCGCCGGCACGGGCACCTCCCGAATCTCACCTTCGTCGAGGCCGACGCCACCGCCCTCCCGTTCGAGGACGACAGCTTCGACGCCGTGACCATGTCGTACAGCCTGCGCAACGTGCAGGATCCGAAGAAGGCCATCGCCGAGCTGTTCCGGGTGACCAAGCCCGGCGGCCGGGTCGTGATCAACGAGTTCTCCACGCCGCCGGCGAAGCTCCTGCGCGGCTTCTACCGGGTCTACAACGCCCAGGTGCTGCCCCGGGTGGCCCGCATCGCCGGGACCAACGGGGACGCCTACGACTACCTCAACGAATCGATCAGGGACTGGCCCGATCAGCGCACGCTCGCGGCCTGGCTGCGCGAGGCGGGCTGGATCGACGTGGCCTGGCGCAACCTGTCGTTCGGCATCGTGGCGCTGCACCGCGCCCGCAAGCCGCGGGCCTGAGTCCCGGGGCGCGTCGAGCGGCCGGAGTTCGCAGGTAGGCTGGATCCGTGACTTCGAGCTCCGCCGCCACGGGTTCGCGCCTCGCGAGCCGTCTCGGTTTCAGCGACCGCGTCTTCGTCGGTCCTGCCGCGCGCAAGCTCGCCCGTGAGATCGAGGCGGGGCTCGACCTCGTCGAAGCCGGGCTCGCCCAGGACCTGCGCGTCGCGGACTCGCTGGCCGACGCCACGAGCCGCTACCTGTACGACGCCGGCGGCAAGAGGGTGCGCCCGGTGCTCGCCCTGCTCACCGCACAGCTCGGCGGCGGCAACCTCCCCGCGGTGATCGACATCGCCAAGGCGCTCGAGCTCACCCACCTCGGCTCGCTCTACCACGACGACGTCATGGACGGCGCGGACCGTCGTCGCGGGGTGCCCGCGGCGCACGCCGTGTGGGGCAACAACGTCGCGATCCTCACCGGGGACATCCTCTTCTCCCGGGCGCTCAAGCTCATGAGCGGGCACGGCGACCGCGCGATCCGGCTGCAGGCCGACACCTTCGAGCGCCTCGTGCTCGGACAGATGCACGAGACCGTGGGCCCGGGGGAGGGCGACGACCCGATCGCGTTCTACATCCAGGTGCTCGCCGACAAGACCGGATCCCTCATCGCCGCCGCGACGCAGGCCGGTGCGATCTTCTCCGGCGCCCCCGCGGAGTACGAGGAGCCGCTGCGCGTGTACGGCGAGAAGGTCGGCGTCGCGTTCCAGCTGCTGGACGACGTGATCGACCTGTCCGCCAAGCCGGAGGACACCGGGAAGGTCCCGGGCACGGATCTGCGCGCCGGGGTGCCGACCATGCCCTCGCTGCTGCTCGGTGTCGAGACGGATCCGGCCTCGGTCGCGCTCGCCGCCGAGATCGACGCCGGTGTGCAGCGGATCGCCGCCGGCGAGGATCCCGCCATCCTCGACGACGCCCTCGCCCGCCTGCGCGACCACGACGTCACCCGCAAGACTCTCGACCTCGCCGGCACCTGGACCCGTGCCGCGATCGACGAGCTCGACGTGCTGCCCAAGGGGCCCGTGCGCGAGGCCCTCACCCGGTTCGCGCAGACGCTCGCGGACCGCAGCAGCTGACCGCTGCCGAAAGGAACCACCATGACCAAGCTCAGGCTTGCCATCGTCGGCGCCGGCCCCGCCGGAATCTACGCCGCCGACCTCCTGCTGAAGGCGGAGCGTCGCTTCGACGTCTCGATCGACCTGTTCGAGCAGCTCCCTGCCCCGTACGGCCTGGTGCGCTACGGCGTCGCGCCCGACCACCCCCGCATCAAGGGCATCATCACGGCGCTGCGCGACGTGCTGGACCGCGGAGACATCCGGCTCTTCGGCAACGTCGAGTTCGGCGCCGACATCACGCTCGAAGACCTCAAGCGGCACTACAACGCGGTGATCTTCGCGACCGGGGCCCGCCGCGACACCGGCATGGACATCGCCGGCCTCGATGCGATCGGATCCTACGGCGCCGCGGACTACGTGAGCTGGTTCGACGGGCACCCCGACGTGCCCCGGGAGTGGCCGCTCGATGCCGCGAGCGTCGCGGTGATCGGCAACGGCAACGTCGCGCTCGACGTGTCGCGGATGCTGGCGAAGCACGCCGAGGATCTGCTCGTCACCGAGGTCCCCGCGAACGTGCACCAGGGAATGCAGAACAGCGCCGTCACCGACGTGCACGTGTTCGGCCGCCGTGGCCCCGCGCAGGTGAAGTTCACCCCCCTCGAGCTGCGTGAGCTGGGCGAGCTGCGCGATGTCGACATCGTCGTCTACGACGAGGACTTCGACTACGACGACGCGTCCCGGGATGCGATCGCCAGCAACAAGCAGGTCATGGTCATCGACCGGGTGCTGCAGTCCTGGCGCAAGCGCGACTCCGTGAACAACGCCGGCGGCACCGCATCGCGTCGCCTGCACCTGCACTTCTGGGCCCGCCCGGTCGAGGTCCGCACCGATGACGAGGGTCGGGTCGCCGCACTCGTCTACGAGCGCACCCAGCCCGACGGCACCGGGGGCGCGGTCGGCACGGGCGAGCTGCGCGAGGTGCCGATCCAGGCGCTGTACCGCGCGATCGGCTACTTCGGCTCGCCCCTTCCCGGGGTGCCGTTCGACAAGAAGCACGGCGTGATCCCGAACCGCGAGGGGCAGGTGCTCGCGAAGGACTCGAACCAGCGTGTGCCCGGCATCTACGCGACCGGCTGGATCAAGCGCGGGCCCGTGGGCCTGATCGGGCACACCAAGTCCGACGCGATGGAGACCGTGCGCCACCTCATCAACGACCAGGGATCCTGGTGGCAGCCGGAGGATCCGTCCGAGGACGCGATCCCCGCCCTGCTCGCCGCGCGCGGCGTGCGCTGGACCGACCTGGACGGGTGGCACCGCCTGGATCAGCACGAGATCGAGCTCGGGGCACCCGAGGAGCGTGCGCGCATCAAGGTGGTCCCGCGCGAGGACATGGTCCGCATCTCCCGCGGGGAGTGACGCCCCCGGCGGGCGCTCACTTCGTCGGGGTCACCTCGACCGTGAAGGCGACGTGCGCCCCGGAGACGCTGTTGTCGAGGGTGACCTTCGTGGTGCCCGTCGTGATCGGCGAGAGCCCGGGGTTGAACTGCGCGGAGCCGTCGTCCTTGCCGGGCGTGAAGGACACGATCGTCGGATCCTCGATGGTCGCCGTCCAGCTCTTGAAGTCGGTGGTGTCGCCGGTCAGCACGATCACGTTATCGAGCGGGACAGAGACCGTGGAGCCGTCCACGGTCTTCAGATCGGCCATGATCGGCGGGAGCTGCCGCGCGCCGGAGCCGGGGGTCCCGCCAGTCGTGGCGGGCGGTGTGGTCGCGGTGGTGCCGCCGGGCGCGGAGCAGGCCGCGAGGCCGAGCCCGGCGCCGAGGACGAGCACGCCGGCCAGCACGGCGGTGGGGCGGGGCAGTCGGCGGGTCATGGATTCTCCTCGTGCGCTCTGGCCCCAGCGTAGGGGACGACGCGCACGCGCGGCAGGGGCGGTCCTCGTGCGGTCGCGGCACCGGGCGCGCGGCGCCGCGCCGATACGCTGAAGGCATGACCGTCGCATCCGAGCCGCAGGGATGGGCGCCGGATGTGCTCGGGGACGAGTTCATGCAGCTCACCCTGCCGCTGGGATCCGATGAGGAGGGCGAGCTCGTCGCGACCCTCGTGCGCGCGCTGCCGAGGATCGACCTCCGACGGCGCCTGTTCGGCGACCGCCGCGGACTCGCCGACGTCGACGTGCTGTACGTGCACGGCTGGTCGGACTACTTCTTCCAGAAGCGCCTCGCGCGGTTCTGGACTGGTCGCGGCGCGCGCTTCTTCGCGCTGGACCTGCGCAAGTACGGGCGCAGCCTGCGCCCGGGGCAGACCCCGGGGTACGTGTCCGACCTCGCGGAGTACGACGAGGACATCGCCGCCGCACTCGCCGCGATGCAGGCGGGCATGGCGCCCGCGAAGCCGCGGCGCCTGGTGCTGCTGGGCCACTCCACGGGCGGGCTGACGCTGAGCCTGTGGGCCGCGCGCAACCCCGGCATCGCGTCAGCGGTGATCCTGAACAGCCCGTGGCTGGAATTCCAGCTGTCCCGGTTCACGCGGGAGACGATCGCGCCGCTCGTGGGCATGCGGGCCAAGCGCCGGCCGCTCGAACGGGCGCCGCAGGTGGATCTCGGCTTCTACACCCGGGCGCAGAGCGCGGTCGCGGATCCCGAGGATCCGATGGAGGTGAACCTCGATTGGCGGCCCGAGCAGACCATGGCTGTGCATGCGGGCTGGCTGCACGCGGTCCTGGCCGGGCACGCGACCATCGCCGCCGGGATCCGGATCGCCGCCCCGGTGTGCGTCCTGCTCTCGGCGCACAGCGCCTATCCGACCTCGTGGTCGGACGAGCTGACCCGTGCAGACAGCGTGCTCGTCGTGGACGACATCGCGCGGGCGTCGCTGAAGCTCGGGCCCTCCATCACGATCGAGTGGATCGAGGGGGCGCTGCACGACGTCTTCCTGTCGCAGCACGATGCCCGCGAGACGGCCTACGCCCGCCTCGGGCACTGGGTCGACGGCTGGTCGGCGGCGGATGCCCTGGCACGGCGGCAGCCGGTCGTCGCGGCCGACTGACCGAGCTCAGCCCACGAGGTGCATCGCTCGCACGAGCCGCTCCGCCGCGGGGCCGTCGCCCGCGAGGATCGCCGCGGCGAGGTCGGCATGGAGGGCGCGCATGTGCTCCGATTCGGCGTCGTCGGCCGTCCAGGAGCGGAGATTGCGCGTGAGCGGCATGCTGGTCTCGTCGAGCACCGCGGTGAAGATCGCGTTGTCGGTGCGGGTCGAGAGGAAGCGCAGGAGCTCACCGCGGCGTGCGGCGAGGACGGAGGGGTCGTCGCGGCCGTCGTCGAGCGCCCGGGCCAGCGCGGCCGCCTCCGTGCGCTCGGCCGCGGTCAGTCGGGGCACCGCGATCGCGGCGATGGCGCCGCCGAAGTATCCCGCGTACTCGAGGGTCTTCTCGGTGAGCCGCGGCGGCACGTCGGTGACCTCCGTGTACCGACTGGGATGCATCTCGACCAGGCCGACCCGTTCCAGACGCTGCAGGGCCTCCCGGATCGGCATCCGCGAGACGCCGAAATTCGCGGCGAGCTCCGCGTCCCTGATCCGGTGACCGGGCGGCAGCGTGCCGTCGATGATCGATGCGCCGACCCGCTGATACACCTCGTCGGCGAGCAGCCGTTTCGGTGCCCCCCGCAGTGCGCCGCCCACGCCGGATTGCGGACCGCGTCCGTCCATCACTACCCCCAAGTAGTTCCCCAGAACAGCACTATCCCATCCGCGACGCGCAAACCCAAATATCGGTTCGGCGGCGTTCGGCGATCGTGCGATCGGCGACGCCCGGGGGCCGTTCCGCGCGGACTCAGCGGAAGTTGATGAACTGCAGATCGAGATCCAGGTCGGATCCCTTGAGCAGCGCGATCACGGCCTGAAGGTCGTCACGGCTCTTGGACTGCACGCGCAGCTCGTCGCCCTGGATCTGCGACTTCACCGACTTCGGGCCCTCGTCGCGGATGATCTTGCCGATCTTCTTCGCGTTCTCCGAGCTGATGCCCTCCTTGAGTGTGGACTCCAGGCGGAACTCCTTGCCGCTGGCGGTGGGATCGCCGGAGTCGAGGCTCTTCAGCGAGATGCCGCGCTTGATGAGCTTCGACTGGAACACGTCCAGCACCGCTCGCGCGCGCTCGTCCGAGTTCGCCAGGATCACGATCTTCTCGCCGCTCCACGCGATCGATGCACCGACCCCCTTGAAGTCGTAGCGCTGCTCGATCTCCTTGCGGGCCTGGTTGAGGGCGTTGTCGGCCTCCTGGCGGTCCACCTTGGAGACGATGTCGAATGAGCTGTCAGCCATACAGGCAGTGTATCGAGCGGTGCCGAGTGGGGCGGGGCGGCCCGGTCCGCGTCGGATGCCGCGCGCCCTCCCCGCGGGACGCGGGCACGATCGTACGCTCGGAGCATGGCTCGGATCGGCGGTCGCAACACGCCGTTGGCGTGGCTCTCCGGCGTGGTGTGCGCGGGCGTGATCGCCGGCCTCGTGTACCTCGCCGCGCCGATGGGCCCCGTGATGATGACCTACTTCGGCGACCTGTTCGGGCACTGACCGGGATCCGGATCCGGCCTCGGACCTTTCCGGCACGCCTGCGCGGCGCTGTCGCGCGCCGGAGATAGCCTCGGAGCACCGCATCCCTATGGAGGAGCCCCCATGAGTGACCAGGAGCTTTCGAAGCCGGCGCAGGCGCACGACGTCGACGACGCCGTGGCCGCCACGCCCGAGGCAGCCCAGGCCGACGCCGCCGAGGCGCAGGACGCCGTCCAGGCCGATGCGGCACCGGCCGCCGAGGTGCAGGACGCCGCGACCGAGGCCGTCGCCGACGGGGCGGCCACGCAGCCCGACCACGCCGCCGTCGCGCAGAGCGCCAACGAGAGCCTCGCCGAGGCCGCCCGCGCCGCCGACGCCACAGAGTCCGCGGCCGAGAAGCCCGCGGCCGAGGGCGCCGCGTCGGAGGGCGCCGCGGCCGGTACGCCGGTCGAGGAGCGCACGCCCGCCGTGGATCCCGATCTCGCCGCATTCGAAGAGGCGGAGTCCGCCTACCCCGGCACGTTCGGCGGCACGTTCACCCCGCCGCCCGCCGAGGCGGCGGCGGAGACGGCGGTGCTGAGCGGCGCGACCACGCGGCTCGACGCCTTCGACGACGCCCCCACACAGGTGCTCGCACCGCCGCCCGCCGCGGTGGTGGCGCCCGCCGCCGTGGTCGATGCGCCCCCCATCTTCGTGCAGGCGCCGGAAGCTCCGCGCGAGCGGGGCAACCGCGGAGCGATCTTCGGCATCGGGCTGCTCGCGGCGGTGGCGTTCGCGATCCTCTACCTCGGCACGGCCCTCGGCATCGCCGCGCTCGCCGGGGAGATCCCCACGACCGAGAGCCTCGGTGCGATCGTGCTGGACTACCTGCGCAGCGCGGGGCTGTGGGTCCCTGTCGCGGTGTTCGCGATCGGCTTCTGGCTGCTCGGTGCGATCATCAACCGCGGCCGCTGGGGATTCTGGGTCGTCTTCGGCATCATCGTGGGCGTGTTCGCCTACGCGGGTCACGTGCTCGGCGCGGTCGGAGCCGTCGAGTTCTGGAAGATGAGCGGATCCGACATCTCGAACCTGATGAACGCGCAGCTGCTGTCGCCGCTGGCGATCGCCGCGTTCATCTTCGGCCGTGAGCTCACGATCTGGTTCGGCGCCTGGGCCGCGCGCACCGGAGCACGGCGTACTGTGCAGAACGAGGAGGCGCAGCGCGAGTACGAGCGCGTCCTCGAGGCCGGTCCCCAGCTGTCGTAGCAGACGGGTCCGGCCCATCCGGGCAGGAGAGCATCACGAACGACACCACGCCGAACCCCCGCGAGCCCCGGCCCGCGGGGGTTCGGCCTGTCCTCGCATGGGTGATCGGCGTCGTGTCGTTCTTCGCGCTGACGATCATGGGGCTGGGCGTGCTCAGCCTGTTCGCCGAGCGGGACATCATCGCCGTGCCCGGGCTGGGGCAGCTTCCCGGCGTCGTCGGCATGACGCTCGCCGTGCTCCTGTTCGCCCTCGCGCTGTGGGGGGTGCTCGCCGATCCGCGTCCGTCGTTCGTCGCGACGGTGTTCCTCGCCCTGGGTGCCGCGCTCGTGCACCTCGGGGGAGTGTGGGGCGCCGCGGTCGCGGAGGGCGCCGGGGCCGTCGACGCGACCGCGGCCGCGGGACAGCTCGTGCTGGGCGGGGCGAGCGCGGTCATCGTCGTCGCCGCGGTGATCGCGGCCTGGGTGGCGATCGCCCTGCGCCGCACCGCCGCCCGGGCGCCGCGCTGGCCTTGGGAGAAGGACGACGACGAGCCGCAGTGAGTCGCGCGGGCTGGTGTGCCCCGCGCCGTCCCCCCGGCGTCGATCTCGCGTGCCGCTGCCGCCCGGGCGTGTCCGCGCCGTACGCTGGAGGTGTGGAGCGCTCGCTGGAGACGCAGGTGGACCAGGCCGTGGAGGCCTGGCTGCGCTGGGTGCCGCGCTGGGAGCCGGCGACGCACCGCGGACGGGTCGCGCCATGCCGCCGCTGCCTGGGATCCCCGGTGCTGTCGGCCGCGGGGATCGGCGCGAACGTGCCGCACGGCGTGCAGCACGGACTCTCCACACGGATCAAGGCCATCGTCGACCACTCCGTCGCGGAGTACACGGCGCTGAATCTGCCCATGCTGCAGAGCGAGCTCGACCAGCAGGCCGCGCGCAACAGGGCCCGCGCGTACCGGCCCACCGAGGACCTGGAGCCCGAGTACGAGGGTATGCCGCTGGATCCGGATCCGGTGCCGGGGGCGCCGTTCCTGTTCACGCTCGCCGGCATGGCCGACGAGGACGCCGCGGAGCTGCCTCCGCTGCCGCCGCTCGGCGATGAGGCGAAGGCGGCGCTGCGCCACGAGGTGGCGCTGGCGGACGACTTCGCGAACGTGGTCGGCCGGGAGATCTGCGGGCTGCTGCTGCGGCACCGGCTGCGCGTGCAGGCGGCGATCTCGGAGTACGTGGAGCCGCAGATCGAGGCGATGCTCGCCGAACTCACCGAGGCGCTGGACTCGCCGTTCGACCCCGACACGCTCTGAGTCGATCCGCCCCGGCCCGTACCCCGCGCAACCCCGCCCGCTCCGGCGCGCCGGTTGCGCGCATTTGACCGGGCTGTTACGCCGCATTACCATAGAGCGGGTATGCGTGCGTCTTGACGCGCGCGTACAGGGCACCGGCTCTCGCCGGTTCCGCCCCCACGGCATACCCACCATTCACACGCACGTCGTTCTCGGCGTGCGGGCGGGTCTGATGTGAACCCCATCACGCTGTCACCGTGCAGCACAACAAGGAGAAGCAGTGCCAACTATTCAGCAGTTGGTTCGCAAGGGTCGTTCGCCGAAGGTCTCCAAGACCAAGGCTCCCGCCCTGAAGTCGAACCCGCAGCAGGCCGGCGTGTGCACCCGCGTGTACACCACCACCCCGAAGAAGCCGAACTCGGCGATGCGCAAGGTCGCTCGTGTGAAGCTCCGCAACGGCACCGAGGTCACCGCGTACATCCCCGGTGAGGGCCACAACCTGCAGGAGCACTCGCTGGTGCTCGTGCGCGGTGGTCGTGTCAAGGATCTCCCCGGTGTGCGTTACAAGATCGTCCGTGGCGCCCTGGACACCCAGGCCGTCAAGAACCGTAAGCAGGCTCGTTCCCGCTACGGCGCGAAGAAGGGTTGAGTTAGATGCCTCGTAAGGGCCCCGCCCCCAAGCGCCCCGTCGTCAACGACCCGGTCTACGGCGCACCGATCGTCAGCCAGCTGGTCAACAAGATCCTCATCGACGGCAAGAAGTCGCTCGCCGAGGCCATCGTCTACGGCGCCCTCACCGGTGTCGAGGCGAAGAACGGCCAGGATGCCGTCGCGACCCTGAAGAAGGCTCTCGACAACATCCGTCCGACCCTCGAGGTCAAGAGCCGCCGCGTCGGTGGTTCGACCTACCAGGTCCCGGTCGAGGTGAAGCCGCACCGCGCGAACACCCTCGCCCTGCGCTGGCTCGTCGGCTACGCCAAGAGCCGTCGTGAGAAGACCATGACCGAGCGTCTCCAGAACGAGATCCTGGACGCCTCGAACGGCCTGGGTGCCGCGGTCAAGCGCCGCGAGGACACCCACAAGATGGCCGAGTCGAACCGCGCCTTCGCGCACTACCGCTGGTAATCACCCAGTCGGGCCGGATCGGTTCGCCGCTCCTGGGCCCCCGAGGCTCGTGACGAGCTCGGCGGACCGATCCAGCACCCACACACTTTCCTTCGTCGCATGACGACAGTAAGAAGATAAGGACACCCCCGTGGCACAAGAAGTGCTCACCGACCTGAGCAAGGTCCGCAACATCGGCATCATGGCGCACATCGATGCCGGTAAGACCACGACGACCGAGCGCATCCTGTTCTACACGGGTGTGAACCACAAGCTCGGCGAGACCCACGACGGTGCGTCGACGACCGACTGGATGGAGCAGGAGAAGGAGCGCGGCATCACGATCACGTCCGCCGCCGTGACCTGCTTCTGGAACAAGAACCAGATCAACATCATCGACACCCCCGGTCACGTGGACTTCACGGTCGAGGTGGAGCGCTCGCTCCGCGTCCTCGACGGTGCGGTCGCCGTGTTCGACGGCAAGGAGGGCGTGGAGCCCCAGTCCGAGACGGTGTGGCGTCAGGCCGACAAGTACAACGTCCCCCGCATCTGCTTCGTCAACAAGATGGACAAGCTCGGCGCGGACTTCTACTACACCGTCGACACCATCGTGAACCGCCTCGGCGCCAAGCCCCTCGTGCTGCAGCTGCCGATCGGTGCCGAGAACGACTTCGTCGGCGTCATCGACCTCATCGAGATGCGCGCGCTGGTCTGGCCCGGCGACGCGAAGGGTGACGTGACCATGGGCGCCTCGTACGAGGTGCAGGAGATCCCGGCCGACCTCAAGGACAAGGCCGAGGAGTACCGCCAGCACCTGCTGGAGACCGTCGCCGAGACCGACGAGGAGCTTCTCGAGAAGTTCTTCGGCGGCGAGGAGCTGACCGTCGCCGAGATCAAGGGCGCCATCCGCAAGATGGTCATCGGCAGCGAGATCTACCCGGTGCTCTGCGGCTCCGCGTTCAAGAACCGCGGTGTGCAGCCGATGCTGGACGCCGTCGTCGACTTCCTGCCGTCGCCGCTGGACATCCCGGCGATCGAGGCGCACGACCCGAAGGACGAGGAGAAGGTCATCGAGCGTCACCCCGACGCCAACGACCCCTTCGCCGCGCTGGCCTTCAAGGTCGCCGTGCACCCGTTCTTCGGTCGCCTCACCTACGTGCGCGTCTACTCGGGCGAGCTCGACTCCGGTTCCCAGGTCATCAACTCGACCAAGGGCAAGAAGGAGCGCATCGGGAAGATCTTCCAGATGCACGCCAACAAGGAGAACCCGGTCGACAAGCTGACCGCCGGCAACATCTACGCGGTCATCGGCCTGAAGGACACCACCACCGGTGACACCCTCGCCGACCCGTCCGCCCCGGTCGTCCTCGAGTCGATGACGTTCCCGGAGCCGGTGATCGAGGTCGCCATCGAGCCGAAGACCAAGGCCGACCAGGAGAAGCTGGGCACCGCGATCCAGAAGCTCGCCGAAGAGGACCCGACGTTCCGCACGGAGCTCAACCCCGAGACCGGTCAGACGACCATCAAGGGCATGGGCGAGCTGCACCTGGACATCCTCGTGGACCGCATGAAGCGCGAGTTCAAGGTCGAGGCCAACGTCGGCAAGCCGCAGGTGGCGTACCGCGAGACGATCAAGAAGGCCGTCGAGAAGCACGACTACACCCACAAGAAGCAGACGGGTGGATCGGGCCAGTTCGCCAAGATCCAGTTCACCATCGAGCCCCTCGAGGTGACCGCGGACAAGACCTACGAGTTCGTCAACAGCGTCACCGGCGGCCGCATCCCGCGCGAGTACATCGAGCCGACCAACCAGGGCTTCCAGGACGCCATGGCCACCGGAGCCCTCGCGGGCTACCCGATGGTCGGCGTCAAGGCGATCCTGGTCGACGGCGCGTCGCACGACGTCGACTCCTCGGAGATGGCGTTCAAGATCGCCGGCTCGATGGGCTTCAAGGAGGCCGTCCGCCGCGCGAACCCCGTGCTGCTCGAGCCGCTGATGGCCGTCGAGGTCCGTACTCCCGAGGAGTACATGGGCGACGTCATCGGCGACCTGAACTCGCGTCGTGGCCAGATCCAGTCGATGGAGGACGCCCAGGGCGTCAAGGTCGTCCGCGCGCTCGTCCCGCTGTCCGAGATGTTCGGCTACATCGGCGACCTGCGCTCGAAGACCTCGGGCCGCGCCGTCTACTCCATGGAGTTCGACAGCTACGCTGAGGTCCCGAAGGCCGTCGCCGACGAGATCATCCAGAAGACCAAGGGCGAGTAAGCCCTAGGCCCTTCGTCTCGTTCCGCTCGCTCAGGGGCCGGTCCTCGGATCCGGTTCCTGAGCGAGGAGCGGAGCGACGAGACGAAGGATCAGACAACTTCACATCGTCTCTCTATTAAACTGAGAATCTGAAACCCGTAGGAAAGCGGTCACAATCCAGTGCCCGGTGCCCCTACATGACGTCCTGAGGAGGACCCAGTGGCTAAGGCCAAGTTCGAGCGGACCAAGCCGCACGTGAACATCGGAACGATCGGTCACGTCGACCACGGCAAGACCACGCTCACCGCCGCGATCTCGAAGGTGCTCGCAGACAAGTTCCCGTCTGCCACCAACGTGCAGCGCGACTTCGCGTCGATCGACTCCGCTCCTGAGGAGCGTCAGCGCGGTATCACGATCAACATCTCGCACGTCGAGTACGAGACCCCGAAGCGTCACTACGCGCACGTCGACGCGCCCGGTCACGCCGACTACATCAAGAACATGATCACCGGTGCCGCTCAGATGGACGGCGCGATCCTCGTGGTCGCCGCCACCGACGGTCCGATGGCGCAGACCCGTGAGCACGTGCTGCTCGCCAAGCAGGTCGGCGTGCCGTACCTGCTCGTCGCCCTGAACAAGAGCGACATGGTCGACGACGAGGAGATCCTGGAGCTCGTCGAGCTCGAGGTCCGCGAGCTGCTCAGCAGCCAGGACTTCGACGGCGACAACGCTCCGGTCGTGCGCGTCTCGGGCCTCAAGGCTCTCGAGGGCGACGAGAAGTGGGTCAACTCCATCGTCGAGCTCATGGAGGCCGTCGACGAGTCCATCCCGGACCCGGTGCGCGACAAGGACAAGCCGTTCCTGATGCCGATCGAGGACGTCTTCACGATCACCGGTCGTGGCACGGTCGTCACGGGCCGCGCCGAGCGCGGTACCCTCGCGATCAACTCCGAGGTCGAGATCGTCGGCATCCGCCCGACGCAGAAGACCACGGTCACGGGTATCGAGATGTTCCACAAGCAGCTCGACGAGGCCTGGGCCGGCGAGAACTGCGGTCTGCTGCTCCGCGGCACCAAGCGTGAGGACGTCGAGCGCGGCCAGGTCGTCGTGAAGCCGGGCTCGATCACCCCGCACACGGAGTTCGAGGGCACCGCGTACATCCTGTCCAAGGACGAGGGTGGCCGCCACAACCCCTTCTACACGAACTACCGCCCGCAGTTCTACTTCCGCACCACGGACGTCACCGGCGTCATCACGCTGCCCGAGGGCACCGAGATGGTCATGCCGGGCGACACCACCGACATGAAGGTGGACCTCATCCAGCCCATCGCCATGGAAGAGGGCCTCGGCTTCGCGATCCGTGAGGGTGGCCGCACCGTCGGCGCCGGCACGGTGACCAAGGTCATCAAGTAAGCATCTGCTTCTGCACACAGGGGTCGGGCCTTCGGGCTCGGCCCCTGTGTCGTTCCCGCGTCTCACCGCGCAACAGGGACTTGTCGGCATCGTCGTCCGACCGGCAGAATGGCCACGTGCGGGCCGACCGGCGGCCCGGTCAAGGGAGGGAAGCCCCTATGAGTCTCGGTGACGCCATCAACGACGCGGTGAACAAGGGCAAGGAGTTCTTCGAGGAGAACAAGGAGAAGGTCGAGGGGCTGCTGCACAGCGAGCAGGCCGAGGGCATCAGCGACAAGGTCCTTGACGGCGCGGCCGATCTCGCCAAGAAGGTCGCCCCCGGCGCGGCCGAGCAGATCGATGACGTGCGGGACAACGTCGACAAGCAGGTCGGCAACGAGTGACGCGCACTGCGCAGAACTGACGTCTCGCGAAGGGCGGGGAGCTCCGGCTCCCCGCCCTTCGTCGTGCGTGCCGCACTGCCACGCCCGCGCACGGGCGAGCGGCGCGCCCGACACGCCGCCACGACACGCCCGAGTTTGCGACACGCCCGGGCTGCACGTAGACTGTTGAGGTTCCACATTCCGGAGCGCGTCCCGACGTGCGCCGGATCACTGCCAGGGCAGTGCACAGACGGCGCCCCTCCTTCGGGAGGCGAGCGCAGGGATCTGGGCCGCGGGCAGCAGAACACACAACCGACACCTCCTCACCGAGGCCCCGTCATGTGCGGGGGTCGGCTTCCGCGAGTCGTGAGGCTCCGGGCTGACAGCAGAACAGTGGTGCGCCCCTTCGACGGGCTCGGAGATCGGATCCTCGGATCCGGGATCCGGCCAGGAGGAGGAGTGCGAAGACGCAGACCGCGTCGTCGCGCGTCCAATGCCCCCGGATCACCCGGTCCGGGCAGGTAAGACGCTTGAAGAGAGAGAGCAGACAATGGCGGGACAGAAGATCCGCATTCGCCTGAAGTCGTATGACCACGAGGTCATCGACACGTCGGCCCGCAAGATCGTCGACACCGTGACCCGTGCGGGCGCGACCGTCGTCGGCCCGGTGCCGCTTCCGACCGAGAAGAACGTCGTGTGCGTCATCCGGTCGCCCCACAAGTACAAGGACAGCCGCGAGCACTTCGAGATGCGCACCCACAAGCGTCTGATCGACATCGTCGACCCGACGCCGAAGGCCGTTGACTCGCTCATGCGTCTCGACCTTCCTGCTGACGTCAACATCGAGATCAAGCTGTAAGGGGATCACGATGGTCGACATCAACGCAAAGATTTCCAAGGGCCTGCTCGGCACCAAGCTCGGCATGACCCAGGTCTGGAACGAGAACGGCAAGCTGATCCCGGTCACCGTGATCGAGCTGGCCCCGAACGTGGTCACCCAGGTCCGCACCCCCGAGAAGGACGGCTACAACGCCGTGCAGATCGCGGCCGGTCAGATCGACCCGCGCAAGGTCACGCAGCCCCTCGCCAAGCACTTCGAGGCCGCCGGGGTCACCCCGCGCCGTCACGTCACCGAGATCCGCACCGCGGACGCCGGCGACTACACGCTCGGCCAGGAGCTCACCGTTGACGGCACCTTCGAGGCCGGCCAGCTGGTCGACGTCGTCGGCACCAGCAAGGGCAAGGGCTTCGCCGGTGTCATGAAGCGTCACAACTTCAAGGGTGTCTCCGCCTCGCACGGTGCGCACCGCAACCACCGCAAGCCCGGTTCCATCGGTGCTTCCTCGACCCCGAGCCGTGTCTTCAAGGGCATGCGCATGGCTGGTCGTATGGGTGGCGAGCGCGTGACCGTCCTCAACCTCACGGTGCACGCCGTCGACGCCGAGAAGGGTCTGCTGCTCGTCAAGGGCGCCGTCCCCGGCGCGCGCGGTCGCATCGTCTACGTCCGCAACGCAGTGAAGGGTGCCTGAGTCCCATGGCTGACACCACTCTGACGCTCGACGTGTTCGCCGGCGGCAAGAAGACCGGTACGGTCGACGCCCCCGCCGCGATCTTCGACGCCAAGACCAACGTTCCGCTGATCCACCAGGTCGTCGTCGCGCAGCTCGCCGCGGCACGCCAGGGCACCCACTCGACCAAGCGTCGTGGTGAGGTCTCCGGTGCCGGTCGCAAGCCCTTCAAGCAGAAGGGCACGGGTAACGCCCGCCAGGGCTCCATCCGCGCGCCGCACATGACCGGCGGTGGCATCGTCCACGGCCCGAAGCCGCGCGACTACTCGCAGCGCACCCCCAAGAAGATGATCGCCGCCGCCCTGCTGGGTGCGCTGAGCGACCGCTTCCGCGGTGAGCGCCTGCACGTCGTCGAGTCCTTCGGCATCGAGGGCAAGCCGTCCACCAAGACGGCCGCCGCCTTCCTGAAGACGCTCCCGGGCAAGAACCGCCTCGTGGTCATCGACCGCGAGGATGACCTCACCGCCCTGAGCGTCCGCAACCTGTCCGGAGTGCACGTGCTGTACTTCGACCAGCTCAACGCCTACGACGTGGTCAACTCCGACGACATCGTCTTCACCAAGGCGGCCTTCGACGCGTTCGTCGCGCAGAAGTCCGGCGCAACCGAGGAGGTCTCCGCGTGAGCGACAACATCCTCGCCGCGGCGTCCAACAAGGACCCGCGCGACATCATCCTGAAGCCGGTCGTCTCCGAGAAGAGCTACGGTCTGATCGACGAGGGCAAGTACACCTTCCTGGTGGACCCGCGCGCCTCCAAGACCGAGATCAAGCTCGCCATCGAGAAGATCTTCGACGTCAAGGTCGCGAGCGTCAACACGATCAACCGTGTCGGCAAGGCTCGTCGCACCCGCTTCGGCACCGGCAAGCGCAAGGACACCAAGCGCGCCATCGTCGCCCTGAAGTCGGGCACCATCGACATCTTCACGGCAGTGAACTGACCGGGGGATAAGGACACAACATGGCTATTCGCAAGTACAAGCCCACGACCCCGGGTCGCCGCGGCTCGTCGGTGGCAGACTTCGCCGAGATCACTCGATCGACGCCGGAGAAGTCGCTGCTGCGTCCGCTCAGCAAGACTGGTGGTCGCAACAACCAGGGCCGCATCACGACCCGTCACATCGGTGGTGGCCACAAGCGCCAGTACCGCGTCATCGACTTCCGTCGCAATGACAAGGACGGGATCGACGCCAAGGTCGCTCACATCGAGTACGACCCCAACCGCACCGCGCGCATCGCGCTGCTGCACTACTTCGACGGCGAGAAGCGCTACATCCTCGCGCCGAACAAGCTGAAGCAGGGCGACGTCGTCGAGTCGGGTGCCGGCGCGGACATCAAGCCGGGCAACAACCTGCCGCTGAAGAACATCCCGACGGGTACCGTCATCCACGCCATCGAGCTCCGCCCCGGCGGCGGCGCGAAGATGGCCCGCTCGGCCGGCGCCTCCGTGCGTCTGGTCGCGAAGGACGGCCCCTACGCTCAGCTGCGTCTGCCCTCGGGCGAGATCCGCAACGTCGACGCGCGCTGCCGTGCGACGATCGGCGAGGTCGGCAACGCCGAGCAGTCGAACATCAACTGGGGCAAGGCCGGCCGCAAGCGCTGGAAGGGCGTCCGCCCGACCGTCCGCGGTGTCGCGATGAACCCGGTGGACCACCCGCACGGTGGTGGTGAGGGCAAGACGTCCGGTGGTCGTCACCCCGTCACCCCCTGGGGCCAGGCTGAGGGACGCACCCGTCACGCCAACAAGGAAAGCGACAAGTACATCGTGCGTCGCCGTAACGCTGGCAAGAAGCGCAAGTAGGAGTAAGAGAAGATGCCTCGCAGTCTTAAGAAGGGCCCCTTCGTCGACGAGCACCTGCTTCGCAAGGTGATCGGTCAGAACGAAGCCGGCACGAAGAACGTCATCAAGACCTGGTCGCGCCGGTCGATGATCATCCCCGCCATGCTGGGACACACCATCGCCGTGCACGACGGACGCAAGCACATCCCCGTGTTCGTGTCCGAGACCATGGTCGGTCACAAGCTGGGCGAGTTCGCGCCCACCCGCACCTTCCGCGGCCACGAGAAGGACGACAAGAAGGGGCGGCGCCGCTAATGGTCGAGTCCATCGCACGCGTGAAGCACATCCGCGTGACCCCGCAGAAGGCTCGTCGTGTCGTGGCCCTCATCAAGGGCAAGCAGGCGCAGGAAGCCCTCGCCATCCTGAAGTTCGCGCAGCAGAGCGCCTCCGAGCCGATCTACAAGCTCGTGCACTCCGCCATGGCGAACGCCCAGGTGAAGGCCGATCGCGACGGCGAGTTCCTCGACGAGCAGGACCTGTACGTCAAGAACGCCTTCGTGGACGAGGGGACGACGCTGAAGCGTTTCCAGCCCCGCGCCCAGGGCCGCGCGTTCCAGATCAAGAAGCGCACGAGCCACATCACGGTCGTGCTGGCCACCCCCGCCCTTCGACAGGCTCAGGGACCGGCTGAAGAGACGAAGAAGGCGAGCAAGTAATGGGACAGAAGGTAAACCCGTACGGCTTCCGTCTCGGCATCACGACGGACCACGTCTCGCGCTGGTTCTCTGACTCGACGAAGCCGGGTCAGCGTTACGCCGACTACGTCGCCGAGGACATCAAGATCCGCAAGCTCCTGCAGACGCAGCTCGACCGCGCCGGCGTGAGCAACATCGAGATCGAGCGCACCCGCGACCGCGTGCGTGTGGACATCCACACCGCGCGTCCCGGCATCGTCATCGGCCGCCGCGGCGCCGAGGCGGAGCGCATCCGTGGCGACCTCGAGAAGCTCACGGGCAAGCAGATCCAGCTGAACATCCTCGAGGTGAAGAACCCCGAGGCCGACGCTCAGCTCGTCGCCCAGGGCATCGCCGAGCAGCTCTCTGCTCGCGTCGCCTTCCGTCGTGCCATGCGCAAGGGCCTCCAGGGTGCCCAGCGCGCCGGCGCGAAGGGCATCCGGATCCAGGTCTCGGGCCGCCTCGGCGGCGCGGAGATGAGCCGGTCGGAGTTCTACCGCGAGGGTCGTGTGCCGCTGCACACGCTGCGCGCGAACATCGACTACGGCTTCTACGAGGCCAAGACCACCTTCGGCCGCATCGGCGTGAAGGTCTGGATCTACAAGGGCGACCTCACCAACAAGGAGCTTGCTCGCGAGCAGGCCAACGCACCGAAGTCCCGTCGTGATGACCGTGGCGACCGTCGCCGCGGCCCGCGCAACGAGGCTCCCGTCGCAGAAGGAGCGTCTGCCTGATGCTTATCCCTCGTAAGGTCAAGTTCCGCAAGCAGCACCACCCGAAGCGTGATGGCGCGGCCACCGGCGGCACGAAGGTCTCCTTCGGCGAGTTCGGCATCCAGGCGCTCACGCCCGCTTACGTGACCAACCGTCAGATCGAGTCCGCTCGTATCGCGATGACGCGTCACATCAAGCGTGGTGGCAAGGTGTGGATCAACATCTACCCCGACCGTCCGCTCACGAAGAAGCCCGCCGAGACCCGCATGGGTTCCGGTAAGGGTTCCCCCGAGTGGTGGGTCGCCAACGTCAAGCCGGGTCGCGTCCTGTTCGAGGTCGCGGGCGTCAACGAGGAACTCGCTCGTGAGGCCCTGACCCGTGCCATTCACAAGCTGCCTCTCAAGGCACGAATCATCAAGCGCGAGGAGGGCGACGCGTAATGGCGATCGGCACCAAGGAGCTCGGTGTCACCGAGCTCGACACGTTCGAAGACCAGCGCCTCGTCGAGGAGCTGCGCAAGGCCAAGGAGGAGCTGTTCAACCTCCGTTTCCAGTCGGCCACCGGCCAGCTGGAGAGCCACGGCCGCATCCGCGCCGTCAAGCGCGACATCGCGCGCCTCTACACCGTGATCCGTGAGCGCGAGCTCGGCATCCGTGCGACGCCGGCTCCCGTCGAGGTCCCGGCCAAGAAGGCGTCCAAGGCAAAGGCGAAGAAGGCCGATGAGGCTGACGCGCCGAAGGAGGAGGCCGAGTAATGGCTGAGAAGAAGGCTGCTGCCGCCGAGGCCGAGGTCGTCTCGCACGACGTGCGCGACGCCGACGCTCGTGGCTACCGCAAGTCGCGCCGCGGCTACGTCGTCAGCGACAAGATGGACAAGACCATCGTCGTCGAGGTCGAGGACCGCGTGAAGCACCCGCTGTACGGCAAGGTCATCCGCCGCACGACGAAGGTCAAGGCGCACGACGAGAACAACACCGCCGGCATCGGCGACCTCGTTCTCATCAACGAGACCCGCCCGCTGAGCGCCACCAAGCGCTGGCGTCTGGTGGAGATCCTGGAGAAGGCAAAGTGATCCAGACCGAGTCCCGACTCAAGGTCGCCGACAACACCGGCGCCAAGGAGCTGCTCACCATCCGCGTGCTCGGCGGCTCCAGCCGTCGCTACGCCGGCGTGGGCGACATCATCGTCGCGACGGTGAAGGACGCGATCCCCGGTGGGAACGTGAAGAAGGGTGACGTCGTCAAGGCCGTCATCGTCCGCACCGTCAAGCAGACCCGCCGTCCCGACGGCTCGTACATCAAGTTCGACGAGAACGCCGCCGTGATCCTGAAGAACGACGGGGAGCCCCGCGGCACCCGCATCTTCGGTCCGGTCGGCCGTGAGCTCCGTGACAAGAAGTTCATGAAGATCGTCTCGCTCGCCCCGGAGGTGCTGTAACTCATGGCGAACATCAAGAAGGGTGACCTGGTTCAGGTCATCTCCGGCCGCAAGCAGGACAAGGGCGGCGACCGCGGCAAGCAGGGCAAGGTCCTCGAGGTCCTCGTCGAGCAGAACCGTGTGATCGTGGAGGGCGTGAACTACGCCACCAAGCACACCCGTGTCGGTCAGACGCAGCGCGGCACCAAGACGGGCGGCATCGAGACCATCGAGGCCCCCATCCACATCTCGAACGTCGCCCTGGTCGACCCCGAGACGAAGAAGCCGACCAAGGTCGGTCACCGCGTCGAGGAGCAGGTCAAGGACGGCGTGAAGCGCACGGTCCGCGTGCGCTACGCGAAGAAGAGCGGTAAGGACCTCTGATGGCGGCTGCTGACGCCGCGGGTGCTGTCAAGGTGCAGCCCCGCCTGAAGGCGAAGTACAACAACGAGATCAAGAAGGCTCTGCAGGACGAGTTCGGCTACGAGAACGTCATGCAGATCCCTGGCCTGGTCAAGGTCGTCGTCAACACCGGTGTCGGTGAAGCGGCGCGCGACTCCAAGGTGATCGATGGTGCGGTCGACGACCTCACCAAGATCACCGGCCAGAAGCCGATCGTCACGAAGGCCCGCAAGTCCATCGCGCAGTTCAAGCTGCGCGAGGGTCAGCCCATCGGCGCGCACGTCACCCTCCGCGGTGACCGCGCCTGGGAGTTCGTGGACCGCCTCGTGAACCTCGCACTGCCCCGTATCCGCGACTTCCGCGGTCTCTCGGACAAGCAGTTCGACGGCAACGGCAACTACACCTTCGGTCTCACGGAGCAGAGCGTGTTCCACGAGATCGATCAGGACAAGATCGACCGCGTCCGCGGTTTCGACATCACTGTCGTCACCACGGCGAAGAACGACGACGAGGGCCGCGCACTCCTGCGTCACCTCGGCTTCCCGTTCAAGTCGGCTGACGCGCAGGCGTGAGTCACGCACCGAAGACCGGATCCGCACGGATCCGGTCTTCGGGCGTGTCCCGTCTGACGTACAATTGAAAATTGCGTGCTCATCGCAGGCCGTCTGCCGTGTAACGGCAGCCGGAACCTCATGAACGAAAGAAGAACACTATGACGATGACAGACCCGGTCGCAGATCTGCTGACCCGTCTGCGCAACGCGAACTCGGCGCATCACGACTCCGTGACCCTGCCGTCGAGCAAGCTGAAGACCCACATCGCCGAGATCCTCCAGCAGGAGGGCTACATCTCCGGTTGGGAGATCTCGGACGCCCGTGTCGGCCAGAACCTCACCATCTCGCTGAAGTACGGCCCGAACCGCGAGCGGTCGATCGCCGGCATCAAGCGCGTCTCGAAGCCCGGCCTCCGCGTGTACGCGAAGTCGACCGAGCTGCCCAAGGTCCTCGGCGGCCTCGGCGTGGCGATCCTGTCCACCTCCTCGGGGCTCCTCACGGACCGCCAGGCAGAGCAGAAGGGCGTGGGCGGAGAAGTTCTCGCCTACGTGTGGTGATCTGAAATGTCGCGTATTGGACGACTTCCCATCGAGATCCCCGCGGGCGTGACCGTTTCGGTCGACGGCCGTGCGGTCACGGTGAAGGGCCCGAAGGGCGAGCTCTCGCTCACCGTGGCCTCCCCCATCGAGGTGTCGGTCGAGGAGAACCAGGTTCTCGTCACCCGCCCGGACGACGAGCGCGCTTCGCGTTCGCTGCACGGTCTGACCCGCACCCTCATCAATAACGACATCATCGGCGTGACCCAGGGCTACACCAAGGGCCTCGAGGTCGTCGGCACCGGTTACCGCGTGCAGCAGAAGGGCAGCTCGGTCGAGTTCGCCCTCGGCTTCTCGCACCCGGTCCTGATCGACCCGCCCGCCGGCATCACCCTGACGGTCGAGGGCAACAACAAGCTCGTCGTCAGCGGTATCAGCAAGCAGGCCGTCGGCGAGGCGGCTGCGAACATCCGCAAGATCCGCAAGCCCGAGCCGTACAAGGGCAAGGGTGTGCGCTACGCCGGCGAGATCGTGCGTCGCAAGGCCGGAAAGAGTGGTAAGTAACCATGGCTATCAAGACGAAGTCCGACGCCCGCTCGCGTCGTCATGCTCGCCTTCGCAAGAAGATCCAGGGCACCGAGGCGCGTCCGCGCCTGGTCGTCACCCGTTCGGCCCGCCACGTCTTCGTGCAGCTGGTCGACGACAGCAAGGGCCACACCGTGGCCAGCGCCTCCACCCTCGAGAACGACCTGCGTGCGTTCGACGGTGACAAGACCGCCAAGGCCCGCAAGGTCGGCGAGCTCGTCGCCGAGCGTGCGAAGGCCGCCGGTGTCTCGGAGGCCGTGTTCGACCGCGGTGGCAACCGGTACGCCGGTCGCGTCGCGGCCATCGCCGATGGCGCCCGTGAAGGGGGGCTGGCACTGTGAGTGACATCAAGGAGAACGAAGTGACCGAGACGGCTCCTGCCGCCGAGAACGCGGCCGGTTCCGAGGCCCCGCAGCGCGACGAGCGCCGCGGCGGCCGTGGTGGCCGCGACCGCGGCCAGGGCGGTCGCGACCGCAACTCCCGCGACCGTGGGGACAACCAGTTCCTCGAGCGCGTGGTGACCATCAACCGCGTGTCGAAGGTCGTCAAGGGTGGCCGTCGCTTCAGCTTCACCGCGCTCGTCGTGGTGGGCGACGGCAACGGTCTCGTGGGTGTCGGCTACGGCAAGGCCCGTGAGGTCCCCCTCGCCATCTCGAAGGGTGTCGAGGAGGCCAAGCGCAACTTCTTCCGCGTGCCGCGCTCCGCGTCGACCATCCCGCACCCCGTGCAGGGCGAGGCCGCTGCCGGCGTCGTGCTGCTGCGTCCGGCCGCTGCCGGTACCGGTGTCATCGCGGGTGGTCCCGTCCGCGCCGTGCTCGAGTGCGCCGGCATCCACGACGTGCTGTCGAAGTCGCTCGGCTCGTCGAACACCATCAACATCGTGCACGCGACGGTGGAGGCCCTGAAGCAGCTCGAGGAGCCCCGTGCGGTCGCCGCGCGTCGTGGCCTCGAGTTCGACCAGGTCGCCCCGGCGCGTCTCGTCCGCGCAGAGGCCGAGGCCATCGCTGCGCAGAAGGCAGGTGCCTGATGGCTGCGCGCCTCAAGGTCACGCAGGTCAAGTCCAAGGTGAGTGAGAAGCAGAACCAGCGCGACACGCTGCGTTCGCTCGGCCTCAAGCGGATCGGCGACTCGGTCGTCCGTCCCGACGACGCCCAGACCCGCGGCTACGTCCGCGCGGTCGCTCACCTCGTCAAGGTTGAGGAGATCGACTAATGGCTGAGAAGAAGGAAGCGGCCACGAAGACCGCCGCCAAGAAGCCGGCCGCCAAGAAGGCCGAGGAGACCACCGTCTCCCGTCCCGGCGTCCTGAAGGTGCACCACCTGCGTCCGGTCCCCGGCGCCAACACCGCGAAGACCCGTGTGGGTCGCGGTGAGGGCTCCAAGGGCAAGACCGCCGGTCGCGGCACCAAGGGCACCAAGGCCCGCAACACCGTTCGCGTCGGTTTCGAGGGTGGGCAGATGCCGCTGCACATGCGCACCCCGAAGCTGCGCGGCTTCAAGAACCCGTTCCGCGTGGAGTACCAGGTCGTGAACCTGGACAAGCTCGCCGAGCTCTACCCGACCGGTGGCGACGTGACCGTCGCCGACCTGGTCGCCAAGGGCGCGGTTCGCAAGAACGAGAAGGTCAAGGTCCTGGCGGGCGGCGAGATCGCCGTCGCTCTGACCGTGTCGGTCGACAAGGTCTCCGGCGCAGCGTCGCAGAAGATCGTCGCAGCCGGCGGATCCGTCAAGTAACACCCGTCGAGAGGGGCCGGAGATTTCTCCGGCCCCTCTTGCGTTACCCTGGTTTCTTGGCTGTCCCCTTCGGGACGACCCCCCTTTCAGGAAGGCAAGCTTTTGTTCAGCGCCATCGCGCGGATCTTCCGCACGCCGGATCTTCGACGCAAGATCGGTTTCACGATCGCGATCATCGCGATCTACCGCCTCGGATCCACCGTGCCCGCTCCGTTCGTGAGCTTCCCGAACGTCTCGGAGTGCCTCGCACAGAACAGCGGCACCGAGGGCCTTCTCGGGCTCGTGAACCTCTTCTCCGGCGGCGCGCTGCTGAAGCTGTCGATCTTCGCGCTCGGCGTCATGCCCTACATCACGGCGTCGATCATCACGCAGCTGCTGCGCGTCGTGATCCCGCACTTCGAGGCGCTGCACAAGGAGGGCCAGGCCGGCCAGGCCCGGCTCACGCAGTACACCCGGTACGTGACGATCGCGCTGGCGCTGCTGCAGTCGACCACCCTCGTCACCGTCGCCCGCACCGGACAGCTGTTCGGCCAGACCGGCGTCGCGGCGTGCAACCAGCTGCTCACCAACGACGTGTGGTGGGCGCAGCTGCTGCTGATCATCACGCTGACCGCGGGTACCGGCCTCATCATGTGGTTCGCCGAGCTCGTGACCGAGAAGGGCATCGGCAACGGCATGTCGCTGCTGATCTTCACGTCGATCGCTGCGACCTTCCCCGGCGCCATGTGGGCGATCTGGCAGACGAAGGGCTTCGAGGTCTTCCTGCTCGTGCTGCTCGTCGGCATCGTCGTGATGACCCTGGTCGTCTTCATCGAGCAGTCCCAGCGCCGGATCCCGGTGCAGTACGCGAAGCGCATGGTCGGACGCCGCACCTACGGCGGCACCAACACCTACATCCCGATCAAGGTGAACATGGCGGGTGTGATCCCGGTCATCTTCGCCTCGTCGCTGCTGTACATCCCGATGCTGATCGCGCAGTTCAACATCCCGCAGGACGGCTCGACGCCGCCGGCATGGGCGACCTGGATCATGACGTACTTCGTCAAGGGCGACCACCCGATCTACATGCTCACGTACTTCCTGCTGATCATCGGGTTCACCTACTTCTACGTCTCGATCACGTTCAACCCGACCGAGGTCGCCGACAACATGAAGAAGTACGGCGGGTTCATCCCGGGCATCCGCGCGGGCCGTCCCACCGCCGAGTACCTCGACTACGTGCTCACGCGCATCACGCTGCCCGGGTCCCTGTACCTCGGTCTCATCGCGCTGATCCCGCTGATCGCACTGGCCACGGTCGGCGCCAACCAGAACTTCCCGTTCGGCGGCGCATCGATCCTCATCATCGTCGGCGTCGGTCTGGAGACGGTCAAGCAGATCGACGCGCAGCTGCAGCAGCGACACTACGAAGGGCTTCTCCGATGACGGCATCCGCAACCCCCACCGCACGCCTGCTGATCGTGGGCCCGCAGGGCTCGGGCAAGGGCACGCAGGGAGTGCGGATCGCCGCGGCGTACGGGATCCCCGTCGTCTCGACGGGCGACATCTTCCGCGCCAACATCAAGGAGGGCACCCCGCTCGGCAAGCAGGTCACCGCCATCCTCGACGCCGGAGACCTGGTCTCGGACGAGCTGACCGGCGCGCTCGTGCGCGATCGCCTCGCCCAGCCGGATGCCGAGGCGGGCTTCCTGCTCGACGGCTACCCGCGCAACGCGGCGCAGGTCGAGCACCTGGATGCGTTCCTCGGATCCACCGGCGACGCGCTGGACGCCGTGATCCTGCTCGATGTGCCGCGCGAGGAGAGCATCTCCCGCCTCACGCTGCGCGCGACCGAGCAGGGACGCACCGACGACACCCCCGAGGCCATCGCGCACCGCCTGGACATCTACGAGGCGCAGACCGCGCCGATCCTGGATGCGTACGGCGCCCGGGGCATCGTCGACACGATCGACGGCGTGGGCAGCCTCGACGAGATTACCGAGCGCATCTTCGCCGCTCTGGCCGCCCGGGGTCTCGTGCGCTCGGCCGTGGTCTGACGTGGCGTTCCGCCGCTCCCTCTACAAGAGCCGCGCCCAGCTCGAGGCGATGATCGAGCCGGGCCTCATCACGGCCGCCTCCCTCGCCGCCGTGCGCGCGGCGGTGCGTCCCGGCATCAGCACCGGGGAGCTCGACGCCATCGCCGACCGCGTGATCGCGGACCGCGGCGCCGAGTCGAACTTCAAGCTGGTGCGCGGGTACCACAACACCACCTGCATCTCGGTGAACGACCAGGTCGTGCACGGGATCCCCGGATCCCGGGTGCTGCAGCCCGGCGACATCGTCTCGATCGACGCCGGCGCGCAGTACCGCGGCTGGAACGGCGACAGCGCGATCACCGTCATCGTGCCGGGCGAGGCCGACAGCGCGCTCGTGGACGCGCGTCAGGCGCTGTCGGACGTGACCGAGGGCTCGATGTGGGCCGGGGTGGCCGCCATGGCCACCGCGAAGCACCTGGGCGACATCAGCGCGGCGATCGAGGACCACATCCTCGCCGGCGGTCCCTCCGTGGTCTCCGGCCGGCCGTACGGGATCCTGCGCGAATACGTCGGGCACGGCATCGGCCGCAAGATGCACGAGTCGCCGAGTCTGTTCAACTACCGCACATCCGACCGCGGCGCCGAGGTGCGCCCGGGACTCGTGCTGGCGATCGAGCCGATGGTGACCGCCGGGTCGGATCAGACGTACGTGGAGGACGACGACTGGACCGTCACCACGACCGACGGCTCCGACGGCTCGCACTGGGAGCACAGCGTCGCGCTGCACGACGGCGGCATCTGGGTGCTGACCGCGCCCGACGGCGGCGCGGCGGGCCTCGCCCCGTACGGCATCACCCCCGCCCCGATCGCGTAGCGGGGGCCGCCCGGCCGGCTTCCCGCGCCGAGAGGCCTTTTTCACGCGAGAGGGCGTTTCGCGCGAGAGGGCTTTTGCGCGAGAGGGCGTTTCGCGCGAGGGGGTGTTTCGCGCGAGACTCCGAATTTCGGGTGAGACTGCGCGCCTTGCGTGGAGCCTCGCCCCGGAAGTGGAGTCTCACGGGGTGCGGTGCCACGGTGCGCGAGACTCCAGATTTCGGGTGAAACTGCGGACCGTGGGTGAAGTCTCACCACGGAAGTGGAGTCTCACGGGGTGCGGTGTCACGGGGTGCGGAGCGTGGGGCTGCGGAGCTGGCGCCGTCGGTCCTGGAGCGTGGCGAGCATCTCGAGCTCCGCGGGGCGCACTCGGGGGACTCCGGCGGCCACCAGGGTGTCGCGCAACGGCGTCGCCTGCCACGCGTCGATCGGCTCCCAGCGCGCGAACGGATGTCCATGGCGGCGCAGCCGATTCTCGCGTCGTTTCTCCGCCCGGAGCAGTTCGGCCGCGCGTTCCGGATCCTCGAGCTCGTATTTGCCCCAGCCGTCGGCCTCGCCGATGACGTGGCGCGACGGGAACAGGAAATCCACGCGATCCACGGCTCCCTCGTAGCGGAACGTGTGCTGGAGATCGGGTGACTCGAACCCCCACCATTCGATGACGGCACGGCTGACGCTCTCCGATGGGGATTCGGAGCGGGGATCCGCTCGCTCCCACGCCCAGCGTTCGCGCTGCGTGCCCCTTGTCCCGGGGCGTCCGGATGCCCTTTCCTTCACCGCGGCAAGGGAGAGTGGCCCGCCCTGCGCAGGGGACAGGGCCGCATCGAGCACGGCCAGGGCCTGAGCGGGCGGAAGCAGGCGGACCAGATCGACGACCGTGTCGCAGAGGGAGGTCGCGAGGATCCCCTCGACGCGCACGAACTCCCGCGCGGCGCTGCTGGTGTGCACCCGCACGTCGCCGAATCGGCCGGAGTGCGCGCGGTCGGGATCGTGCACGTGGATCGCCGCCGGTTCCCCGAACCACGGCAGGCCGTGCACGACAGCGGCCGATTCCAGGGACAGCGCCGTGTCGGGATGCTGCGCCACGAAGGCGTGCACGCGCACCGCGTAGCGCTTCCACGCCGGGAGAGCGCGGAAGGCCGGACCGTCTGCGTAGACGCCCGCGCGGATCCGGGCGCTGTCGGCGCGCCGGGCTCGGGTGCCGAGCGCGTCCGTATGGCGGGAGAGGGCGAGTGGAAGCGGCGAAGAGAGGATCGCGCGATCGGAGAGACGCTGCAGCATCCGCTCATCGTGCCGCGCGGGGACTCGGGATCGGATCCTGCTCCGATAGCCGTGCAGAGGCTCCTCCGCGGCGCGACTGTGGAGGCCGATCCCGGGGCCCCGCCACCGCCCGCGGCCCACCCGCGAAACTCCACTTCTCGAGTGAGACTCCGCGACGGGGACGGCGTCTCGCCCGGAAAGTGGAGTCTCGCGGGAATCGGCGCGACGGGCGCGCCGCCCGCGCCACCCCACGCGCGCCCCCGCGCCGTCCCCCCGCGCGCCCCCGCCAGCGGGCGCTCCCACGGACCTCAAAGGCGAGACACGGCACAATGGGAGGACACAGCTGAGCGGATCCGCGCTGCGGGTCTGGAAGAGGGAGACACACATGGCCGCTGCCAAGGGCAGGACCAACCGGTTCGCGATCGGAATCACCGCCGCCGTCGTCGCCGTGCTCATCGCACTGGTCGGCGTCGTCGTCTGGCTGAACAACAAGGCGACGGATCCTGGTGCCGCGCCGAAGAGCGCGATCATCAACTCCGAGACCGGGGCGGTGACCACGGGATCCGGCAAGGACAAGGTCGCCGTGTTCGTCGACTTCCAGTGCCCGATCTGCAAGAGCTTCGAGAGCGAGTACGGCGCCAAGCTGCAGGCGCTCGCGAAGGAGGACAAGATCACGCTCGAGTACCACCCGATCGCGATCCTGGACCGCTACTCCCAGGGCACGAACTACTCGTCCCGTGCCGCGGCGGCCGCGTACAGCGTCGCCCAGGACGCCCCGGACAAGTTCCTCGACTACCTCAACATCCTGTTCGAGAACCAGCCGGCCGAGAACACCGCGGGCCTCACCGACCAGCAGCTGATCGACTACGCGAAGCAGGTCGGCGCGGACAAGGCCGAGGCGACCATCAAGGCGGGCACGTTCTTCAAGTTCCCGACCGCGCAGGCCGCCGCCCACAAGATCCAGGGCACGCCGACGATCGAGATCAACGGCCAGCGCCTCGACACCAGCAAGCAGGCCGACGTGGCCAAGCTGCAGGCGATCGTCGACCAGAAGTAGCGAGTGCTCCGCATTTTGCGGATCCGCGGATCCGGACTACCATAGATCTTTGGTGCTTTGCGCCTTGGTCCGGCGTGTCCGGATCCGCACTCACCACACCACCCAACCACCGCAGATCGACCGGTCTGCACAAGCGACAGCGAGGCTATGGCTAAGAAAGACGGTGTCATCGAGATCGAGGGTGTCGTGTCCGAGGCTCTGCCCAACGCGATGTTCCGCGTCGAGCTCACCAACGGACACAAGGTCCTCGCCACGATCTCCGGAAAGATGCGGCAGAACTACATCCGCATCATCCCTGAGGATCGCGTCGTCGTGGAGCTCTCGCCCTACGACCTCACACGCGGTCGCATCGTCTACCGCTACCGCTAGGCCGGTCGAGAAGTAACGACCGCGTTCGGCCCTTCGACAGGCTCAGGGACCGATCGCGGTACGAAGACAGCGATAAGGAAGCAACATGAAGGTCAACCCCAGCGTCAAGCCGATCTGCGACCACTGCAAGGTGATCCGCCGCCACGGCCGCGTCATGGTGATCTGCAAGAGCAACCCGCGCCACAAGCAGCGCCAGGGTTGAGTGCCGGGCTTCGGCCCGACGCTCTCGCGATCCACAACTCAACAACTGAACAGGCAGGATCAGACGCTTCGACAGGCTCAGCGACCGGGGAACCGGTCCGCAGGCTGCAGAGGCCGACACCTCGGGCGGAGGCCCGGGCACCGATCCTGCTCCACACCTCCACAACACTCCAGGAGTTACCGCATGGCACGTCTTGCCGGCGTCGACATCCCGCGCGACAAGCGCGTGGTGATCGCCCTCACGTACATCTACGGCATCGGCCGTACCCGTTCGGTCGAGATCCTCAAGGCCACCGAGATCGACGAGTCGATCCGCGTCAAGGACCTCACCGACGACCAGCTCGTCGCCCTCCGCGACCACATCGAAGGCACCTACAAGGTGGAGGGTGACCTCCGTCGCGAGGTGGCCGCCGACATCCGCCGCAAGGTCGAGATCGGCTCCTACGAGGGCATCCGTCACCGTCGCGGCCTGCCGGTCCGCGGTCAGCGCACGAAGACCAACGCGCGCACCCGCAAGGGCCCCAAGCGCACCGTCGCCGGCAAGAAGAAGGCCCGCTAAGCGGCCAGGGAATAGGAGAACACTTTCATGGCTGCACCCAAGGCCGCCGCGCGCAAGCCGCGCCGCAAGGAGAAGAAGAACATCGCGCTGGGCCAGGCCCACATCAAGTCGACGTTCAACAACACCATCGTCTCGATCACCGACCCGACCGGCGCTGTCATCGCGTGGGCCTCGTCCGGTGGCGTGGGCTTCAAGGGCTCGCGCAAGTCCACCCCGTACGCGGCCGGCATGGCCGCCGAGTCGGCTGCCCGTCAGGCCGCCGAGCACGGTGTGAAGAAGGTCGACGTCCTCGTGAAGGGTCCGGGCTCGGGCCGCGAGACCGCGATCCGCTCGCTGCAGGCCGCCGGTCTCGAGGTGGGTTCGATCCAGGACGTGACGCCGCAGGCGCACAACGGCTGCCGTCCGCCGAAGCGCCGCCGCGTCTGACGCTCGCTTCGAGGCGTGCTTCGGGCCCTTCGACAAGCTCAGGGACCGAAGCACGCCTCTGCGCGAACTTTCCCACAACTCAAGACCTCACCCACACGTGTCATATAGCGGGCACGTGATCGAAAGGAACACACAGTGCTCATCGCACAGCGTCCCACTCTCACCGAGGAAAAGATCTCCGAGAACCGCAGCCGGTTCGTCATCGAGCCGCTCGAGCCCGGTTTCGGCTACACGATCGGCAACGCGCTGCGTCGCAGCCTGCTCTCGTCGATCCCCGGCGCGGCCGTCACGAGCGTCCGCATCGACGGCGTCCTCCACGAGTTCAGCACCATCCCCGGTGTGAAGGAGGATGTCACCGAGATCATCCTCAACATCAAGCAGCTGGTCGTCTCCTCGGAGCGTGACGAGCCCATCACCGCGTACCTGCGCAAGACGGGTGCCGGCGAGGTTACCGCGGCGGACATCTCCGCTCCGGCCGGCGTCGAGGTGCACAACCCCGAGCTGGTCATCGCGACCCTCAACGACACCGCCAAGTTCGAGCTCGAGCTCACCATCGAGCGTGGCCGCGGCTACGTGTCGGCGGCGCAGAACCGCAGCGAGTACGCCGAGGCGGGCCAGATCCCGATCGACTCGATCTACTCGCCCGTGCTCAAGGTCAGCTACCGCGTCGACGCCACCCGCGCCGGCGAGCGCACCGACTTCGACAAGCTCGTGCTGGACGTCGAGACGAAGAACTCGATCATCCCGCGCGACGCCGTCGCCTCGGCCGGTCGCACGCTGACCGAGCTGTTCGGTCTCGCCCGCGAGCTGAACGTCGAGGCCGAGGGCATCGAGATCGGCCCCGCGCCGGTCGAGGCCGTCCTCTCGAACGAGCTGTCGATGCCGATCGAGGACCTTGATCTGTCGGTCCGCTCGTACAACTGCCTCAAGCGCGAAGGCATCAACACGGTGTCCGAGCTCGTCGCCCTCTCGGAGACGCAGCTCATGAACATCCGCAATTTCGGACAGAAGTCGGTGGACGAGGTGCGCGACAAGCTCGTCTCGCTCGGCCTGTCGCTGAAGGATTCGGTGCCCGGTTTCGACGGCGCCCACTTCTACGGCGGCTCCGAAGACGAGTCCTTCTGATACCCGAACCTTTCCGATCCAGGAGCTAGAGAACAATGCCCAAGCCCACCAAGGGTCCCCGCCTCGGAGGCGGCCCCGCCCACGAGCGTCTGCTGCTCGCGAACCTCGCCGCTCAGCTGTTCGTGCACAAGTCGATCAAGACCACCGAGACCAAGGCCAAGCGCCTGCGTCCGCTGGCCGAGCGCCTCGTCACCTTCGGCAAGCGCGGCGACCTGCACGCGCGTCGTCGCGTGCTGTCCGTGCTGCGCAACAAGGAGGCGACGCACGTCCTGTTCGCCGAGATCGCGCCGCTGGTCGCCGAGCGTGAGGGTGGCTACACCCGCATCACGAAGGTCGGCAACCGCAAGGGCGACAACGCGCCCATGGCCGTGATCGAGCTCGTGCTCGAGCCCGTCACCCCCAAGGTGAAGAAGGCCGCCGCGAAGCCGGCGAAGGCCGCTCCGGCCGCTGAGGCGCCCGTCGAGGCCGTCGAGGCCGAGGTCGTGGAGGAGGCCGTCGAGGCCCCCGCCGCGGAGGAGAAGGCCGAGTAAGGCCCCTCGCTCGTTCGAAGCCCGTCGTCCCCCTGTGGGGCGGCGGGCTTCGTCGTCGTCCGGCGGTGGGGGCGGCGGGCTTCGTCGTCGTCCGCGGTGGGGGCGTCGCGCGGGGTGGGCGCTCGCGGTGGGGGCGTCGTGCGGGGTGTCGGCGCTCGCGGTGGGGGCGTCGTGCGGGGTGGGCGCTCGCGGTGGGGACGTCGTGCGGGGTGGGCGCTCGCGGTGGGGACGTCGTGCGGGGTGTCGCGCGCGGACGTGTGGGGCAGGGGTGGACGTGTGGGTACGCTGCCCGGGCTGGCCCCTGACCGTGAGACTGCACTTTCCGTGTGAGACTGCGTGGCTGGAGCGTTGTCTCGCCCCAAATGTGGAGTCTCGCGGATCCGGAGGGGCGTGCGGGCGGATCCCGCGGGTCCGGGCCGACCGGGCGGGAGGAGCGGCCGGTCCGGGGACGATCACCGGGGGTCAGGGGGCGGGGCAGATCACGATGCCGTGGGCGGAGGCCAGGGCGGATCCCGTCTCGCAGGATCCGTAGGTCAGGATCGGGGTGTGCTGCATCGCCGGGGCGTCGAACAGCCCCACGTGCGCACCCGCCAGCACCACGGACGAGATCGGGCCGCCCCACGGCTTGGCCGCGAGCCAGCCCACGTCGTTCACGCGCACCCAGTCCGCCAACGGGGCGACCGCGGCACGCTGCTGGGCGAGGGTCTCCGCGCTCGGCGGTCGTAGCGCGCGTGCCGCGTCGCCGGCGGCACCTGCGGCCACCACGACGCCCAGGAGCGCGGCCACGGCGACGGCGAGCACCCGTGCGGGTCCGTGCGCGCCGGTTCGGCCGCGACGGCGCCACAGGGCGGACGCGGCGCGGACGGCGACCGCGGCCAGGATCGGCGCGAAGGCGAACACGCCGACCGCGGGGTGGCGCACCCAGAGCGGCAGCTGCGACGCCTGCGCCCACCAGCCGACGAACGCGAGCAGCCCCACGACGGATCCGAATCCGAGTGCGAGCAAGTGCGGATCGCGGTCCCACCAGCGGGTCCGGTCGGAGGCGCCCCGCGAGGGAGTCGGCGACCCGGCGTCAGGAGTCAGGATCCCGGCGTCGGCGCCCTTCGAGGGAGTCGGCGACCACGCGTCAGGAGTCAGGATCCCGGCGGGCAGCGCGGCCCATGCCACGACCGCCGCCGCCAGCACGACCGCCACCGCCATGAGCCACCACGGCACGAACCAGGATCCGGCCAGGGTGCCCAGCTTCTGCGGCACCGTGGTGGGCTCGATGTGCTGTCCGCCGCTGAGCAGGAATCCGCCCAGCGCGCGCACGTGGCGGGCGTATCCGCTGATGCCGAGCGACGCCAGGGCGATGAGCTCCATCAGCAGCGTCGGGGCCGCGACGAGCACGAGCGGCACCACGGCACGGCGCAGCATCGCGACGAGGCGCCGCCCGAACGGCGCCGCCGGCGTCAACAGGAACAGCGCCACGGCGAACGCGGGCAGCGCCAGCAGTGCGATGAGCTTCGCCTGCACCGCGAGCCCGAGCAGCAGGCCGGCGAGCCAGGCCCGGCGCGGCAGCACGATCAGCGCCCACACGATGAGCGCGGCCGCGGCGATCTCTCCGAGCAGGTCGGCGGGCCCCTGGATCGGCGACACGCTGTCCGCCGTGTTGAACGCGAGCGGCAGGGCCACAGCGACCAGCGCGCCGAAGCGGCCGGCGAGGCGACGGCCCAGGACCGCACAGCCGACCAGCAGCAGCACCCAGTAGGCGAGGGGCACGAGGCGGGCGCCGATCACCGGATCCGCCCCGAGCGCGAGCACTCCGGCCACCGGCAGCAGCACGACCGGCCCGGTGGAGATGCGCGGATCGAACGGGGTCAGCGTCGACCCGGACAGGGTGCCGTCGCTCGTGTAGCCGAGTCCGGCGATCAGGTTGCGCGGCACGGTGAGGTTGAACGCCTCGTCCTCCCAGAACCGGAGGACGGTCAGGCTGTGCCACATCACGATCGCGTTCGCGAGGATGAGCAGCGCGAGCAGGATCCAGAACCCGGCACCGGCGAGGCGACGGGTCATGCGGATCCGGATCCCTCATCGGCGGGCGCAGCATCGGCGGGCGCGGCGCCGGCGGGCGCGCGGTCCGGCCCCTCGATCCTCAGCGCGCGCAGGGGGGCACCGGGGCGCAGCGACCAGGCCCACACCTCGCGCAGCGCGTGGAACGCGAACAGCAGGAGCTTCTTGGGCGGCAGCTGCGGCCGCGAGACCCGGCCCCACATCGTGCCGGTGCTCGAGGCGCCGCGCCGAGGGATGCTGCGCACGCGCAGGTACCGCACGGCAAGGCCGGCCCGCACCTCGGCGAGGGAGAAGTGCACGTGCGGGACCAGTGCGTCGGAGGGCACCGCGTTGACGAGGATCCGCAGCGCCTCGGGGCGGTAGACGCGCAGCGGGGTGTTCACGTCGGGCACGCCGCGTCCGACGAACGCCGCGACGAGCAGGCGCACGCAGGACGTGAGCACGCGGCGGTACCAGGCGTCGGTGCGGGAGTGGCGCACGCCGTGCACGACGTCGGCGTCGGTGTCGGCGAGCGCGCGCACGGCGGCGGCGATCTCGGATCCGAGGAACTGTCCGTCGCCGTCGACGTGCACGAGGGCGTCGGGGGAGAGCGCGAGGCCGGCGCGATAGGCGGCCAGAGCCGTGGGGCCGTGTCCGCGGTTCGCCGGCTGGGTCTGCACGTCGACGTCGGCGACGCCGGAGAGCACCGCGGCGGTTCCGTCGGTGGAGCGGTCGTCGGCGATGACGAAGGTCACGCGGTCGGCGAGCGGGGCGACGGCGGAGCGGATCTCGTCGATGAACCCGCCGATGCCCTCGGCCTCGTTGTAGGCCGGCATCACGACGGCCAGGTGGGCGTACTGCACTCGAACCTCAGATGTCGGCGGACGGGAGGCGTCCCAGGTCGCGCCTCCCCGGGTATTCTAGTAGGGCTATGGATCGCCGCTCCCGGTTGCGCCGTCTTGCGGGAGTCGGCACCCGCTTCCTGATCGTCGGCGGGATCAGCACTCTCATCGAGATCGGCGCTTTCAACCTCTTCGTGTACGCCTTCGGGTGGGACCTCGTGGTCGGCAAGATCGCCGCCAGCCTGGTCGCCCTGATCAACGCCTACTTCGGCAACCGCGAGTGGGCGTTCCGGGACCGCAACCGCCGCGGGCGTGTCGCCGAGATCGTGCTCTTCCTCGGCGTGAACCTGTTCTGCACGCTGCTCGGTGCGGGCATCGTGTGGCTCGGCGCCGGCATGGTCGAGGGCTTCACGGGCCATGCCCCCGGGCCGGCGCTGGTGAACCTCGTGAACCTCGGCAGCATCGCCGTGATCGTGCTGGTGCGCTTCCTGCTGTACCACTACGTCGTGTTCCGCCACCCCGCCCCCGCGGCGCCGGTCGACGCCTCGGCCGCGTAGCGGTCCTGCGACGCACGGTCGGCCGTTCGGGTCGGCCGTCGCTCGGCAGTCGCCGTCGTGGGTCGGCGCGACTGGATCCGCCCGGATCCCCACGCCCCGTCACTTTCTCGCGGATCGGGGCGGGCCGCGGGCGCGCCCGGTCTGGACGGGCTCGGCCCGGTCCCGTCGCGCTCGTGCGCATGGCGTGAGACTCCACTTTCCTGGCGAGACTGCGCGACGTGCGTGGAGTCTCGCCCGAAATGTGGAGTCTCGCGGATCGGGCGCGGGACGGGGCCGAGCGGACGCGGCGCCGCGGACCCGGATCGACCGGATCCGCCGGCGACCGGGACGCGGGACGGCGGTGCTCAGCTCGTGCGGGCGCGGAGGTCCTTGCGCAGGATCTTGCCCGACGACGACTTCGGGATCGCGTCGATGAACTCGACCATCCGCACCTTCTCGTGCGGCGCGACGTGCGCGGCGACGTGCGCCATCACCCCGTCCGCATCCAGGGACGCGCCCTGCTGCAGCACCACGAACGCCTTCGGCACCTCCTGTCCGTCCTCGTCCAGGGCGCCGATCACGGCGGCGTCGGCGATCGCGGGGTGTTCGAGCAGCACCGCCTCGAGCACCGCCGGGGCGACCTGGTACCCCTTGTACTTGATGAGCTCCTTGAGGCGGTCCACGATCCGGAACACGCCCTCGGCGGTCACGGTGGCGACGTCGCCCGTGTGCAGCCAGCCGTCGGCGTCGAGCATGTCGGCGGTGGCGTCGGGGCGGTTCAGATACCCCTTCATGACCTGCGGTCCGCGGATCAGCAGCTCACCGGGATCGCTCGCACCCTCGGTGGGGATGGGCACGTCGGATCCGTCCTCGGCGACGATGCGCGCCTCGGTGTTCGGGATGAGCAGGCCTACAGAGGAGAGATCGATGTCGTCGCGCTCGACGGGGATCGTGTGCGTGACGGGACTGGTCTCGGTCATGCCGTAGCCCTGCCGCACGGTGCAGTCGAGCCGTTCGGCGACCGCATGGGCGAGCTGCCCGTCCAGGGGAGCGGCACCCGAGAAGACCACCGAGACCGCGCTCATGTCGTACTGCGCGACCAGCGGGTGCTTGGCGAGGGCGACGGCGATCGGCGGCGCGATGAACAGCCAGCTCGTGCGGTGCTCCGCGACGATGCGCAGGAACTCCGGCAGGTCGAACCGTGGCATCGTGACGAGGGTGGCGCGCAGGCGCACGGCGAGGTTGAGCAGCACGGTCATGCCGTAGATGTGGAAGAACGGCAGTACCGCGAGGATCCGGTCCTCATCGTTCAGGGTGATCGAGACGGTGCTCTGCGCGACGTTGGCGACCAGGTTGCGGTGCGTCAGCATGACGCCCTTGGGACGCCCCGTCGTGCCGGAGGAGTACGGCAGCACGGCGACGTGCCTGGCGGGGTCGAACGACACGACGGGCGCGTGGTGCCCCTCGGAGAGCAGGTCCCGCAGCGACGGGTGCCCCTCCGCGCCGTCGAGCACGATCAGCTGGTCGGCGGGCAGGCCGAGCGCATCCGCGGCGGCCTGGGCCTGCGGCAGCAGCGGGCTGACGGTGATGAGCCAGAATGCGGAGGCGTCGCGCAGCTGGCTCGCGATCTCCTCGGCGGTGTACAGCGCGTTGACGGTGGTCGCCGTGGCGCCCGCGCGCAGGATCCCGTGGAAGACGGCCGCGAAGGCCGGGACGTTCGGGCAGAGCAGGCCGACCGCGTCGCCGACGCCGATACCGCGAGCGGCGAGAGCCCCGGCGACCAGGTCGATCTGGCCGATGAGCTGCCGGTACGTCGTTTCGGCGCCCGACATGCCGTCGATCAGCGCGATCCGGTCGAGGTCGTGCTCGCTGATGTCGCCGAAGAGGTACTCGTGGATCGGGACCGCCGGGACGGCGACGTCGGGGAACGGGCTGCTGACCATGGGATCTCCTTCGACCTCGGCCGTCGTCGGCTCGGGCGCCGACGCTGGCTGCTTGCGAGTCAGTGTCGCACACCTCGGCACTCAGTCCCAGAGTGGATTCGGATCCTGAGCGAGCGCAGCGAGACGAAGGACCCGGCGCCCTTCGTCTCGTCGCTGCGCTCCTCGCTCAGGGACCGGTCGCGACCGGTAGCGCGCCGATCGGATCCTGAGCGAGCGCAGCGAGACGAAGGACGCCAGGGACCGGATCCGCCGCGGGTACCCTGGATCCGTGCGCATCCGTCTCGACATCGCCTACGACGGCACCCACTTCCGGGGCTGGGCGAAGCAGCCGGGGCTGCGCACGGTGCAGGGCACGATCGAGGCGGCGCTGGCCCGCATCGTCGGTCCCGCGGAGGCGATCGCCGGTGCGGCGCGGTCCGCCGGTGCGGCACCGTCCGCCGGCCCGCGCCTCGTCGTCGCCGGGCGCACCGACTCGGGCGTGCACGCCACCGGACAGGTCGCGCACGTCGACCTCGACCCGCAGCAGTGGGCGCGGGTCGCCTCGCGCAACGGGCGTGCGGCGGGGGATCCTGCGGGATCCCTGGCGCCTCGCATACGGGGCGTGCTGGGGCAGTACCCCGACGTGACCGTGTCGCGGACGTCGCTCGCGCCGGAGGGCTTCGACGCCCGTTTCTCGGCCGTGTGGCGCCGCTACCGGTACCGGCTGGCCGACGCCCGCACTGGATACGACCCGCTGCTGCGGCACGACACGACGACGATCCGGGCGGCGCTGGACGAGGGCTCCATGGACGCCGCGGCGCGGACGCTGATCGGCCTGCATGACTTCGCCGCGTACTGCAAGCCGCGCGAGGAGGCCACCACGATCCGCACGCTGCTGGACTACCGCTGGACGCGCGACGACACCGGGGTTCTCGTCGCCGAGGTGAAGGCCGACGCGTTCTGCCACAGCATGGTGCGCGCGCTCGTGGGCGCGTGCGCGGCCGTGGGGGAGGGGCGGCTCGAGGTCTCCGACCTGGCGCGGCTGCGTGACGAGGTCACCCGCACGAGCGCGTTCAAGGTGCTGGCGGCACGCGGCCTCACGCTCACCGAGGTGGGGTATCCCGCCGACGACCTGCTCGCCGCGCGCGCCGAGCAGACCCGCAACCGCCGCGACCGCGACGACTGACGGATCCGGATCCGCTCTGGGCTCAGGGGAGGCGTGCGGGGCGCACCCAGCCTGACGAGGGTGGGCGCGGGTACCGTGGGAGGGTGCGGATCATCTCCTACAACCTGCGCAAGCATCGTGCGGCGCATGAGCTCGACGACCTCGTCGATGCCCATGACCCCGACGTGCTGTGCCTGCAGGAGGGGGACACCGACTCCCTCCCGGAGACCGCCGGAGGCCTCGTGCTCGCGCACACCACGCAGCAGAACCGGCTGGGCCTCGCCATCTACTACCGCGCCAGCGCGTTCAACCTCGTGGATGTCGCGGCGGTCTCGGTGAAGAAGTCGCTGCACGACCGGGTGCTGCGCCCCGCGCATGAGCGCCTGCTCGGCGTGCGGCTGCGCGACATCGACGCCGGGCGCGACTTCCTCATCGCCTCGCTGCATGCGGCGCCGCTCACCGCGCGGAACGCGCTGCGGCGCGACCAGATCCGCGCCGCGCTGTCGGAGCTCTCCGAACTCGGCTGGGGCCTGCCGCAGCTGATCGTCGGCGACTTCAACTACCCCGTGTTCAAGGAGCGGCTCAGCGAGCACATGCGCGACGTCGGCTACGAGCTCGTGATGAGCGACCAGCACACGTACACGCGGTACCGCGTGTTCCGCGGCTTCTACGACTTCGCCGCGGCCTCGGGCTTCGTCGTGGAGTCGGTGCGCACGCTGCCGCAGGGGGAGTCGGATCACCTCCCGATCCTCGTCACCGCGACGCCGCACTGAGCGGGCGGCTGGACATGTCCGGGCCCGGGACAGTCGTGGCAGTGCACAGGCTGAGTGAGCGCGCAGGTCCGTCCACCCGCATGTCGCTAAAATCGGTGGAAGTCGCATCGATGGGGGGATGGGGGAAGCATGTCCGACGCGGACACCGATCGGCAGCACGCCGACGGGACGCCTGATCCGGAACCCAGGACGGCCGAAGAGGAACTCTCGGCCTGGTTCGCGGATTCCGAC
>JAFDWP010000020.1 GCA_018268435.1 Actinomycetota bacterium
CGCCACCGGGCTGATCACGCCGGCCAACGTCGCCGCGCTGCAGCAGCTGGTCGACGCCGGCACGCTCACCGACAAGCTGGCCCGCCAGGTGCTCGAGGGTGTCATCGCGGGCGAGGGAACGCCGCAGCAGGTCGTGGACGCCCGCGGGCTCGCGGTGGTCTCCGACGACGGCGCGCTCATCGCGGCGATCGACGAGGCCCTGGCCGCGCAGCCCGATGTGCTCGCCAAGATCAAGGACGGCAAGGTGCAGGCCGCCGGCGCCGTGATCGGCGCGGTCATGAAGGCCATGAAGGGTCAGGCCGACGCCGCCCGCGTGCGCGAACTCATCCTGGAGCGCGCCGCGCAGTGAGGTCCCGTCGAGGCCGCCGACGCGATGTCGGCGGCCTCGACGAGAATGGTGACATGGGAAGAGGCGACGGATCCGGGCGGATCGTCTCAGCCCCGGATGCCGATGATTCGGGCACGGGGATCCTGCACGTCGACATGGACGCGTTCTACGCGTCGGTCGAGGTGCTGCATGATCCGAGCCTGCGCGGCCTGCCGCTGATCATCGGCTCTCCGGACGGACGCTCCGTCGTCTCCAGCGCATCGTACGAGGCGCGCCGATACGGCGTGCGCTCGGCGATGCCGGTGTCGCAGGCCATCCGGCTCTGCCCGACCGCCCGGATCGTGCCCCCCGACTTCACGAAGTACCGCGAGGTCTCGGAGAAGGTCATGGCGATCTTCGAGCAGGTCACGCCGCTGGTCGAGCCGCTCTCGATCGACGAGGCCTTCCTCGACGTGCGCGGCGTGCGCCGCCTGTGGGGGAGCCCCGGACGCATCGGCGCGATGATCCGCAGCCGCGTGCAGGACGAGGTCGGGATCACCTGCAGCGTCGGCGTCGCGGCCACCAAGCACGTCGCCAAGATGGCCTCGACCCTGGCCAAGCCCGACGGACTGCTCGTCGTCGCCGCGGCCGACACGCTCGACTTCCTGTCCACCCGGCCGGTGCGCGCCATGTGGGGCGTGGGACCGAAGACGGCGGAGACGCTGGAGTCCCGCGGCATCCGGCTGATCCGCGACATCCGCGCGACCCCGGCGTCCGCGCTCGAGCGGGCCGTCGGCCCCGCCCTCGCGCAGCGCCTGCACGAGCTCGCGCAGGGGCGCGACCCGCGCGGCGTCGAGACGGGCCGGGTGGAGAAGAGCGTCGGGCACGAGGAGACCTTCGACGTCGACGTCACCGACCGTGAGGCGCTGCGCTCGGAGCTGCTGCGGCTCGCCGACCGCGTCGCCGCGCGACTGCGTCGGGCCGGCTGGGAGGCGGGCACCGTGGCGATCAAGATCCGCTTCTCCGACTTCACCACGCTCAGCCGCTCGCAGACCCTGCCCGAGGCGACCTCGGTGGGGCAGCGGATCGGCGAGGTGGCGCGCACCCTGTTCGACACGATCGACCGGCGCGACCCGGTGCGCCTGGTCGGGGTCCGCGCCGAGCGGCTGTCCGACGCCGGGGGAGCGCTGGGCCTCTGGGACGACGATGCGGAGTGGCGCCGCGTGGAGGACGCGCTGGACAGCGCCCAGGCGCGGTTCGGATCCGGCATGGTCACCCGTGCGCGGCATCTCGGCGCCCGCCCCGGGCGGGGATCCGCGCCGCACCCGCGCGCGCACGGACTCGACTGACTGCGCCTGCGCCACGGTGCTGGTCGCTCCCACCTCCGGTGGGCTAGCGTGGACGCATGCCGCACATCGCACTCGAACTGGGCAAGAACTCCGCGTCCTTCGGCGTCAAGAGCGCCTATGGCGATCCCCAGGAGGTGGACGGCGCGCAGTTCACCCCGGTGGCGCTCACGTTCCTGGGCTTCGGCGGTGGATCCGGCGGAGCAGAGGGAGCCGGTGAGGGCGAGGGCGGCGGCGGTGGCGGCGTCGCGATCCCGCTCGGCGTCTACGTGCGCCGCGAGGAGGGACTCCGCTTCGAGCCGAACGTGGTCTCGCTGCTGGCCGTGGGCGTGCCGTTCCTCTGGGTGGCAGGTCGCGCGATCTCCCGCATCATCCGTGCCCTCAAGAAGTGACGATCCGCTCGCACGCGCGCTGAACGCGGCGGTCGCCCGCATCGCCGACGCCGTGCGGGCCGTGCAGGCCTCCAATCCTGTGGTCCTCGTCGACGGGCGCAGCGGTGCCGGAAAGACGTCGCTCGCGCGCCTGCTGACCGCGCAGTGGCCGCTGCACACCGCCACCCAGCTCGTCGCGCTCGATTCGATCTACCCCGGCTGGGACGGCATGGACGCCGGTGTCGCGCGCGCCTACGATCAGATCCTCCGACCGCACGGCCGCGGTTTCGTCGGCACATGGCAGCGTTACGACTGGGACGCCGGCGAATACGCGGAGAGCTCCGCCGTGGATCCGTCGCGCGGCCTGATCGTGGAGGGCTGCGGCGTGCTCTCGCCCCGTACCGCACGGGTCGCGGACGTCCGCGTCTGGGTGGAGTCGCCGGAGCCGAGCCGCAAGCGCCGCGCGCTGGACCGGGACGGCGACCTGTTCCGCCCGCACTGGGACCGCTGGGCGCTGCAGGAGGTCCGTCACATCCGGCGGGACGACCCGATCGGCCATGCGACGCTCGTGGTCTCGGTTCCGTAGCCGCGCCGCGGGCGTTCAGTCCAGCGCCTCGTGATCCAGCGCCTCCGCGGCCTCGACCAGCAGCTCGAGTCGATATCCGAGCCACTCGTAGACGCCGATCCGAGGATCCGCCGGATCCGGATCCGGTGCCGGCTCGCTGTCGATGCCGAGCAGGGACGCGATCACGAGCCGCAGCGCGGCGAGCGTGCGCATCCAGGCATCGACGTCGGCCGCGGGCACGACGAGCTCCGCTGCCGGGCCCTCCGCGGTGCCGTGCAGGCCGGTGCGCACGATGCGCGCGTCGGCGGCCCGGCGGTCGAGCAGCTCGGCGCGGGTCAGGTCGGCGAACTCGGCGGAGGCCTCCGCGTCCTGCGGATAGGCCGTCGGAGTGAGGCGGTCCAGCGGCGACGCGCCCCCGGCCTCGGGCGATGAGCCGGTCTCGGTGTCCCGCAGCAGGTCCAGGAACTGGTCGACGAGGTCGGCGAGCTGCGGCGCTTCCCACGACTGCAACGGTACGTGGATGTCGGATCCGGCCATGTCGCTCACTCTCCGACCCGGCGCACGGTCGCCCACAGCCCGTAGTCGTGCATCGCCTGCGCATGCACCTCCATGGTCTCGCGGGGGCCGGTGGCGACGACGGCATGACCGTCATTGTGCACGGCCAGCATGAGGCGGGTGGCGCGGTCGCGCGGATACCCGAAGTAGGTGCGGAACACGCGCACCACGTAGCTCATCAGATTCACGGGGTCATCCCAGACCACCAGCTCCCATGGCACCGCAGGCGCGGCCTGCAGATCGAGCTGATCGTCGACGTCCGGCGTCGCCAGCGGTGCGCTCATGCCCAGCCCATCTCGTGCAGCTGCTCGTCGTCGATGCCGTAGTAGTGCGCGATCTCGTGCACGAGCGTGGTGTGCACCTCGGCGCGGAGCTCCTGTTCGTCCGCGCACTGTGCGAGATGCGGTTCGCGGTACACGATGATGCGGTCGGGGAGTTCGCCCATGCCGTAGTTGCCCCGTTCGGTGACGGCGAGGCCGTCGTACAGCCCGAGCAGGTCGAGCGATCCGTCCTCCTGGCGGTCCTCGACGACGAAGACGAGGTTCTCGAGACCGTCGATCATCTCATCGGGCAGGCGGTCGAGCTCGTCGGCGACCAGCTCCTCGAACTCCTCGGGATCCATCGTCATGCCGTCGATGAGGTCGATCGACATGTGCACCCGACGGCCCAGATCGCCGAGGCCGATCCGCTGCTCCGCCTCGAGAAGAGCGCGGTAGAACGGGTGGTCCGGGGAATCCGCCTCGATGAAGCCGAGCGTCGCGTAGAACGGTGCGTTCCACGGCACGTCGGCGAAGGTCCGCAGTGAGACGGTGCTGTGTCCGCGGTCGGCGGCCTCGTCCAACGCCGCCTCGACGAGCTCTCGGCCGTGACCCCGCCGCATGTGCGCGGGCAGCACGGACAGCTGCTCGAGATGAGCGATCCCGCCCTCCTCGAGCACATGCACGAAGCCGAGGGGCGGGCCGTCCTGCTCCTCCGCGACGACGAGGACGAATCCCTGCTCGCCGGCTCGGGCGGCACCCGTCGGCGCGGGGTGGTCGAGCGGCGCGCCGACGGCTCCCGTGAACAGCGCGTCGGCCTCCTCCTCGATGCGGGCGAGCTCCGCGAGGTCGGCGTCGGTCGCGGTGCGCACGAAGGAGGCCATGATCTCGATGCTAGCCGTCGGCCCTGCGTCGCCGGGTCAGCCGTGACGCCGCGCTGGCCGATCGGCTCACGCAGGCGGGGCCGGGTAGGACCTGCCGCTGCCCCAACCGATCTCCCAGCCGGGTGGTGGGTCGTGCGAATCGGAATACGCCACGGGCAGGGTCCGGTGTCGTTCGCACAGATCGAGCATGCCCGCGTACCAGCGCACGTGCTCCGCATCGTCAGCGTCGGCCGTGAGGCGAGGGAGCGCTGCGAGGATCAGGTCCGCGACCTCTTCTATCGGCGTGGCCACCGTGACTTCTCCATGACCGAATCGAACCCCGTCGCTCGTCGAGTAGTAGATCGCGTCTGCACCACCGCGGAGATGCGAAGACCCGTGCTCCTCGACGAAGTCTCGTGCCGCGGCGATCGCGATGCGCCAGGACATGCCCGACGCGCTCATCCCTGGGAGCACTCGAACGCCGTGGTACCCGCGCTCGTGCAGAAGGCGCACGGCGCTCAGGACCTTCATCGGTGTGTCGGCGGCCAGCTCGCCCTCGACGAGTGCGAAGAGTTTCACTGAGAACGCGACGATCCTCACCTCCTCGACAGCGGTACCGGTGGCGGCGATGGTGCGCACCGCCGCGTTCACGGCGTCTCGTTCGGGCCAGCCGTAGATTCCGGCGCTCACCAGCGGGAACGCGACGATGCGGGCGCCGAGTTCGTCTGCGACGTGCAATGCGCGGCGGTAGCAGGACTCCAACAGGCGGCGGTCCTGCTGCCCTGCGGCGTAGTTCGGGCCCACGGTGTGGATCACCCACGTCGCCGGAAGTCTGCCTGCGGTCGTCCAGCCGGCATCGCCTGTCGCGAGCCCGTGCGGGAACCGATCGATGCAGTCCTGCAGCACCTCGATCCCACCCGCGCGGTGAATGGCGCCGTCGACGCCGCCGCCGCCGCGCATCCGTGTGTCGGCGGCGTTCACGATCGCGTCGACGCGTTGTTCGGTGATGTCGCCCTGAACCGCAGTGATTCTCATGCCCGCGTGCCTCCTCGATCAGGTGCTCGCTCAGCGTATCGGCGACGTCGGGGTGGCAGGCGAACACCCGGAGCCGGGGCGCGGACGCCGTCGCCGCAGCGCCGACAAGCAGACGAAAAAGGGCTCGCCTCGCTGGTCACCCAGGCTGACGACGTGATCGCCCTGCTCGACGCGGAGCGCGTGGGCGGTGCCGTCGCCTCGCGGGGCGAGGTTGGACAGGAGTTCGGCCGCCGTCGCCAGCCGCCAGACGCTCCCCGGCCGTCTATCTGATCCGGTCTCCTGCTGCCTAAGGAGCGCCGCCCCTCTATCCGAATCGTCAGTCTCAGCGATGCGCCAGGCTGCGCGACAACCAGCTCGTGCGGCTGCAAGCTCTTGACTGCTACCGATCTTGTTCGTGCCTGCCGTCGGATGCACTTCCTGGCCAATGCGTCGATGCGCCGTCGCTATGCCAGCCTCGTTGCTCTGAGAGCGTTCGCAGGGTGGCGATCGCGCTTCGTATGCGTGGGTTGGTCTCGCCGGCGCGCCAGATGAGGGACCAGGGGTAGGCCGGGGTCGGGTCGGTGAGGTCGAGGCTGCACAGACGGGGGTCGTCGCTGTTGGCGACATCGGTGGCGGTGAGGAATGCGGGGCCGGCGTTCGCGCCTCGGCTGAGGATGTCGTCGGTGTCGATGTCGTCGACGTGCGCGAACTCGATGCGGCAGCCGAAGTGGTCAGCGAAGTCGCTGGCGAATCCGCTCCATTCTGCGGCGATCGTCGGGGCCTGGGTCCAGATGCCGTACGCAGCAAGGTCAGTCGGGCGGACTGTCTCCCGCTGGGCCAGCGGATGGTCGCGGGGCACGACGACAAGGAGGGGTTCGGACCGGATGAGGGTATGCGAGACGCCGGTGTTCGGGGTGCCGTGGACGCGCCCGAAGGCCAGGTCTATCTCGCTGCGGAGCAGGGCGGCGATGGCTGCGGCGACCCCGCGCCGGGCGCTGCGCTCGAACACGATGCCCGGTTCCGCGGCAGCGAGCTGGTCGACCATGAGGGTCGGGGCCAGGGGCTCGGCAAGCACGTCCACGCGGATGGGACTGAACTCCCCGGCCACGGCGGCGACCGCGGCATCCGCGGCGTCGAGCACGGCCCGCGCCGGCAGCAGGAACCGCTGCCCCGCCGGGGTGAGGGTCACTGTGCGCGTCGTGCGCTCGAACAGGGTCGCTCCGAGCGTGGCTTCGAGTCTGCTGATCCGCTTGGACAGTGCTTGCTGGCTGATGCCGAGTTCGGTCGCGGCGTTGCCGAAGTGGAGCAGGTCGGCGGTGCGCACGAACGCCCGCACCGCCCCCGTATCCAGCTCCATCACCCCATTCTCCTATTGACAACCATCTGGAGTCAATCAGGCGCACGGTTGTTGGAGTCGCACGGCCCTGCCCGGCTGTACTCGATACAGGAGCCGATCGAGAAGGGAGCCCGCCATGTCGACCTCATCGCCACTCACGGATCAACCTGTCCCGTCGAGTCCGACGCGGTGGCGGGCGTTGACGGCGCTCGCGCTGGTGCAGTTCATCATCTACGCCGACGCGACGATCGTGAACGTGGCCCTGCCCACGATCCAACGCGACCTCGGGTTCACGTCGGACACGCTGGTGTGGGTGGTGAACTGCTACCTGCTCGCCGCCGGCGGGCTGCTGCTGCTCGGCGGACGCTTGGGCGACCGGTTCGGGCACCGGCGCGTGTTTCTGCTGGGCGCGGCCGGGTTCGCCATCGCCTCGCTGATCGCTGGACTCGCGCCCAACGGTGCCGTCCTCCTGGTCGGCCGGGTGGTGCAGGGCGTTTCCGAAGGGCTCGCCGCCCCGGCTGGTCTCGCGCTGGTCGCGCTGCTGTTCCCCGACCCGGGCGAGCGGGGCAAGGCGTTCGGGGTCTGGTCTGGCCTGTCCGGGCTGGGAGCGGCGGCCGGGGTGCTGCTGTCCGGTGTGTTCACCGACCTGCTCACCTGGCGGCTGATCTTCTTCCTCAACGTCCCCCTGGCGATCATCGCCCTGCTGACCGTGCCACGACTGGTCGCCCCGGACCGGGCAGCGTCGACCCGGCAGCGGTTGGACTGGACGGGTGCGGTACTGATTACCGGGGGCTTGTTCGCCGTGCTGTACGGCATCCTCGGCGTCTCCACCAGCGGGTGGGCCTCCGCCCAGGTTCTCGTTCCCTTGGCGGTTGGCGTCGCGGCGATGATCGGGTTCCTGATAGTGCAGATGCGCGTGTCCGAGCCGCTGATCCCGCTGCGGTTCGTCTCGAACCGTGTTCGGGCGACGGCGTACCTCGTCGTGATCGTCCTCGGCGGAGCCACGGCGGGCCTGTTCTTCATGGTCGTGCTGTACCTGCAAGACATTCTCGGCTACACCCCGCTGCAGAGCGGCCTCGCCTGGCTGCCCTACACCGGAGCCTTCCTGGCCGGCATCCTGCTCTCCATCCGTCTCGCACCCCGCTGGGGTGCCCGGTGGACGATCCTGACCGGACTTGTTCTGGCCGGGGCCGGGATGTTCCTGCTCAGCCTCATCGGAGTCGATGGGTCGTTCCTCACCGATGTGCTGCCCGCGACCGTGCTGATCGGCTTCGGCATCGGGTTCGCCAACCCCGCTGTGCAGCAGGCAGGCATGAACGGCGTGTCCGAGAAGGATGCCGGCCTCGGCTCGGGTCTGTTCACCACTCTGCTCCAGCTCAGCGGCGCGATCGGCCTCTCCGCCCTGATCAGCATCGCCCTCACCACCACCCACCAGGCCACGACCGCCGGCCCGGCGGCCACCGTGGCGGGGTATAACGCCGCGTTCCTCGTCGCGACCATCGCTCTCGTGTGCGCCGCCGTGGCCGCGCTTGTGCTGCTGCCCCGAACCGCCTCGACACGCGACACCCCATCGGAGCCGGCCCCGCAGACCGCTGACACCGCTGCGGGCTCCGCACGATCATGACCAGTGTCACGGTCACCTGGCGCCAGGCGCGCGCATGGCGACTACGGCGACACCTGCTCGACCGTCGCTCCCCGGAGTCGCGCGACGTGCTCGACGTTGCCACGCGGCTCTGCGGCATCCACGCGCAGGTGATGAGCGCAGCCGAGCTGGCAGTCATGACCCGCCAGCTCCGACCACGCGCCGACCAGGTGCGGCGCGCGCTCGCAGACCGACGACTGGTCCGCGTCTGGGCCATGCGCGGAACACTCCACGTCCTCGAACCAGGCCAGGCATCCGCCTTCCAGTGGACGACCACGCAGCTCCACCGCGAACTCGTGCGGCGCGGCCTGAACACGCCGCCGTCGCCCAACCGGCCGTCCAAGCTCATCGGACTTTCGAGCGTGCATCGGATTCTGACGAACCCGTACTACAAGGGCGACATCCGCTACAAGGGAGCGACGTACAAGGGCACGCACGAAGCGATCGTGCCGCGCGAGGTCTGGTATCAGGTGCAGTCGGTGCTCGACTCCCACAAGTCCGCGGCCGACGCGACGCAGATTCACGACCACTACTTGAAGGGCACGGTCTACTGCGGCCAGTGCGGCGCCCGGCTCATCATCTGCAACTCCCGTAACCGTCACGGCAAGGTCTACCCGTACTTCGTGTGCTCGGGCCGGCATGGTGGCGCGGGTGACTGCACTCGTCAGGCGGTGCTCATTGAGGATGTGGAGCGGCTGATCGAGTCGTACTATGACCGTATTCAGATCAGTGGCCAGACCCGGCAGAACGTGGCGGGCATGATGCATGCTCAGTTCGACCAGCTCATGGCTGCCGACACCCAGGAGTTGGCCGGGCTCGCCGCCGGCCGCGACCGCCTCGACAACGAGCGGGTCAAGCTGCTGCAAGCCCACTACGCCGACGCGGTACCGCTGGAGCTGCTCAAGCAGGAGCAAGCCCGGATCGGCGCTGAGTTGGAGACGATCAACAACCGGATCGCGGCCCATCATGATGAGTACGCCGCCGCGCGGGCGAACCTGGAAGACTCGATCGGTCTGCTGGCGAATGTCGCCGGCATCTATCGCCGCTGCAACGACGCGAACCGCCGGCTCTGCAACCAGGCGTTCTTCACCGCGATCTACCTCGATGACGACGGCGAACCGCGCGTCACCTACCGGCAGCCCTACGACGCACTGTGCGATCCCGAGGTTCAGGCGAACGCCCTGAACTGGGCTGTCGAGACACAGAAAAGTGACGAGGTTCAGACCCGAGCCGGAGCGGTTCCTCCGGTCAAGGGTTTGAACCTCGCCACATCAGGGTGGCTAACGGGGCTTGAACCCGCGACCCCCGCGACCACAACGCGGTGCTCTACCAACTGAGCTATAGCCACCATGTGCCTGCCGGAGCGGGCAACCTCACCAGTGTATTACAGGTTCGGAGCGAACTTTGACACGACGGCTTCCGCGCGCGCCTGGGCCTCGTCGCTGCTCGGTCCCGGCTGCTCGACGAACACGGCGGAGCGGTAGTACTCGAGCTCGCGGATCGACTCCAGGATGTCCGCCAGAGCCCGGTGACCGCCGTCCTTCGCCGGGGCGTGGAAGAACACCCGGGGATACCAGCGCCGGGACAGCTCCTTGATGCTGGAGACGTCGACGTTGCGGTAGTGCAGGTACTGGTCGACCTCCGGCATGTACTTCGCGAGGAACATCCGGTCGGTGCCGATGGTGTTCCCGGCGAGCGGCGCCTTGCGTTCCTGCGGAACGAAGCGCCGGATGTACGCGAGGGTCTGCTCCTGCGCCTCCGCGAGCGTGACGCCCTGCGGGATCTCCTCGGACAGTCCCGAGGTGCGGTGCATGTTCGTGACGAAGTCGTTCATCTGCGTCAGTGCGGCGTCGCTGGGCCGGATGACCACCTGGAATCCGGGATCCACCAGACGCAGCTCGAAATCCGTGATGACGACGGCGATCTCGACGAGCTCATCGATCGCGAGATCGAGCCCTGTCATCTCGCAGTCGATCCAGACCAGACGATCGTTCTCGGACGAAGAAACCATGTGTCCATCCTACTGAGCAGTGCCGACGCGCTAGCCTGGAGCTGCGCCTCCTTAGCTCAGTGGATAGAGCAACGGCCTTCTAATCCGTCGGTCGCAGGTTCGAATCCTGCAGGGGGCACTCCTGCACCCGGTTCAGGCGGGGGATCGACGCCCCACCCGCGCGGCGATCACATCGACGACGAGCCAGCGCACAGCGGCCGCGGTCGTGAGCGCCCAGACCACGGATCCGAGCACGTCCGTGGGGAAGTGCAGTCCGTCGCTGACGACGGCGAGTCCGACGAGCACCGTCGCGGCGATGCCGAGGACCACGGGGATCCAGGAGAACCGCGTGCCGCGGAGCAGGAACCAGAACGCGACGGTCAGGGCCACGACGTAGGCGGTGTGCCCGCTCGGGAAGGATCCATCGGTCTGCAACGGCGAGAAGGGATGCGCGAGCAGCGTGGCGTCGGGGCGGGGACGGTCGACGAGGACCTTGACGGCCGCGACGGGCAGCCAGGTGAACGCGACGGTGAGGCCGAAGAGGATCGCGGTGCGCAGCGAGCGGGAAACAGCCCAGACGAGAGCGGCGATGACCAGGGTGATCACGACGGCGGGCAACGGCTCGATGCTGCGGTACACGGCGCTGCCCACCGCGCCCCACCAGCCGGTGTGTGTCTGATTCAGGGTGACGACGAGCTGCTGGTCGGCCTGGGTCGACTTCATGACGAATCCCAGCGCGATGACGGCGACCGCGCCGATGACGGCTGTCAGGACCACGGCGAGCGGGTGGGACGTCGCGCGTTCGATGCCGCGCAGCGGCCCGGACTCTGCATGCCGCTGGACCATTCGGATCCCTCATCCCTTGCCTCGGCGCGGAGGCCGGTGGACTGTGCGCGACGTTCGACGCGCAGGCTCCATGGTGGCGGACCTCGGCTAAGGATTGCCCAAGAATCCACCGTGGGGTGCACGGCGGGGCTCAGCGCCCGGGTCAGAATCGCAGGGCGGCGACGGCATCGTCGGCGCTCCAGAAGTCGCCGACGACGCGGAACGCCCCGGAGGGCAGGTGGAGGCGCTCGGCGCGGTAGCGCAGGCCCAGCTCGTGCGGAACGATCCGCAGATGCCCGCGAATCGTTCCGCGGGCGTCCAGCACGCGCCAGAGCCGTTCACCGGCGGGTTGCAGGGTCTCGTCGGCATGGCGGAGAACGGGCGGCGCCCAGCGGATGGTGGGTGCGGGGGTCGTGTTGGTGGTCATGTCTCCTCCTTCACGTTCGAACATAAGGACGGCCTCCGACATCGGGGCGCAGGGATCGGGTGCCCTGCGCGTTCGGGGGTCGGGAAGTCCCTACACTGTGCAGGTGACCGTGACTGTGTGGCTCTCGCTGGTGGTGGCGTGCCTCGTGATCAGCCTCACGCCGGGGGCCGGCGCGATCAATACGATGACCAACTCCCTGAACGAGGGCTGGCGACGCTCCATCTGGGGCATCGTGGGTCAGCAGCTCGCGCTCGTGGTGCACGTCGCGATCGTCGCCGCGGGGGTCGGCCTGCTCGTGGCGCGCGTGCCTTGGCTCTTCGAGACGGTCCGTTACATCGGGGCGGCGTACCTGGTCTACCTCGGGATCCGGCTGATCCTGGCGCGGATCCCGGACAGCGCGGAGCAGCAGGAGCTGGAACGCTCGCCGGAGGGCCGGTGGCCGATGCTGCGACGCGGCTTCTGGGTGAACCTGCTCAACCCGAAGGCCATCGTCTTCTTCCTCGCCTTCGTGCCGCAGTTCATCCGGCTCGATCGCGACCCGTGGCCGCAGTACCTCATCCTCATCTCGACGACCGTGGTCATCGACGTGATCGTGATGTGGTTCGTGTTCGCCGCCTCGGCGCAGAGCTTCCGTCGGCTCACGTCCAGCCGTCGCGGTCAGCGCACGCTGAACATCGTGTTCGGCGCGCTGTTCATCGCGGTGGCGGCGCTGCTGCTGTTCGTGCACTGAGGGCTCCGCCACGCGGATGCGGCGTGGCCGTGATCCTGCACAGCTCGGCGTCGCCGCGCGTTCTGCACAGGTTCTGCGAACGCTTCGGATCGAACCCCACGGCAGCGTCATGCTCTCTGCAGGATCGGAGCCGATGTGGCTCCGCGAGAGCAGGAGGAGAGCACATCATGACCGACACCATCACCGTCGTGGGCAACATCGCCACGGTGCCGCAGCCGGGCAGCACGGCGACCGGGTTCGCGACGCTGAGCTTCCGGATGGCGACCAACCACCGACGTCAGGACGCCTCCGGGGCATGGATCGACGCGAGCACCAACTGGTTCGAGGTCAAGACGTACCGCACGCTCGCGGAGAATGCCGCGGCCTCGCTGACGAAGGGCGATGCGGTCATCGTCACCGGCCGGTTGAAGCTGCGGGAGTGGGAGGGGAAGGACGGCAAGCGCGGCATGAGCGTCGAGATCGAGGCCGACAGCATCGGGCCCGATCTGCGCCGGGGCCGCTGCGTCTACCAGCGCACCTCGCACGCGACGCCGCCGACCGCGGAGGAGCCGTCCGACTCGGCCGCCCGGATGCCGGCCGAGGTCGGCGCCTCCGCGGGCGGACAGGATGGCTGGGCGACGCCCGGAGCGGAGCCGGTGCCCTTCTGAGCCCGGTCGACCGCGTGCGCACGCGACGAACCGGGCCCCGGTGGTGCCGGGACCCGGTTCGGAGAAGGACGCGGATCAGACCCTATGAGGGTGGGGTGCTGGTGCTCTTGTAGGCCCAGGGCCTCACGGTGCAGATTCGTGGATCATCCCGAGAGTGGCTCGGGATGCCGACATGCAGCGGAGGCCCTGGTGTTCAACGAGCGTACGGCGATTGGTTTGGATGTGCACGCGCGGAGCGTGCGAGTGGCAGCGATCGACACGTCGTCGGGTGAGGTGGTCGAGGCGCGTCTGCCTGCGACGGCCGCTGAGGTGGTGGCGTGGGTGACGCAGATCGCGGCCCGGCTGGGGCCGGTTCATGCCGCGTATGAGGCTGGCCCGACGGGGTTCGGGCTTGCTCGTCAGCTCGACGCGGCAGGGGTGGCAGTGACGGTCGCGGCGCCGTCGAAGATCCTCCGGCCTGCCGGGGATCGGATCAAGACCGACGCGCGCGACGCGCTGCTGCTGGGCCGGTTGCTGAAGATGGACGAGTTGGTTGCGGTGCGGGTGCCGACGGTCGCGGAGGAGGCTGCTCGTGATCTTGTCCGCGCGCGAGACGACGCCCGCACGGATCTGATGGCCGCCCGCCATCGGCTCTCGAAACTGCTGCTGCGCCACGGCATCGTCTATGACGGGTCGGTGACATGGAACCGCCCCCACGACGCCTGGTTGCGTCGGGTACGCGCGGCGGGACTCGGTGATGCCGGGCCGGGAACATTGGACGCGTTCGACGCCGCGTTCGACGCGGTCACAATGATCGGTGCGCGTCGCGACCGACTCGACGGGCGGATCACCATGTTGGCGGCTGATTCCGAGTTCACTGGGGTCACGAACAGGCTGGCCTGCCTGCGAGGGATCTCGACGCTGACGGCGTTCGCTTTAGCGGTCGAAGTCGGCGACTGGGGTCGGTTCACCGGCCGCACGATCGCGTCGTATCTGGGGCTCGTCCCCTCGGAACACTCCTCGGGAGGATCCCGATCGCTGGGCCCGATCACGAAGACCGGGAACACCCACGCCCGCCGACTGCTGATCGAGGCCGCCTGGCACCACAAGCCGCTCTATCGGCCGGGGAAGACGATGACCGACAGGTGGGCGTTGGCTCCCGCAGCGGTCGCGGCCCGGGGCGATGCCGGTAACCGGCGTCTGCATCACCGCTGGCAGGTGCTGACCGTGCATCGGAAGAAGCACACCGTCGCGAACACCGCGATCGCCCGCGAACTCGCCGGCTGGTGCTGGTCTCTGGCCGTCATGGACTGACCCGAAGACTCATCCGCCGGGCCGCATCGCGGACCGCAAGCAGCGTGAGGAACGGGATCAGCGATTCGGCTGTGAGCAGCCCGCGCATGGGCCACGCTCGACCTCAGACCAGCCTGACCGTTCTCGCCGAAACAAGGGTCATGCGGTGACCAACCCGCGCATATCAGACTGACCACGCGTCACCAGACACGCCGCACCCCGCGCACGGACCCCAGCGGATGACGAAGTGCCGCCGGACAGCCAGCCCGGCGGCACTTCACCCTGCCCACTTGACAGCGAACGCTACATATCAGTCGAGGATGACCTCGTCGCCCACCCGGATCGTGCCGCCGACGCCGGACGCGTCGCCGACCGCGCCGCTCACGCCGGGCAGGATCAGCAGCCGACCGAGCGTCGGCTCGTCCTGGCCGAGGGATCCGGTGAGCGTCTTCAGCACGCTCGCATCGCGCTCGCCGGTGTCGGGGTTCGCGTGGGTCGCCAGGCAGCGGACGATCGGTCCTGCCGTCGTGAGGCGCACCCCGCCGATCGTCACGTCGCCCTGCCAGCCCAGCTCGTCCCAGGCCTCTACGCCGGAGATCACCACGTTCGAGCGGAACCGGCGGCCGTCGATCGGGAACCCGAGCGCCCCACCGAGCGCGTCGACGCTGGCCGCGCTGTGCAGCGAGACGTAGCCGCGCGCGCGGTCCTGGAAGCGCGCGCTGGATCCGTCGCCCACCAGGGCCAGGGGCAGGCGCCCGGGGCGATGCAGGCGCCGGGCATCGGGCGAGCCGGGCACGAACGCCGTCACCGCGGAGACGAGGGCGGCACGGCCGTCCTCGTCGAGTCCGGCCTCGACGAGCGTCTCGGATCCCTGCCGGATGCGCACCCGCCGTGCGGCGTCGTCATAGCTCAGCCGCAGCGCCGCGAGCGCGGGGAACGTCTCGAGGGCGAGGCCCTTCGCCTTCGGCCAGGAGTCGAGACCGTCGTGCTGCTCGGGTGTCGCGGCGTCGGCGAAGCGGAACGCCAGTACGCGGTCGCCGGCGATCCGCCCGTCCGCCTGCACCGTGAGCTCGCTCATCGACTCCGGCGTGAAGCCCTTGACCGGATGGCGGTACAGCGCGACGACGCGAGGCATGGATCCATCCTCGCAGGGGCCGGACGACCACGGGCGCCTCGCGACGCGCGCTGCCCACGCACGGCGTCGACGACGAACCCCGCCACGAGCAGGCTCGGGCGGGGTTGCGGTTGACGGAGCTCAGGCCCTTTCGAGCTCGTCCTCGTCTTCGTCGGCGTACTGATCCGCCCACTTATCGACGTACTGGTCTTCGGTCTCGGGGTGGCCCAGCTCGCGCTCCAGCGCGGAGTAGTTCACCGACGGACTGTACGACTTGAGTTCGCGGGCAATCTTGGTGTGCTTTGCCTTCTGACGGCCACGGCCCATGCGCGAGACCCCCTTACTGTAAGCAGTGGGCGAAACGGGCCCGCTGTCTATTTCCGGCACCGGCTCGCGGCCGGTAAGAGTAGCATCCAGGATAGCACGAGGGCCACCTCACCTCGCCGTGACGGGACCCGCGACCCCCCGGCCGGAAGGGAACGACGAGATGAGTGACACCGCCCCCATTCCCGAGGATCAGGAACTGCAGAATCCACAGCTGCAGAAGGCCGTGATCGTCGCGCTGCGCCCGGGGCAGCCGCCCCGTGTGCTCGCCGAGGCGATGCGATACGCGACCCTGCTGGCGGCGCCGCTCGTCGTCGTGCACGTCGACGTCACACGGTTCGTCACCTTCGAGGATCCGGACGGCATGGTGCACTCGGCGCCGATCGACCTGAACATCGACCCCGGTGCCGAGGAGTTCGCGGAGCTGCGCGGCGAGGTGCAGCAGGTGCTCGCCGGATCCGGGCTGACCTGGACCGCACGCCAGCTCGTCGGCGACCCCGCGCTCGCGATCAAGCACCTCGCCGGAGAACTGGATGCGCAGCTGATCGTGGTCGGCACGCGCAGCCGCGGCATCGGGGAGTCGATCCGCGAGTTCTTCACGGGATCCGTCGCGGCACGGCTCTCGCACCGTCAGTCGCGGCCGATCCTCGTGGTGCCGCTGGAGGACCCGATCGCCGACGACAAGAAGGACCCCTGGGCGGAGTAGCCCGGGATCCCTCCTGTCCCCGCGTCCCGGCCTGACTCGCCGGGTTCTGGATTCAGGGCCGGGCGAGGCCCGCGGCGGCCAGCGCGGCGGTGACCGACCGGGCGGCGGTGTCCAGCGCGGCGTCGAGCTCGCTCACGACGTGGGCGGGCAGCAGTCCGCCCTTCGCCACGTGGGTGCGCAGGTCGGCGCGCACCCGCGCACGGAACGCGTTGATCGAGGCATCGGCGCGACGCAGCTCCTCACGGCTGGCGATGCGCTCGTCCGCGCGGGCGGAGGCCTCGCGGTAGGACGACGACTCGGCGTTCGAGCGCTCGGCGCGGGCGGCGGTGGCGAGGTCGGCCCGGAGGCTCTTCATCGCCTCCTGCACGCTCTGGCGGACCTCGTTCGCGATCAGCCGCACCGAGTCGTTGAGACCGGCTTCGATCCCCTCCAGGTCGCCTTCGCGGGAGGCGAGCTCGGCCCGGCCGGCGTCGGTGATCGCGTAGATCGTGGTGCGTCCGTCGGCCGTCTTGGTGACGAGGCCCTCCTCCTCGAGCTTGGCGAGGCGGGGGTAGATCGTGCCGGCGCTCGGCGTGTACGTGCCGCCGGTGCGGTCGGTCAGGGCCTGGATGATGCCGTAGCCGTGCTGCGGGGCCTCGGCCAGCAGCGCCAGCAGATACAGCCGCAGGTCGCCGTGCGAGAACACCGCGGGGCTCACAGCAGATCCTCCCCGTCGGAGGTGAACGCCACAGGCGCCTCGGCGGCGTCGCGGCGCAGCACGGTGATGTCGCCGGACACGGTGTTCACGCGCACGTCGGCGAAGGATCCGGACAGCTCGCCGCGGGTCCCGGTGAAGTTCGACGGCCCGGAGTTGCCGCGCGGGACGCCGTCGATCGTGATGCGGCCGCTCAGCGCGCGGGCGACGTAGTTCGCCGCGAGGTTCTCGTCGAGGCGGACCGTGGCGTCGCCGGAGACGCTGTTCAGCGCGACCGTGTTCACGTTGCCGGTCGC
>JAFDWP010000210.1 GCA_018268435.1 Actinomycetota bacterium
CTGCTCCCGCGCAACAGCGCGTTCGAGCCGATCCTGGGCGATGACGCGACCGTGCTCGGCAAGGTGGTGGCGGTGCTGCGCGCGGTCTGATCGCCCCGACGCGAAGAGGCCGCCCCGGACGGATCCGGGGCGGCCTCTTCGCATTCACGGGTCAGGCCGTGACCGACACGTCCTCGCGGACACGGCGCGTGGCCTCGACGATGTTGCGCAGCGAGGCGTTGGTCTCCTCGTAGCCACGGGTCTTCAGACCGCAGTCGGGGTTGACCCAGAGCTGGCGCGTGGGGATCTCCTCGACGGCACGGCGCAGCAGCGCCTCGATCTCGGCCGTCTCGGGCACGCGCGGCGAGTGGATGTCGTAGACACCCGGGCCGATGCCGTGGTCGAAGCCGGCGGCCGCGATGTCGGTGACGACCTCCATGCGGCTGCGCGCGGCCTCGATCGAGGTCACGTCGGCGTCGAGCGCGCGGATCGCGTCGATGACGACGCCGAACTCCGAGTAGCAGAGGTGGGTGTGCACCTGCGTGGCGATCTCCGCACCTGCCGTCGAGAGCCGGAACGAGGCGACGGACCAGTCCAGGTACGCGGGCTGGTCGGCCTTCTTCAGCGGGAGCAGCTCGCGCAGCGCCGGCTCGTCGACCTGGATGACGCCGATGCCGGCCTCCTCGAGGTCCGCGATCTCGTCGCGCAGCGCGAGCGCCACCTGGTTCGCGGTCTCGGCGAGCGGCTGGTCGTCGCGCACGAAGGACCAGGCGAGGATCGTGACAGGGCCCGTCAGCATGCCCTTCATCGGCTTGGCGGTGAGGGACTGCGCATACCGGGACCACGCGACCGTCATCGGCGCGGGGCGGGAGACATCGCCCCAGAGGATCGAGGGGCGGGTGGCGCGGGATCCGTAGGACTGCACCCAGCCGTTCTCGGTCACGTCGAACCCGTCGAGGTTCTCCGCGAAGTACTGCACCATGTCGTTGCGCTCGGGCTCGCCGTGCACGAGGACGTCCAGGCCGAGGTCCTCCTGCAGCGCCACGACGCGGCCGATCTCCTCACGGAGGAAGCCGTCGTACTCGTCCGCCGTGATCTCGCCCCTGGTGAACTGCGCGCGGGCGCGGCGGATCTCGCCGGTCTGCGGGAACGATCCGATCGTGGTGAGCGGGAGGGCGGGGAGGTCCAGCGCGCTCTCCTGCGCGGCCACGCGGGCGTCGTAGTCCCCGCGGCTGAAGTCGGCCTCGGTGAGAGCCGCCGTGCGCGCGCGGACCGCGTCCACGCGGACGCCCGGGGCGCTCAGTCGGTCGGCCAACGCGGCGGATGCGGCGTCGAGCTCGGCGGCGATGGCGTCGCGTCCGGAGGCGAGCCCCCGGGCGAGGGTCGTGACCTGCGCGACCTTCTGGTCGGCGAACGCGAGCCAGCTCACCAGACGGGCGTCCAGCTTCGACTCGTCCTCGACGTCGTGCGGCACGTGCTGCAGCGACGTCGACGTGGCGGCGGAGACCTGCGCCGCGCCGAGGCCCCGCAGCGCCTCGAGCGTGTCGAAGGCCGCGGCGAGGTCGCCACGCCAGATGTTGTGGCCGTCGACGACGCCGCCCACGAGCACCTTGTCGGTGAGTCCGCGCACCGCGGCCGGAACCGTGCCGCGCACGAGATCCAGGCCGATCGCCTCGATCGGGGCGGCGGCGAGCACCGCCAGGTTGGCGTCGAGGGCGGCGTACGGCGCCGCGACGAAGATCGCGGGGCGTTCGCTGAGCTCGCCGAGCACCGCGTAGGCGCGTGCGGCGGCGTCGCCGAGCTCGCCCGCGGTGGCCGGCAGCGACTCGCTCACCAGGGCGGGCTCGTCCAACTGCACCCACTCCGCTCCGGCGGCCTTCAGCGCGCCGAGCAGCTCGGCGTAGACCGGGAGCAGGTCGTCCAGGCGTGACAGCGGGTCGAAGCCCTCGGGCGCCTCGTCCGCCGCCTTCGCCAGTGCGAGGAAGGTCACCGGGCCCACGACCACGGGGCGGGTGCGCAAGCCCGCCTCGGCGGCCTCCCGGACCTGGCGCACGATGCGGTCGCTGGACAGCGAGAACACGGTGTCCGGGCCGATCTCCGGCACCAGGTAGTGGTAGTTCGTGTCGAACCACTTCGTCATCTCGAGCGGCGCGCGCTCGCCCTCGCCGCGGGCGATGGTGAAGTAGGCGGGCAGGCCGATCGTGCCGTCCTCGGCGCGCAGGTCCTCGAAGCGCGCCGGGATGGCGCCCACGGTGACGGCGGCGTCGAGCACCTGGTCGTAGAACGAGAACGACTCGGGGATCGCGGAGTCGTCGCGACCCAGCCCCTGGGCGGCGAGGCGCTCGCGCGTCGTCGCGCGCAGCTCGGCGGCGGTGCGCTCGAGCTCGGACTCCTCGATCCGTCCGGCCCAGAACGCCTCGACGGCCTTCTTGAGCTCACGGCGACGGCCGATGCGGGGGTAGCCCAGGACGGTGCCCTCGGGGAATGCGGTCATGACGGTCCTCTCTGACGGAAGGGGGAAGATGCGGCTCAGGGCCGGCTGGTCGACATCGCCGTGCGCCGGTCGCGCGGGGCCGCGGAGAGCACCCCGGCCCCCTCGAGCACGTCGAGCACGGTGCGGTGCTGGTTGAAGGCGTACAGGTGCACTCCGGGAGCGCCGCCGTCCACGAGTTCGCGCACGAGCGCCGCGGCCTGGGCGACGCCGACCTCCACGCGCCCCTCGGCGGTCGGCTCCACCTCGAGGGCGATGGACAGCTCGGCGGGGAGCTCCTCGCCGCTGAGCTCCAGCACGCGGCGCAGCCGGGCCGGGGAGGTGATCGGCATGATGCCGGGCAGGATCGGGATCGTGACCCCGGCGCGGCGGGCCCGCTCCACGAAGGCGAAGTAATCGTCCGGGTGGAAGAACAGCTGGGTGATCGCGAGGGTCGCGCCGGCGGCCTGCTTGGCCAGCAGGGCGTCGATGTCCTGGTTGCGGTAGGTCGAGCGCGGATGCCCGTTCGGGTAGGCCGCGACGGCGATGTTCACCTTGCGGCGCGGCGTGACCTGCACCGCCCCCGGAACCCCGGGGATCGGTCGCTCCTCGTAGGGCGCGCGCTCGGCCTGGGCCCGGTCGATGAGCTGCACGAGCTGCGCCGAGCTCTCCAGATCGCCGAGGAACGGCGCGCTCTCATCGAGCGGCGGGTCGCCGCGCAGGGCGAGGAAGCTGAGGATCCCGGCATCCAGGAACTCCCGGATCAGTCGGGACGCGCCGGCGTACGTGCTGCCGACGCAGGTGAGGTGCGCGAGGGGCTCGACCGTGGTGTGCTCGCGGATGAACCGCAGCACGTCCAGCGAGCGACCCCCCACGGATCCGCCGGCGCCGTACGTCACCGAGATGAACCGCGGCGACACGGAGGCCAGCTGCTGGATCGTCTCGTGCAGCGCCTCGATCGGTCCCTGCGTGCGCGGCGGGTACAGCTCGAAGGAGATCGGGACGCGCGGCGGAACGAGCCCGATCGGGGCGAACGGCGGCGCGTCGAAGGACATCTCTCTCCAGCATCAAGGGTGGTCCCCCCACGCTAAACGGCGCGAGGACCCGTCACGTGCTGTGTTTCACCATGTGTCGACAGCCCGTGATCGGGGTGCGTCTCGTCCCACGGCGCGTCCCGCCGCGCGCTCTTCTAGGCTCGGGGCATGAGCGCTCCGCACGGTTCCTGGCCCTCTCCGCTGTCCGCGACCGACCTGGCCACCGCCGGCACCCGGATCGACGGCGCCCGGTACGCCGCGGGCGGCATCTGGTGGAGCGAGTCGGTCCCGCGCGAGCGGGGCCGGATGCGCGTGATGCGGCAAGAACCGGGCGGCGACCCGCGCGAGGTCCTCCCCGTCCCGTGGAGCGCGCGCTCGCGCGTGCACGAGTACGGCGGCGGGGCGTGGGCGGTGGCCGAGGACGGCACCCTGCTCTTCGTCGACGGCGGCGATCAGCGCGTGTACCGGCGTGATCCGGGCGCGCAGCCCCCCACGCCGCTGACGGCCCCCGGCCCGCAGTACGGCGGGCTGCGGCTGCAGCAGGGTCGGTTGTTCGCGGTGCGGGAGGACCTGCGTCCGGCTCCGCACCGGCGCGCGATCGTGGAGATCCCGCTCGACGGGTCCGCGGCGCAGGACGACGAGGCGGTCCGCGAGATCCTCGGCGGTGAGGGCTTCTTCGCGCATCCGGCGCTCTCCCCCGACGGCACCCGTGTCGCCTTCGTCGCGTGGGACGAACGCCGCATGCCCTGGGACAGCGCGATCGCGTTCGTCGTGGATCTCGCGACGGGCGCCCGCACGCCGATCCCGGCGCGGGCGGCGCTGCAGCCGGAATGGCGCTCCGATGACGAGGTGCTGTTCGCCGATGACGCGACCGGTCGCTGGAACCTGCACCGGGCGCGGATCGGCACGCCACCGCTGCCGCCGAGCCCGACGCCGCCGGCGTCCACGGACATCGTCGCGCCGGCGGACGCCGACACGGGCGGCGGGCTGTGGGTGCTCGGCCAGCGCTGGTTCCGGATCCTTGAGGACGACCGTGTCCTCGCCGTGCGCACGAACGGATCCGATCGCCTCGTGCTCATCGACCGGGACGGCACGGAGCGCGAACTGGAGGTGCCGTTCGACGCGGATCTGAGCCTCGAGGACGCGCGTGGCTCGCGCGTCCTCATCACCGGACAGGGGCGCCGGGTCACGCCCGGACTCTGGGAGCTGGACGTCGACGCGGGAACGGCGCAGGCGATCCGCGGCGGGGATCGGGTGGATCCCGCGTGGGTGCCGGGCGCCCGCCCCGTGACGTTCGACGGTCCGCACGGCCCCGTGCACGCGTTCGACCACGCGCCGGCGAACCCCGACGTCGCCGCGGAGGCGGGGTCTCTGCCGCCGTACATCGTGCAGGTGCACGGCGGGCCGACCGCGCACGCCGCGGGCGCGCAGGCCGGGTGGATCACCTACTTCACCAGCCGCGGCATCGGCGTGCTCGAGGTGAACTACGGCGGGTCGACCGGCTACGGCCGCGCCTACCGGGAACGGCTGGACGGCCAGTGGGGCGTGGTCGACGTCGACGACGTGCTGGCTGCGGCGCAGGGCCTCGCGGATGCGGGCATCGCGGATCCCGCGCGCATCGCGATCCGCGGCGGGTCCGCAGGCGGCTGGACCGTGCTGTCCGCGCTCGTCCGCGGCGGGGTGTTCGCCGCGGGCATCGACCGCTACGGCGTCGCGGATCTCCGCCTGCTGGCCGCGGAGACGCACGACTTCGAACGCCACTACCTCGACGGCCTCGTCGGACCGCTGCCCGAGGCCGAGCAGACCTACATCGACCGCTCGCCGCTGACGCAGGTGGACCGCATCGACGTGCCGGTGCTGGTCCTGCAGGGCGCCGACGACCCGGTGGTGCCGCCGTCCCAGTCGGAGGCGATCCGCGACGCCCTCGCCGCGCGCGGGGTGCCGCACGAGTACCTGCTGTTCTCCGGCGAGGGGCACGGGTTCCGCCAGGCGGAGACCCTCATCGCCGCCGCGGAGGCGGAGCTGCGCTTCCTCGGCGCGGTGTTCGGCTTCGCGCCCGCGCCGTAGCGGGGCTCGGGCCGCTGCGGCCGCTACTCCCCCATGCGGTTGCGGGTGCGCATCGCGCGCTCCGCCTCCCGGGTGTCCTGACGCTCGCGCAGGGTCTGCCGCTTGTCGTACTCGCGCTTGCCCTTGGCAAGGGCGATCTCGACCTTGGCGCGCCCGTCCGAGAAGTACAGCCGCAGCGGGATCAGGGTGTATCCGCCCGCCGAGACGGCGTGCGAGAGCTTGGCGATCTCCTCCTTGTGCAGCAGGAGCTTGCGGATCCGCTTGGCCGAGTGGTTCGTCCAGTGCCCCTGCGAGTACTCGGGGATGTGCACGGCATCGAGGAAGGCCTCATTGCCCTTGATGAAGGCATAGCCGTCCGTCAGATTCGCACGCCCCTGGCGCAGCGACTTCACCTCGGTGCCCGTGAGCACGAGTCCCGCCTCGTACGACTTCTCGAGGTTGTAGTCGTGACGTGCGCGACGATTGGTCGCGATGACCTTCTCCCCGCGTTCCCTGGGCATGGCGATCTCCTGGTTCTGCGCCGCACCGAGCGCACGGCAGCCTGTCAGCCTATCAGGCGCGCAGCCAGCGACGGATCGCGAAGCCGGCGCTCAGCGCCGCGAGCAGCACGCCGATGCCGATGAGCACGGGCACCACGAGCAGGGCCTCATTGAGCCCCACCCAGGTCGTGATGAACGACACCCGCTTCGTGAGGTACTCCTGCACGCCGAAGTGCACGCCCAGCAGCACGGCGACGCTCGCGAGCACGGATCCGATCACGGCGGCGAACACGCCCTCGAGCACGAACGGGGTCTGGATGAACCTGTTCGAGGCGCCGACGAGGCGCATGATGGCGATCTCCCGCCGTCGCGCGTAGGCCGACAATCGGATCGTGGTGCCGATCAGCAGCACCGCGGCGATGAGCATGAGCACCGCGATCCCGACCGCGACGTAGGTCGCGACGGTGAGCGCGTTGAAGAGCGGATCCAGATACTCCAGCTGGTCCTTCACCTCGTCGACGCCCTTGAGCCCGCTGAACGCCTCGGCGAGGACGGCGGACTGGGTCTGATCCTTGAGGTTGACCTTGAAGACGGCGTTGACCTGATCGGGCGTGAGCACGCCCGCATAGTCCTTGCCGACGAGCTTCAGCGTCTCCTGGTACGCCTCGTCCGCCGTCTGGAACGAGCTCTTGGCGATCAGCGGCTTGAGGGTGTCGCCGTCGAGCTCGGCCTGGACCGCCTTGATCTGCTCCTCGGTGGCGACCCCTCCGACGCATCCCGGCGAGGTGGACACCGAGGAGCACATGTAGATCGCGACCTGCGCGCGGTCCTGCCAGTAGGCGCGCATCGTTCCGATCTGGGCCTGCATGAGGATCGCCGCGCCCACGAAGGTGAGCGACACGAACGTGACCAGCACGACCGAGATGACCATGGAGGCGTTGCGGCGCAGGCCGGTCAGCGCCTCGCCGAGGATGAGTCCGAACCTCACGACACCGGCCCCACTTCCTCATCGTCGCCGTCGTCGAGTCCGAGCCGGTCGGCGACGCCGAGCTCGGCGAGGTCGACGGCCGGGATGCTGATCGGATGCGCCTCGGGGGGCGCCTCGTCCGCGCGCGTGAGCGTCGATGCCTCCCGATCGTGCGGTCGATCCGCGGGAGCCGCGATGGGCTCGGCGATCGCCGCCTCGGTCTCGCGCTGCACCTGGCGCACGGTCTGCAGCGCGGCGGTGGCCGCCGCTCCCCGGATGGCCTCGGGTTCGAGCCGCGGGACGTTGGAGGTGTCGCCGTAGCCGCCGCCGACCTCGTCGCGGACCATCTCGCCGTCGCGCAGCTCGATTACGCGCCGCTGCATCTGATCGACGAAGGCGGCTTCGTGCGTGGCCATGACCACGGTGGTGCCGCCGGCGTTGATCCGCGCGAGGAGCTGCATGATGTCGACGGAGGTGCCCGGGTCGAGGTTTCCGGTCGGCTCGTCGGCGAGCACGATCTGCGGACGGTTCACGATGGCGCGGGCGATCGCGACGCGCTGCTGCTCACCGCCGGAGAGCTCGTGCGGCAGGCGCTTCTCCTTGCCGCTCAGGCCGACCAGCGCGAGCGCCTCGGGCACCGCCTGCTGGATGAACCCGCGGGAGGCGCCGGTCACCTGGAGCGTGAACGCGACGTTCTGGTACACGGTCTTCGAGGGCAGCAGCCGGAAGTCCTGGAACACGGATCCGATGCTGCGCCGGAAGTACGGCACCTTGCGGTTCGCGATGGACTTGAGGTCGCGGCCGAGGACGGCGACGCGACCGGACGTGGGCGACTCCTCCCGGAGGATGAGCTGCAGGCAGGAGCTCTTCCCGGATCCCGACGCACCGACGAGGAAGACGAACTCGCCTCGCTGCACCTCGAAGTCGACCCCGGACAGCGCGGGACGCTTCGTGCCGCGATAGCGCTTGGTGACGTTCTCGAATCGGATCATGGCTCATCGAGCCTAAGCGCGCGTCGCGCAGAGCCCGCGAGCGACACCCCACCGCGCCGGGTTCCCCGCGGTGGGCGTGTGGGAGTTCCGACCCGGGTCGTCAGAGCCGGATGTAGATCGGCGGGCCGGAGCTCGCCCAGGGGGCGTGGTGCTCGACGTAGCGACCCCAGTCCGGCGAGTCGATGATCCCGCCGGCACCGTCCCAGATGCCGATGTGCCGGCCGGGCCACCACACCAGGTCGCCGGCGCGCGCCTCATCGGCGGAGATCACGGTGCCCAGTGCGGCCTGGTTGTCCGCGCCGCGGGGCAGGCTGATGCCGAAGTGGCCGTACACGTACTGGGTGAGGCCGTCGCAGCCGAAGGAATCGCTCGGGTCGGCGCCCCAGCCGTAGGGCACGACCCCGACGAAGGTCTCGGCGAACGCGACGACGGCCTCGCCCGAATAGGACTGCGGCACGGCCGCGGGCGGGGTCGCAGAGGCGGCGACGGGCGCCGGCTCGGCCACGGTGGCGGGTGCGGGCGGCGTGTAGACCACATCGAACGAGGCGCGCGCCGCGGTCGCCTCCTGGGCCGCGGATGCGACCGTGTAGGTCTGCGGATCCACGACGAGCGACACCGCGCGACGCGAATCTGATGGCTCCGGAGCCTGGAAAGCGAACGCGGCGGTCGCCGCGAGCGGGACGATCAGGGCCGCGATGGCGCAACCTGCTGCCGTCTTCCGTGTGATAGTCATCGATGCCCATACTACGAGTCGCCGATGGATATCGCCCGTGAATGGCGAATCGGCTCCGACCCTGAGAATAGACTGAGGAAAATCTGTTAGTCGCCTGAGCGTGGACGAGCGCGTCGAGGGCGCAACCCGAGGAGATCCCATGGACACACCCGCAGGCTGGTACGACGACGGTTCAGGTCGTCAGCGCTGGTGGGACGGCCAGCAGTGGACCGACCAGTACGCCGATGCGGTCATCGCTCCCGGAGCGCCCGTCGCGCCGTTCACCGCCGCGCCGTCCGCCCCCTACGCGGCGACCGCCCCGCACGACACGACAGCCCCGTACAGCGCGGCCGCGTCCGTCGGCCCGGTCAAGCCGCATGTCCTGGGCATCATCGCCCTGGTCGTGGCGGCGCTCGGGTTCGTCTTCGCGTGCATCCCCGGCGCACTCATCGTCGGCTGGGTGCTGCTGCCGATCGCGTTCATCCTCTCGATCGTCGCGCTGTTCCTCAAGGGCAAGAAGTGGCCGGCCATCATCGGTCTGATCCTGTCCGTCGTCGGCACGATCGTCGGGTTCATCGTGTTCTTCTTCGTGATCGCGACCGCGGCGAGCGATGTCATCAGCAAGCTTCCGACGGCGCTGCCCACGATCGAGGCGTCCGCGGACTCGGGTGCGACCCAGCCCGCCGACGAGGCGCCGGCCGACAGCAGCTACGTGGTCACCATCGACAGCGCCACCACGGTGCCCGACTACGCCGGCAACCCGGCGCTCGTCGTGAACTACACGTTCACGAACAACAGCGCCAAGACGGTGCCCTTCGTGGTGGCCGTGCGCGCGCAGGCATTCCAGAACGGCGTCGAGCTCGCGCCCGGCATCGTCACCGACGGTGCCGACATGGCCACGGCCGCGGCCGATGTCAAGCCCGGCGCCACGGCGACCGTGCAGTGGGCGTACTCGCTCGCCGACACGTCCGACGTCACGGTCGAGGTCCGCGAGCTGTCGCCCTTCGACCCGCCGCTCCTCGCCACCAAGACGTTCCCCGTCGGCTGACCTGCGGGCAGGAACGAGAAGGGCCCGGATGGTCATCCGGGCCCTTCTGCTGTCTGACGACGGATTCCGATCAGTCGTCGTCGTCCTTGCGCTTGCGCCAGCGGATCCCCGCCGAGATGAAGCCGTCCAGGTCGCCGTCGAACACGGTCGCGGGGTTGCCCGACTCGTGGCCGGTGCGGAGGTCCTTCACGAGCTGCTGCCCGTACAGGAAGTACGAGCGCATCTGGTCGCCCCAGCTCGCGGTGATCGTGCCGGCGAGCTCCTTCTTCTTCGCGGCCTCCTCCTCCTTCTGCAGCAGCAGCAGGCGAGTCTGCAGCACGCGCATGGCGGCGGCGCGGTTCTGGATCTGCGACTTCTCGTTCTGCATCGAGACGACGATGCCGGTCGGAAGGTGCGTGATGCGCACTGCCGAGTCGGTGGTGTTGACGGACTGGCCACCGGGTCCGGAGGAGCGGAACACGTCGACGCGGATGTCGCCCTCGGGGATGTCGACCTCGGTCGCCTCCTCCATGAGCGGGATGACCTCGACCGCCGCGAAGGAGGTCTGGCGCTTGTCGGCGGATCCGAACGGGCTGATCCGGGCGAGGCGGTGCGTCCCGGCCTCGACCGAGAGTGTGCCGAACGCGTACGGCGCGTCGACCTCGAACGTCGTGGACTTGATGCCCGCGCCCTCGGCGTAGGAGGTGTCCATGACCTTGACGGGATACTTGTGACGCTCGGCCCAGCGCAGGTACATGCGCAGCAGCATCTCGGCGAAGTCGGTGGCGTCGTCGCCGCCTGCGCCGGAGCGGATGGTGATGATCGCGGCACGCTCGTCGTACTCCCCGTCGAGGAGGGTCTGCACCTCGAGCTGGTTGACCGTGTCGGTGAGCGCGGCGAGCTCGGTGCGCGCCTCGGCGGCGGACTCCTCGTCCTCCATCTCGTTGGCGAGATCGACGAGCACCTCGAGGTCGTCGAGGCGCTGCTCCACCTCGGTCACGCGCTTGAGATCGGCCTGCCGGTGGCTGAGCGCGCTGGTGACCTTCTGCGCCTTCTCGGGGTCGTCCCAGAGGTCGGGCGCACCGGCCTCCTCACTGAGGCGTTCGATGTCGGCGCGCAGGCCCTCGACGTCGGCGACCTCGCGGATGTCACCGAAGGTCTGACGAAGGGCCGCGATTTCGGCGGAGAGATCAAGTTCGAGCATGGCGCTCTCAGGGTATCGCGCGCAGGCACGCCGTGACGAACCGCATGGTGTCGGATTCCGCCTCGGGATCCCCTCCGGACCCGCGCGGATCCTGCTCGATTCCTGGACTCCTTCGAATCTTTGTACTATACTCGAGGCATGAAGCAGACCGATGATCAGACCGCGCGACGGGCATCCGCCGCCGAGGTCGTCGGCCATGTGCTGGGCGACCTCGCCCGCAACGACAGCGAGGCGAACCGGCAGGCGGCGCTGCGCTCCGAGCGGATCCTCGAGGTGATCGATCTCGCGCGCCGGAATCCCGACGTCTACACGCACGATGCGGATCCCGGCTTCGCCGAACGCGCCGCGGTCCTGGACATCGCGCTGCGCCTGCAGCTGTCCGAGGACCAGGTGCGCGGCGTGCAGGCGACCGCCGAGTTCGCGACGTCGCTGCTCCCCGATCTGTGGGATCGGGCCCGCGACGGGTTCGCCTCCCCCACCGCGGTGCGCGACGTCGTGTCGCGCGTGCGGGTGCTGCAGGCGCCGGTCGGCGCGCCGGAGGACGTCGTGGCGGCCGCGTGCGCCGCGATCGCCGCCGTCGATGCGGCCGCCTCCGAATGGGTGCTGACCTGTCCGCCGGCGCTGCTGCGGCGCAAGGTCCGCGCCCTGGTCGACCGGCTGCTCGGCGATCGGACGACGCAGCGCCACACGCGGGCGATGCAGGACAGGGCTGTCGCCTTCGACGAGGCCGGCGACGGCATGTCCTGGCTGAGCATCTACGGCCCCACCGCCGCTCTGCACGCCGCCTACCGACGGCTGTCGGCCACCGCGAAGCACCGGCAGAAGGCCGAACGCGACGGCAGGACCCGGGATCAGATCCGCACCGATCTGGCCATCTCCTGGCTGACGGGCGAGGGCACCCCGACAGCGGTCACGACGAAGGTGTTCGTCACGATCCCCGTGCAGCTCCTGGCGGGAGACCCCGTCCCCGTCGAGCAGGCGGAGATCGTCGGCCTCGGCCCGATCGACCCGCTCACCGCGCGGCAGACGTTCCTCGATGCCGGATCCTTCCGCCGCGTCGTCACGGATCCGGTCCGGGGCGTCGTCGTCGACATGGATCGTCGCACCTACCGCCCGACCAGGGCGCAGCGTGACTGGCTCATCCTGCAGCACGGCACCTGCGCGCGGGACGGCTGCAGCAGGCTCGCCGTCGACGCCGACCTCGATCACGATCGGCCCTGGGCCGAGGGCGGTACGACCGATCTCCGCCGGCTGCGCCCGCTCTGCCCCCGGGACCACCGGATGCGCCATCGCACCCGCACGTCGTACCGCACCCGGCCGGACGAGCGCACCGTCGAGGTCGTCACGCCTACCGGATTCCGCAGCACCGCACCCCCGCCGTTCTGAGCGGATCGACTCCGGTCGGATCCGCGCCGTTCCGTCGGCTCCCCCGCGCGCTCGGCACTACCGTGGAGGCGTGAAGGTTCGCGCGTCGACGGTGCTGTGGAAGTTCGGTCCGATGGTGTACCTGCCGACGCTGCTGTTCTCCCTCGGCGAAGGCGCCGTGGTGCCGCTCATCCCGGTGATCGCGGCGAACCGCGGGGCGACGCTCGCCTCGGCGGGCCTCATCGCATCGGCGCTCGTGGTGGGGCAGCTGTGCGGCAACATCCCCGCCGGGTGGCTGGTCTCCCGGGTCGGCGAGCGGTACACCATGGTGACCGCCGGCGTGCTCTCCCTGATCGGAGTGGTCGCCGGAGCCCTCGCGCCGAGCCTCGTCGTCTTCACGATCGCCGTGTTCGTCGTCGGCATGTCGGCGGCCGCGTTCGGCCTCGCGCGGCACGCGTTCATGACCACCCGGGTGCCCCTCGAGTTCCGCGCCCGCGCGCTGTCGCTGCTGGGCGGATCGTTCCGCGCCGGCATGTTCGTCGGCCCGTTCCTCGCCGCGGGTCTGCTCGCGCTGTTCCACAGCGAGAATGCCACGCTGTGGTTCTTCGCCGTCTGCCTGGTGGCGCTGATCCTGCTCGTGCTGTTCGGACCGGATCCCGAGGCTCTGGCCGTGGCCGTCGAGCGCGAGACGAGCGCCGTGGAGGACACAGGCGAGGCCGTCAGCGGATCCATCCCGACCGTCGAGCGGACGGGAGTGTTCCGCACCATGTGGCGCAACCGCGGGGTGCTCTCCCGTCTCGGCCTCGCGGCGGCGAGCCTGTCCGCGGTGCGCTCCGCCCGCCAGGTGGTGCTGCCGCTGTGGGGCGTGTCGATCGGGCTGGACGCCTCGACGATCGCGCTCGTGGTCGGGGTCTCCGGCGCGATCGACTTCGCCCTGTTCTACGCCAGCGGGCAGGTCATGGACCGGTTCGGCCGGCTCTGGGCGGCCCTGCCCGCGATGGTGCTGATGGGGCTCGGCTTCCTGGCGCTGTCGTTCACGCACGACGCCGACACCCGCGTGCTCTGGTTCGGCATGATCGCCGCCGTGCTGGGCGTGGGCAACGGTCTGAGCAGCGGGATCCTGCTCACCCTGGGCGCCGACGTCGCCCCGCAGTCCGAGCCCGCCGCGTTCCTAGGATCCTGGCGCACGCTCACCGATGCCGGAGGCGCGGCCGCTCCGCTGCTGTTCTCCGGGATCGCTGCGATCAGCTCGCTCGCGGTCGGGGCCGCCGTCGTGGGGGCGATCGGCGTGCTCGGCGCCGTGGGCTTCCTGCGCTGGATCCCTCGATTCGTGCCGCGCCGCGGCGCCGACGAGAGCTGACCGCCGGGGCATCCGACGTTGCGGCGCTCCCGGACGTCGCGCTCACTCCAGCGCGGTCCGGCTCGTTCCGGTGGACTCGATCGTCACCAGCGCCGGCATGAGGTCGCTCAGCAGCGGCGGCGCCCAGGTGGTCCGCACGGTGACGCGGGCGGAGAGTCCGTCGGGGGTCCCCGCGGAGACCAGTTCTGCGCCGTCGTCGAGCACGCCGATCACCGCCGCGGCCTGCTCGGTGATGTCCGCGTCCTCGAGCCGCGCACGGATCACGGTGCCGTCGACCTGCAGCCGGAAGCCGTCGGCCCCGGCGAGCGCCGCCGCGTCGGCCACGGAGTCCAGGCGCTTCTGCGCGATGTACAGGTCGGTCGCGCCCACGCACACGAAGATCAGCGCGACCGCCAGCACCAGGTAGCCGAGGATGAGCGGCATCGTGCTGCCCCGATCGTCAGCGAGCAGGGGCACCCTGGTGGCTCCGTACGGCTCTCCGCTCCGGCGGCGCCGCATGGCGACGCGCGCGGCGCTCATCCGCCGGTCCAGGTGCGCGAGACCTTGTACGCGGAGGACGCCTGCACCGGGACCGTGCCGATGCGGTCCAGGCCGAACACCGGCGGCACGAACGGCAGCGCGACCCGCGCGGTGACGGTCACGACGACCGTCGCTCCGGCGGAGGGACACCCGACGCCCTGCGGCGCGCACCGGATGTCCACGTCGACGGATCCCTCATCCATCCCGTACTCGACGATCGCGGATCTCACTGCGGCATCGGCACGGGCCGCCGCATCGGCCTCGTCGACCGCGGCGCTCATCGTACGCGCCGTGTGCCGCGCCGCCGACTCCACCCCGAGCAGCTGCCCCTGGATCGCACCGAGGGCGAGCACGAGGTACACCAGCGGCACGAGCAGGATCACCCCGAGCCCGATGAACTCCAGGGCCGCGGATCCGTCTTCGGCGCCGAGGACGGATCCGGGCGTCGGTGCGCCGCGCCCATCACCCCGCGGTGAACGACTCCACGGGAGCACGACCGGTCACCTCCAGCCCCGAGGGGATACCGAGCAGACCGATGAGCGGCAGCGTCGTGCGCACCGTCACCTCCATCGTCGGCACACCGAGCGCCGTCGTCTCCCGCACGCGGACCTCCCGGGCATAGTCGGCACCCACGGCACGCCCGATCGCCCGCTCGGTGCGCTGCACGCCCTCGCCGGGCTCGGTGTCGGCGAGGGCCGCGACATGCGCACCCTCGACCGCCGCGTCGTGTACGACGTTGCGCACGTAGACGGCGAGCGCGAACTGCAGCACGCCGAGGGTGAGCACGGTCAGCAGCGCGCCGACGAGCACGAACTCGACCGGGCTGGATCCCCGGTCGCCGTCCCCCACCGCGCACATGCGCCGCACGCCGCGCATCCCGGATCAGAGCCCGCTGACGCGCGCGATGGCCTGCTCGAACAGATTCGTGAGCGCAGGCCCGGCGACCGCCCAGATCAGCACGACGAGTCCCGCCGTCATCAGGGTGATCAGCACCCAGCCGGGAACGTCACCGCGCTCCGGGTCATCGGGGTCAGGGAGGGCCGTGGGAGGAGGGAAGGGACGATCTGCGGACATGAGGGGCACCTTTCGTGGAAGCGGTCGGGGAGGCGGCATCAGCCGATGCCGAGCCTCAGGATGAAGACGCCGGGGAAGACGGCGAAGAGCACCGACAGGGGCAGGATCAGGAAGACCAGCGGCAGGAGCATCAGGATCTCCTTGCGTCCGGCCTGCTCGATCAGTCCGCGCTTGGTCTCCTCGCGGGCGTCCGAGGCCTGGGCCTGCAGCACGGCGGCGAGCGGCGCACCGCGCTCCAGAGCCGCGACGATCTGATCGACGGCACGCGTCAGCGGCGGGATCTGAAGGCGGTGCGCGCACTCTCCGAGCGCGTCGGCGAGCGTGGATCCGGTGTTCACCGCAAGGGTCACGCCCCGCAGCTCGCCGCTCAGCTCCCCGGAACCGGCGCCACCCACCCGGCGCAAGGCATCGGGCAGGCCCTCCCCCGCGGAAAGACACAGCGCGAGGAACTCCAGGACCGTCGGCAGCTCCTCGGTGAGACGGCCCACGCGCGCCTTCGCCCGCGCGCCGAGCAGCACATCGCAGGCGACTCCGGCCGTGACCGCGGACAGGACCGGCAGCAGCACCGCCGGAGCGGACAGCCGCCCGGCCAGCACGAGGGCGACGGTCGCGATGGCGCCGACGCCGAGCCCGATCAGCACCCAGACCAGCTGACGGCTGCGGAACGCGCCAGGCCCGCCGGGCAGCCCGGCCTGGGTCATCCGCAGCGCGACGCCGGCGTCTCCCCCGCCGAACAGCCCGAACGCACCCTTGATCCGCGACGCCCAGGAGCCGCCGACCGGCATCCGCCAGGGCAGCCGCGCCGTCGGATCGGCGAGATCGGAGACGTCGCGCAGATGCGGCGCGATCCGCGCGCCGAGGTCGGCCCAGCGCCAGCGCGGGAACGCCGCCAGCACGAGGAGGACGCCGGCCGCGAGCGCTCCGCCGAGCAGCACGGCGACGGCGAGGTCCGACAGCGCACTCATCGGAACCACCTCCGCGGCTCGGGGAGCCGGCCGATCCGCAGCATGACCCGGAACGCGACGAAGGACACCGCGGCCCCGCCGAGGATCAGGGCCACGCCCTCCGGGCTGGTGTAGGCCTCCGCTCCCTCCGGCCGGAGCAGGAGGAGCACCAGGATCACCCAGGGCGCGATCGCCCCGAGCACCGCTGCACCGCGGATCCACGACTGCCGCGCCTCCACCTCGGCCCGCAACGCCGCCTCCGCCCGGACCGAACCCGACAGGGCGCGGAGCACGCCGCTGAGCTCGGTGCCGCCGACCTCGCGGGCCATCCGCAGCGTCTCGACGATCCGGTCGGCGACAGGATCCGCCAGCGCCTCCTTGAGCTGCACCGCCGCCGCATCGAAACGCCCGGTGGCGTGCAGGTCGCGGGAGAACGCCGCGAACGCCGGACGCAGCGGACCGGGCGCCGCCTCCTCGAGCGCCGCGACGGCGTCCGGAAGCGGCATGCCGACCCGGATCGACGCGATCAGCAGATCGCACACGTCGGGCCACAGCCCGCGCCGCAGCCGGAGCAGGCGCTGACGTCGCGAGCGCAGGAACACCACCGGCGCCGCGGCTCCCGCCGCCGCCAGCACCAGCGCGAACGCCGCGGTCCCCGTCATGAGCCAGGCCGCTGCGCCGGCGCCGAGCCCGCCGGCGAGCACCGCAACCACCAGCATGCGCGGATCGGCGCGGAAGCCGGCCTCGCGCAGCAGCCGTGTCGCCACCCCCGTCCGCTGCGCGCGCACCGCGCGTGCCCCCGCCGGCCACAGCCACGGGGACACGGCCAGGACCACGCCGGCCGCGAGCAGCGCGCCCAGCAGGAGCGTCATGCGGTGCCCCGTCTGGCGAGATCGTCCGCATGCAGCACGCGATGTCCGATCCGTCCCTCCGCATCCACCGCGGTGGGGGCGATCAGCTCGCTCAGCCGGCGCGTACCGTCGGCCGCCCGGCGGCAGTGCACGACGAGATCGACGGATGCGGCGAGCGCGGGCGCGATGAAGCCGCGGTCGATGTTGCGGCCCGCCAGCAGCGGCAGCATGCTCAGCTTCTCCAGCGCCTCCGCGGCGGAGTTCGCGTGCACGGTCGCGGCCCCGGGCACACCGGTGTTCAGCGCCAGCACGAGATCGAGGGCCTCCGCGTCGCGCACCTCCCCCACGACGAGCCGGTCCGGCCGCATCCGCAGGGCCTCCTTCACGAGCCGCCGCAGGGTGATCTCGCCGGTTCCCTCCAGACTCGCCTGTCGCCCCTGCAGCGCCACGAGGTCCGGCGCCTGCACCCCGAGCTCGAAGGTCTCCTCGACGGTGATGACGCGCTGGTCGGCGCACTCGGCGACGAGCGCGGCCAGCAGCGTCGTCTTGCCCGCATGCGTCGGGCCGGACACGATCACGCTGCGCCCCGCGCGCATGGCCTCGGCCAGCGTCGCCGCCACCGGCGCCGGCACCATGCCCTGGGCCACGAGCGACGCGAGGCTCCGGTAGCGCGGCAGGAACTTGCGGATGTTCACGGCCCAGGATCCGCGCACCACATCGGCGATCGCGACATGCAGGCGCGAGCCGTCGGGCAGCGACGCGTCCACGAACGGCTGCCCGATGTCGACCCGGCGGCCCGTGGTGTGCAGCATCCGCTCCACGACGTCGCGCAGCTGCGCCTCGGTCAGTGTGATCGGGAGCCGCTCGCTGCGGCCCTCCCGCGCCACGAACACGTGCGACGGCCCGTTCAGCCAGATCTCCTCGACCGAGTCATCCTCGAGGAGCGGCTGCAGCGGTCCGTAACCGGCGACCCCCGCGAGGATGTCCCGCACGCAGGCGCTCTCATCGTCGATCGTCGCGGTGCCGCGGGCGAGCGCCTGGTCGTTGTGCCGGCGCACCTCGAACTGGGCGATCCGCCGCGCCTCGTCCGGATGCACCGAGGGATCGGTCCGCTCGGCGCGCAGCCGGGCGCGCACCCTCTCGGTCACGGCGGCGGTGGTGAGGCTCACCCCGGCATCGTCGCAGGATCGGCGGATCCGCCTCGGAAGTTATCCACAGGACGCACCGGCAGGGCGCCGCCGTGCACCCGTGGGCAGGTCCGCGCCCTCGTAGACTGGACGCACTCGCGGGAGTGGTGAAATCGGTAGACACGCAGGATTTAGGTTCCTGTGCCTCCGGGCGTGTGGGTTCGAGTCCCACCTTCCGCACGAGAGCGCTGGCGGCACCCTCCCAGCCGACGCAGACCCCACCCGTTCTAGACTTCAGGGACGGCCGGCCTCCCGGCGACCACTCCAGCGACGACTCCACGGACGGGAACACCTGTGCACCACGCCGCCCTCATCCCCTGGCTCGATCCGAACGTCATCATCAACGGCGCGGGACCCTGGGCGCTCGCCGTGGTGCTCTTCATCATCTTCGCCGAGACCGGGCTGCTGATCGGCTTCCTGCTCCCGGGCGACACACTGCTGATCATCGCGGGCCTGCTCACCCACACGAACCGCGTGTTCGGTCTCGACATCTGGGTCGTCGGCCTGCTCATCGCCCTCGCTGCGTTCCTCGGCGGCGAGGTCGGCTATCTGATCGGGCACAAGGGCGGTCCCGCGGTCTTCGAGCGCAAGGAGTCCGGCCTGTTCAGCCGGAAGAACGTCGAGCGCACGAACCACTTCTTCGACCGCTTCGGCGGGCTGACCGTGATCCTGGCCCGCTTCGTGCCGGTCGTGCGCACCTTCGCGCCCGTCGCGGCGGGCGTCGGGCACATGCCGTGGCGCAAGTACAGCCTGTACAACCTCATCGGGGCGCTGATCTGGGGCTTCGGCCTCACCCTGGTCGGGTACCTCATCGCGTACATCCCGTGGGTCGCCGACCTCGTCACGAAGTACATCGACGTGATCCTGCTCGGCGTCGTGGTGCTCACCCTCGGCGTCACCGCCTGGCACTACCTCAACGAGCGCCGCAAGGCGAGGCTCGAGACGGCCGCGGGCGCCCCGGCCGTCGAGCCCGAGATCTGATCCGGGCTCAGCCCGCGTCGCGCTGCGCGCCGGTGTCCCCGGCGGCCTCGGCCCGTGCAGCCCGCGACTTCTCCACACTCGCGCGCAGCGCCTCCATGAGGTCGATCACCTCGCCGCCCTTCTCGACCGGGGCGAACGTCTCCTCGGTCTCGAACGCCTCGCCCTTCTCGATCTTGGCGTCGATGAGGGTGCGCAGCTCGACCTGGTACTCGTCGACGAACGCGCTCGGATCGAAGTCGGCCGAGAACCCCTCCACCAGGGTCGCGGACAGCTCGAGCTCCTTGTCCGAGATCGTGACCTCGTCCTGCAGTGCGGGGAAGTCGGCCTCGCGCACCTCGTCCGCCCAGAGCAGCGTCTGCAGCACGAGCACGTCGCCGCGCACGCGCAGCGCCGCCAGCCGCGTCTTCTGGCGCAGGGTGAACCGCACGATCGCCGTGCGGTCGGTGGCCTCGAGGGTCTTGCGCAGCAGCACGTACGCCTTGGGCGACGCCGAGTCCGGCTCCAGGTAGTAGGCCTTGTCCAGGGTCAGCAGATCGACCTGGTCCGACGGCACGAACTCGACGACGTCGATCTCACGGCTGCGCTCCGCGGGGAGCGAGTCCAGATCCTCCTTCGTCAGCACCACGGTCTGAGTCTCATCCTGGTAGGCGCGGTCGATCTCCGCGTACGCGACCGTCTCCCCGCACACCTCGCACACGCGCTTGTACCGGATCCGTCCGCCGTCGGCGTCGTGCACCTGATGCAGCGGGACGTCGTGGTCCTCGGTCGCCGAGTACACCTTGACCGGCACATTGACCAGCCCGAAGGTGAGCGAGCCCTTCCAGATCGTCCTCATGGCACCAGTACACACCACCCGCGCGACCGCGGGATAGCCTGACGACATGGCAGAGGGCCCGCAGTTCGTGCGCATCGGCGAGCGGCGGCTGCGCGTCACGAACCTCGACAAGGTGGTGTATCCGGAGACGGGCACCACCAAGGGCGAGGTGATCGACTACTACGCGCGCATCGCCCCGCTGCTGCTGCCCGTCGTCGCCGGGAGGCCGGTCACCCGCAAGCGCTGGGTCGAGGGCGTCGGCACCGCCGCCGACCCGCAGGGCTCGTTCTTCGCGAAGCAGCTCGAACCCGGCGCCCCGGGCTGGATCCCCCGGCAGGCGATCCCGCACTCCGGCGGGGCCAAGGACTACCCGCTCGTCGACGAGGTCGCGACGCTGGTCTGGATGGCGCAGGTCGCCGCGATCGAGCTGCACATCCCGCAGTGGCGGTTCGCCCCGGACGGCGATCGCGGCGACCCCGACCGGCTCGTGCTCGATCTGGACCCCGGCCCCGGCGTGACCCTCGCGCAGTGCGCGGAGGTGGCACTCCTCGCGCGCGGGATCCTCACCGGCATGGGCATGGATCCGGTCCCGGTGACGAGCGGCAGCAAGGGCATCCACCTGTACGCGCACCTGCCCGGCGACCGCACCAGCGACGAGATCTCGGCGTTCGCGCACGCCCTCGCCCGGGCGATCGAGACCGACCATCCGGCGCTCGTCACGAGCGTCATGACGAAGACGCTGCGCGCCGGCAAGGTGTTCCTGGACTGGAGCCAGAACAACGGCAAGAAGACCACGATCGCGCCGTACTCGCTGCGCGGACGACCGCAGCCCTGGGCCGCCGCCCCGCGCACCTGGTCGGAGCTGGAGGATCCGGATCTGCGTCAGCTGCGCTTCGACGAGGTGCTCGCGCGGGCCGAGAGCGGGCTGGATCCGTTCGCGGCGATCTCGTCCGCGGAGGCGAGGCCCGAGGCGCCGGCGGATGCCCGTCCCGTGTCAGTCGCTTCGAGAGCCTCAGCGACCGGGGCGAGCCCAGCGACCGGGGTGGGCACGACGCTCGGGGGCGCCGTGCCGGCGTACTCCCCGATGCTCGCCGAGCACGGCACGCCGGGCACCGCGCGGGGCCTGGGCTGGGCGGAGATCAAGTGGGACGGGATCCGGGCGATCGGCACCTGGGCCGATGGGCGCTTCCGGCTGCGCACCCGCAGCGGCAGCGACATCACCGACCGCTACCCCGAGCTGACCGCCGACGGCGCGCCCGGCCTCCCGGTCGGCGAGGCCGTGGTGGACGGGGAGATCGTGGCGTTCGACGCCGCGGGCCGGCCCAGCTTCCACCGGCTGCAGGACCGGATGCATCTGACCCGGGCGCGCGAGATCGAGCGCGAGGTGGTGCGCACGCCGGTGCGCTACCACCTGTTCGATCTGCTGCACCTCGAGGGGCACGACCTCACCGCCCTGCCGCTGCGCGACCGCCGCGAACTGCTCGAGCAGATCGCGGCCGACCTCCCGGCTCCGGTGCTCGTGCCGCCGGTGTTCGACGACGTGGATGCGGCGCTCGCGACGAGCGCGGCCCTCGAGCTGGAGGGCGTGGTCGTGAAGGATCCGGGCTCGCCGTACGCCGCGGGGAGCCGGTCGCCGCACTGGCTCAAGATCAAGCTCACCCGCACCCAGGAGGTGGTGATCGTGGGGATCCGGCCGGGCAGGGGCGACCGCTCGGGGCGCATCGGATCCCTGCTGCTGGCGATCCCGGAGCCGTCGTTGCCGTCGGGCCTGCGCTACGTCGGCCGGGTCGGTACGGGCTTCACCGACCGCGCGCTGCGCGATCTCGGCACCCGGCTGGATCCGCTGCGCAGCCCCACCCCCGCCGTCGACGGCGTGCCCACAGCCGACGCCTCGGACGCGCTCTGGGTGCGCCCCGAGCTGGTGGGCGAGGTGGAGTTCGCGAACTGGACCGACGACGGCGTGCTGCGGCACTCGCGCTGGCGCGGCCTGCGCCCGGACAAGCGCCCGGACGAGGTCGTCGTCGAGGCCTGACCCTGCGGTCTCCGTCGCCGAGGTTCTCGAAGCGACCCCTGCGAGAGCCTCAGGATCCGGCGACGAGGCGCTCGTGGAGCGCGTCCCGATCGACGTGCAGCTCGGCGAAGATCGATGCGGCAGGGTCGGGCAGGGGGCGCTCCAGCAGCGCCAGCAGCAGATGCCGGGTCGTGATCGCCCTGGCCTTCTCCGCCGTGGCGTTCCCCAGCGCGCCCTGGATGACGGCCTTCGCCCCCGGGGTCAGACGGAAGGCGGCTGCGCTGGGCGTCGGACCCTCCCCCCGGGGCTCACCGAGGGAGAGCCCGATGGCCTCGAGCGCGGCGCGGTCGAGCCGGTCCGCGGCCTGGCGCGCCGTCGCGGCGTCGATGTCCGCGAGCCGCGCGAGGTCATCGTCCTGCAGGACCGCCAGCAGAAGGTGCTCGGACCCGATCCGGCGATCCCCCCGTCGGCGGGCCTCGTACCGGGCGTCCTCGACGGCAGCCCTCGCGGCCGAGGCGAATCGTTCAAACATCCTTCTCCCGCCTTCCGTATTTGGCGTGCACGGACTGCCGGGTGACTCCCAGCGCGTCGCCGATCTGCTCCCAGGACCAGCCGGCCCGGCGCGCCTCCGCGACGTGCATCGCCTCCACCCGCTCCGCGAGTCGGTGCAGCGCCCCGACCGCGCGCAGGCCGGTGGCTGGATCCGCGGTGCGGAGCGTGTCCATGTCGATCATGGTGTCAATTCTATTTGACACGCCTCAATTTGTCAACTAGGACTGACAGGCATGAGATCACACACCACGGACTCCATGCAGCTCGAAGTCGCCATCGTCGGCGCAGGGCCGGTCGGCCTGCTGCTCGCCGGCGACCTCGCCGCCGCCGGCACGCGCACCGTCGTCTGGGAGAGCAGCCCTGCACCCTCAGCGATGCCGAAGGCGAACGGGATCGTGGGGCACGCCGCGGTCGAACTCGAGCAACGCGGACTCCTGAGCGGCACGGGGCTCGCGGTCCTCTCACCGTCCCGCTTCGCCTTCGGGCCGCTCTCGCTCGACCTCGGATCCGATGCCAACAACCCACTGCATATTCTGCCGATACCTCAGCGACGCCTCGAGGAGCTGCTCGAGGCGCGCGCGGTCGCACATGGAGCCCGGATCTACCGCGGTCACACGCCCCCACGACCGGATCATCCGGGTCGGTGACGACCTCGACATCGCCGGAGTCGGTCGGATCCCGACGATGCAGCCTGTCCAGATGGCCGGCGGCCGGTTCTCCATCGCGCCCGTCTCCGCCGGGTCCTGGGTGCCGACCTTCCCTTCACGACCGCGACGGATGTCCGAAGCACCGTGGCCAACAGTCGCCACGCCGAGATCTATCGCTCCGGGCGCGTCTTCCTCGCCGGCGACGCTGCGCACGTCTTCAACGCCGGAGGATCCGCGCTCAACGTTGGTCTCCAGGACGCGATCGACCTGGCGGGTCGGCTCAACGCGGTCCTGCGCGAGCAGGCACCCCTCGAAGAACTCGACGCCTACCAGGCCGTGCGGCATCCCGCCGGCGAACATGCACTCACCCAGACGAGAGCACAGGCCGCGCTCGCTGCCACCGACCCCTCCAGCCGCGCGCTGCGCAATGTCCTCGGCGAGATACTCACCGCCCGCAGCACGGCCCGCCGACTCGCAGAACTCATGGAAGACGCGTGACGACTGCCGCACTCAGGCGTGCACGGCCTCGCAGTCGCCCGCACTGCCGGAGCCGGACGCGTCCGGCTCGATCTGGAACGTGGAGTGCTCGACGTCGAAGTGCTCCGCGAGGCAGGACTGCATCTGCACGAGCAACGTCGCCGCGCCCCCGTCGGCGAGCACCGAGGGCTGCACGGAGACGTGCGCCGTGAACACCGGCGCTCCCCGGGTCAGCTGCCATACATGCACGTCGTGCACGCCGGTCACGCCGGGATAGTCGAGCAGGTGCGTGCGGATGTCGCTCACCGCGGTGCCCTTGGGCGCCGACTCGGCGAGCACCGAGAACACCTCGCGCAGCAGGGAGATCGCCCGCGGGATGATCATCGCGGCGATCACGAGGGAGGCGATCGCGTCGGCGGGCGTCCATCCCGTGGTGATGATGATGACGGCCGCGACGATCACCATGGCGGATCCGATCAGATCCCCCATGACCTCGAGGTAGGCGCCGCGCACGTTGATGCTGGTGCGCTGGGCCGCGCTTAGCAGCCACATCGAGATCGCGTTCGCGACGAGTCCCACGGCGGCGACGATGAGCATGAGTGTTCCCGCCACCTCCACTTCGGCGGGATGCAGCAGGCGGCTCACGCCCTCGAACGCCACCCAGCCCGACAGCAGGATGAGGATGATCGCGTTGACGAGCGCGCCGAACACCTCGGCGCGCTGGTACCCGAACGTGCGCCGGTC
>JAFDWP010000211.1 GCA_018268435.1 Actinomycetota bacterium
GACGCGCACGGCCCGATCGTCGCGGTCAGCGACTACGCGAAGGACTGGGCCGACTCGGTCCGTCAGTTCGTGCCGAACGACTGGGCGACCCTCGGCGCCGACGGCTTCGGCTTCTCGGACACGCGTGCGGCCGCGCGCCGGTACTTCAAGATCGACGGCCCGTCGGTCGTCGTGCGCACGCTGCAGCTGCTCGCCAAGCGGGGCGAGGTGGATCCGGCCGTGCCGGCCGCCGCGGCCGAGAAGTACCGCCTGCTGGACGTGAACGCCGGCAGCAGCGGCACGGACGCGGAGTAGCCGCACGGGGCGCCCCAGCGCCCTTCGTCTCGCTGCGCTCGCTCAGGGACCGGCCCCGGTCCCTGAGCGGCCCCGGTCCCTGAGCGGCCCCGGTCCCTGAGCGGCCTCGGTCCCTGAGCGGCCTCGGTCCCTGAGCGAGCCGGAGGCGAGACGAAGGGCGTGGGTGCCGGGCTCAGGCGTCCAGGTCGGCGGCGATCGCGGCGGCGGCGTCGCCAGCGCCCTTCGTCTCGCTGCGCTCGCTCAGGGACCGGCCTCGGTCCCTGATCGAGCCCCGGTCCCTGAGCGAGCCGGAGGCGAGACGAAGGGCGTGGGTGCCTGCGCTCAGGCGTCCAGGTCGGCGGCGATCGCGGCGGCGGCGTCGCGGAGCAGGGGCACGGCGCGCCGGCCGAACTCCTCGGTCACGCGGGCGATGGGTCCGGAGACCGAGACCGCCGTCGGCGTCGGAGCGCCGGGCACCGCCATCGCGTAGCAGCGCACGCCGATCTCCTGCTCCTGCTCGTCGATCGAGTACCCGCGCTCGCGGATGACGTCCAGCTCCTTCAGCAGCGCATCCACGGTGCCGATGCTGAACGACGTGGGGGTGGCCATGCCGGTGCGGCCGACGATGCCGCGCACGGTGTCGTCGTCGAGCTGCGCGAGGATCGCCTTGCCCACTCCGGTGTCGTGCACGTTGGCGCGGCGGCCCACCTCGGTGAACATGCGCATCGAATGCTGCGACGGCACCTGGGCGACGTAGACGACCATGTCGCCGTCGAGCACGGCCATGTTGGCGCTCTCGCCGAGCGCGTCGACGAGGGTCTTCAGCTGCGGGCGAGCGAGGGCGCCGAACTGGCGGGAGGCGCCCTCGCCGATGCGGATGAGACGCGGGCCCAGCGCATAGCGGCGGTTCGGCAGCTGACGCGCGTAGCCGAGCGAGACCAGCGTGCGCAGCAGCCGGTGGATGGTCGGCAGCGGCAGGTCCGTCGATGCGGAGAGCTCGCTGAGCGTGACGTCGCCGCCGGCGTCGGTCACGAGCTCGAGCAGCTCGAACACGCGCTCGACCGACTGCACGCCGGATCCCGAGCCCTTGCCCGTCTTCGGATCCGCCTTCTTCGCGTTCGAAATGTCCGTCATCGCCGCTCCCGTCGTCGTGGTTATTCCATCATGCGAGAGTCGCACGCCGAAAATCCGAACGGTTCGGAAACTCGTGTTGCGCAAAACTTCCACAATGAAGATAATAGTGTCCACAATACGAAAGTTCTCACACGTTTCACCAACGCCACCAGCGCCCGGGTCGTTCACTCGGACGCCTCGATGAGGAGGAATCATGGCGAACCCGGGTCCCGGCAACTCGATCACGCTGCGCATCGACGCACCATCCAACTTCCAGGTGACCAGCGAGCTCGCTGCGGCGGCCACCGCCGTCGGCGCCGCCGTCACCGCGCTCGACGTCGTGGAGTCGCACCCCCACACGATCGTCGTCGACCTGACCTGCAACACGACGGACGAGGCGCACGCGGACCAGATCCGCGACGCGGTCGAGGGGCTCGACGGCGTCGCCGTGCGTCAGGTCAGCGACCGCACCTTCCTGATGCACCTCGGCGGCAAGCTCGAGGTGGTGCCCAGCGTGCCGCTGCGCAACCGCGACGACCTGTCCCGCGCGTACACCCCGGGCGTCGCCCGCGTCTGCATGGCGATCGCGGAGGACAAGAGCAAGGCCCGCAACCTGACCGTCAAGCGCAACACGATCGCGGTCGTCACCGACGGCACCGCCGTGCTCGGCCTCGGCGACATCGGCCCGGAGGCCGCGCTGCCGGTCATGGAGGGCAAGGCCGCGCTGTTCAAGCAGTTCGCCGACGTCGACGCCTGGCCGGTGTGCCTGGACACCAAGGACACCGAGCAGATCATCAGCATCGTCAAGGCGATCGCCCCGGTCTACGGCGGCGTGAACCTCGAGGACATCGCGGCGCCGCGCTGCTTCGAGATCGAGGCCCGCCTGCGCGAGGAGCTGGACATCCCCGTCTTCCACGACGACCAGCACGGCACCGCGATCGTCACCCTCGCCGCGCTGCGGAACGCGCTCAAGGTCGTCGACAAGGCGATCGGCGACGTGCGGATCGTGGTCTCGGGCGTCGGCGCCGCCGGCAACGCGATCGTGCAGCTGCTGCTCGCCGAGGGGGCGACGGACATCGTCGCGTGCGGTCGCAACGGCGCGATCAACCGCGACGAGCAGTACACCGACGCGCACCGCATCGAGCTCGCGGCGACCACCAACCCGCGCAACTTCCGCGGCACGCTCAAGGAGGCCGTCGTCGGCGCCGACGTGTTCATCGGCGTGAGCGCCCCGCACGTGCTCGACGAGGACGACATCGCCGCGATGGCCGACGACGCGATCGTGTTCGCGATGGCGAACCCGACGCCCGAGGTCGACCCCGTCGTCGCGTCCAAGCACGCCGCCGTCGTCGCCACCGGGCGCAGCGACTTCCCCAACCAGATCAACAACGTGCTGGCATTCCCCGGCTTCTTCCGCGGCCTGCTGGACGCGGGCGTGTCGGACATCACCCCGCCTATGCTGGTCGCAGCCGCGCAGGCGATCGCGGACCGCGTCGGCGACGACGAGCTCAACGCGAGCTTCATCATCCCGAGCGTGTTCGATCCGCTCGTGGCCGGCGCGGTGGCCGAGGCGATCGTGCGCGTCGTCGAGTCGTCGAAGGAGTGACCGGTATGGCCGCAGGCACCCTGGGCGAGGCCGACCTCGCCGCCGTCGACGCCCGCCTCTCCGGCACCGACACGCTGCTGCGCGCGGAGTACCCCGGCGACGACGGATCCCGCCAGCCCGTGCACACGCTGTACGTGCCCGCCGACCGGTTTCGTCCCGACCTGCCTGCGGCCTTCGGTCGGAGCGCCGCGGAGGCCGTGGCCGCGTTCGGCGGCACGGTCGCCGTGGCCCAGTCCGTGGGGCTCGGGGCGCTCGCCGCCGAGCTCGCGCCCCTCGTCGACGCCAAGCTCGAGCGCGAGCCGATCGAGGATCTGCGCCTGGACTTCGAGGACGGCTACGGCGCCCGGCCCGACGACGAGGAGGACGCGGATGCGGTCCTCGCCGCGGAGCGGGTTTCCGCCGCGGTCGCCGCGGGCGTCGCTCCGCCGTTCATCGGGATCCGCTTCAAGTGCTTCGAGGAGCCCACGCGCCGGCGCGGGATCCGCACGCTCGACCTGTTCCTGACCACCCTGATCGCGAACGGGCCGCTGCCGGACGGGCTCGTGCTCACGCTGCCGAAGGTCACCACCGTCGAGCAGGTCGAGGCCATGGTCGCGCTGTGCGAGGTGTTCGAGCAGCGCCTCGGGCTGCCCGCCGGACGACTGCGCTTCGAGGTGCAGATGGAGACGCCGCAGCTCATCATCGCGGCGGACGGATCCGTCCCGGTCGCGACGCTGCTGCACCGCGCGGACGGCCGGGTGAGCGCCCTGCACTACGGCACCTACGACTACAGCGCCTCGCTGCAGATCGCCGCGGCGCACCAGTCCATGGAGCATCCCGCGGCCGACTTCGCCAAGCAGGTCATGCAGGTGGCCGTCGCGGAGACCGGCGTGCGCCTCTCGGACGGATCCACGAACGTGATCCCGGTGGGGGATCCGGATCACGTCATCGCGGCGTGGACGCTGCACGCCCGCCTGGTGCGGCGCTCGCTCGAGCGCGGCTACTACCAGGGCTGGGACCTGCACGCCGCGCAGCTGCCGACGCGGTACCTGGCGACCTACGCGTTCTACCGCGAGGGCTTCGCCGCGGCCGCGACCCGGCTCGACAACTACCTGCACGGCAGCGACGCCACGATCATGGATGAGCCGGCGACGGCCCGCGCCCTGGCCCGGTTCGTCGTGCGCGGCCTGGAGTGCGGCGCGCTCACGGCCGAGGAGGTCCGCTCCGCGACCGGATCCGAGCCCGCCGAGCTCGTCCGGCTCGCCCACCCGAAACTCGCCCTCAAGGAGGCCGCAGCATGAGCACCCGCACCTACTACACCCCGGCCGGCGGGCTTCCCCCGCAGTCCGACCTGCTCACCGACCGCGCGGTCGTGAAGCTCGCCTACTCCTTCATCCCGAAGGGCGTGCTGCGCGACATCGTCACCTCCAGCCTGCCCGGCTTCACCGACAGCCGTGCCTGGATCCTGGCGCGTCCGACGCCGAGCTCGGCGCAGACGTTCTCGCAGCTGATCGTCGAGATCGCCCCCGGCGGCGGGGCGGCCAGGCCTGAGGCCGAGACGGGCGTGGAGAGCGTGCTGTTCGTCACGACCGGCGAGCTCGTGCTCACGCTCGAGGGGGAGCGGCACGTGCTGGCGGCCGGCGGCTACGCCTTCATCACCCCGAACGCGCAGTGGTCGCTGGCGAACGAGGGATCCGAGATCACCAGCTTCCACTGGATCCGCAAGGCGTACGAGTACCTCGACGGGATCGATGCGCCGGCGTCGTTCGTCACGAGCGACGACGCGATCGCCCCGGTCTCGATGCCCGACACCGACGACGTGTGGTCGACCACCCGGTTCTCCGACGCGAGCGACATGGCGCACGACATGCAGGTGAACATCGTCACCTTCAAGCCGGGCGGATCCATCCCGTTCGCCGAGACGCACATCATGGAGCACGGACTGTTCGTGCTGCAGGGCAAGGCCGTGTACCGCCTCAACGACGACTGGGTGGAGTGCGAGGCCGGCGACTACATGCTGCTGCGCGCGTTCTGCCCGCAGGCCTGCTACGCCGGCGGCCCGGAGGACTTCCGCTACCTGCTCTACAAGGACATGAACCGCCAGATCCGTCTGACCTGAGCGCCGGTCGCCTCGTGAACGCCGTCCACCGCGTGTGGGCGGCGTTCGTCGTCGTGGTGGCGTCCTCGTCGTGGTGGCGTCCTCGTCGTCCGCGGGCCGCGGATCCCGCCCTCGCGTCCGGACCGTTGACATCTCCGGCGTCCCGGCCTAAACTTTCATCAATCAAGATTTTCTTTCCGTAATTCGGAAGAACCGCGAACCGCAAGAGACATCAAGGACGATCTCATGAGCTACACCGTCAACGCCTCGATCCTGCTGACCGAGCTGCCGATCCTCGAGCGTCCGGCCGCCGTGAAGGCCGCCGGCTTCGACGCCGTGGAGTTCTGGTGGCCGTTCTCCGTCGCCGTGCCCGCGCAGGACGAGGTCGACGCGTTCGTCGCGGCGATCCAGGACGCGGGCGTGCAGCTGACCGGCCTCAACTTCTTCGCCGGCGACATGGGCGCGGGCGACCGCGGCCTGGTGTCGTGGGTCGGCCGCGAGGGCGAGTTCGCCGCCAACATCGACGTCGTCGTCGGGATCGGCCGCCGCCTCGGCACCAGGGCGTTCAACGCGCTGTACGGCAACCGCCTCGAGGGCGTCGACCCGCAGGCGCAGGACGACCTCGCCGTGAAGAACCTCGCCGCCGCCGGCCGCGCGGTCGCCGAGATCGGCGGCATCGTGCTGCTCGAGCCGGTCTCGGGCATGGAGACGTACCCGCTGAAGACCGCCGCCGACGCGCTCGCGATCATCGAGCGCGTGAGGAGCGAGGAGGGCGTCGACAACGTGAAGCTCCTCGCGGACTTCTACCACCTCGCCGTCAACGGCGACGATGTGCCCGCCGTGATCGCCGGCCACGCCGCCGAGTTCGGCCACATCCAGATCGCCGACGCCCCCGGCCGCGGCGAGCCCGGCACCGGCGACCTGCCGCTCGCGCAGTGGATCGCCGACGCCGAGGCCGGCGGCTACGCCGGCGTCATCGGCCTCGAGTACAAGGCCACCCAGGCGGATCCCTTCGCCTGGATCACCACCGCGGCCGCCCAGGCCTGACCCGCACGATCTTTCCGCGAAGGAGCGAAGACATGACCCGCATCGCATTCATCGGCCTCGGCATCATGGGCCTGCCCATGGCCACCAACCTCGTCGCCGCCGGTTACGAGGTCACGGGCTACAACCGCAGCCAGGAGGCGATCGACAAGCTCGTCGCCGCGGGCGGATCCGCCGCGACCGGCATCGCCGACGCGGTGGCCGACGCCGACGTCGTCATCACGATGGTCCCGGACTCCCCGGACGTCGCCGGTGTGGTGCAGGGCCCGGACGGCGTGTTCGCGAACGCCAAGGCCGGCGCGCTCTGGATCGACAACTCCTCGATCCGCCCCGACGTGGCCAAGGAGCTGGCCGCGGAGGCCGTCGCCGCAGGCCTGGGTGTCGTCGACGCCCCGGTCTCCGGCGGCGAGCAGGGCGCGATCGACGCGGTCCTGTCGATCATGGTCGGCGGATCCGCAGACGACTTCGCCAAGGCCGAGCCGATCCTGAACGCGATCGGCAAGACGATCGTGCACGTCGGCCCCGCCGGCGCCGGGCAGACCGTGAAGGCCGCCAACCAGCTCATCGTCGCCGTGAACATCCAGGCGCTCGCGGAGGCCGTGGTCTTCCTCGAGGCGTTCGGCGTCGACACCGACGCGGCGCTGACCGTCCTCGGCGGCGGTCTCGCCGGATCCAAGGTCCTCGACCAGAAGGGCCAGAAGATGCTGAACCGCGACTTCGCGCCCGGCTTCCGCCTCGCCCTCCACAACAAGGATCTGGGCATCGTCACGTCGGCGGCGCGTTCGGTCGGGGTCACCGTCCCGCTCGGCGCCGCGGTCGCACAGCTCGTGAACGCGCTCGTCGCCCGCGGCGACGGCGGCCTGGACCACTCGGGCCTGTTCAAGCTCACCGCCGAGCTCGCCGGCCGCGACTGACGCGCCGCCTCCCACACCCGAAACTTCCCCTCCCAAGGAGCACTCCCATGACCCGCATGCGCGCAGTCGACGCCATCGTCCAGATCCTGATCAAGGAAGGCGCGGACGAGGCCTTCGGCCTCCCCGGCGCCGCCATCAACCCGCTGTACTCCGCGATGCGCGCCCACGGCGGCATCCGGCACACCCTCGCCCGCCACGTCGAGGGCGCGAGCCACATGGCCGACGGCTACAGCCGCACGGCCGACGGTCGCATCGGCGTGTGCCTGGGCACGTCGGGTCCCGCCGGCACCGACATGATCACCGGCCTCTACGCCGCGATCGCCGACTCCATCCCGATGCTGTGCATCACCGGCCAGGCGCCAGTGGCGAAGCTGGACAAGGAGGACTTCCAGGCCGTCGACATCGCGTCGATCGCGAAGCCCGTGACGAAGTTCGCCAAGACGGTGCTCGAGGGTGCGCAGGTGCCCGGCGTCTTCCAGAGCGCGTTCCAGATCATGCGCTCCGGCCGGCCCGGCCCGGTGCTGATCGACCTGCCGTTCGACGTGCAGATGACCGAGATCGAGTTCGACATCGACACCTACGAGCCGCTGCCGGTGGCGAAGCCCGCGGCGACCCGCGCGCAGGCCGAGAAGGTGCTCGACATGCTGGTCGCCGCGCAGCACCCGGCGATCGTCGCCGGCGGCGGCATCGTGAACTCCGGCGCCGCGGCGAAGCTCGTGGAGCTCGCCGAGACACTGGGCGTGCCCGTGTTCCCGACCCTGATGGGCTGGGGCGCCCTGCCCGACGACCACCCGCTGGCCGCCGGCCTGGTCGGGATCCAGACCTCGCAGCGCTACGGCAACGCGAGCTTCCTGGAGAGCGACTTCGTGCTGGGCATCGGCAACCGCTGGGCGAATCGCCACACCGGGGGCCTGGACACGTACCGCAAGGGCCGCACCTTCGTGCACGTCGACATCGAGCCCACCCAGATCGGCCGCGTGTTCGCGCCCGACTACGGCGTGGTCTCCGATGCGGGCGCGTTCATCGACGCGCTGCTCGAGGCCGCCCGCGACCGGGTGGCCGAGCTGCCCGACTACAACGGCTGGGCGCAGGAGTGCCGCGACCGCAAGGCCCGCCTGCAGCGCAAGACCAACTTCGACAACGTGCCGATGAAGCCGCACCGCGTCTACCAGGAGATGCTCTCGGCATTCGACCGCGACACCACCTACGTCACCACGATCGGGCTGTCCCAGATCGCCGGTGCGCAGCTGCTGCACGCCTACGGTCCGCGCAAGTGGATCAACGCCGGCCAGGCGGGTCCGCTGGGCTGGACCGGACCCGCCGCCCTCGGAGTCGTCCGCGGCAAGCCGGGCGAGCAGGTCGTCGCGCTCTCGGGCGACTACGACTTCCAGTTCATGATCGAGGAGCTCGCCGTGGGCGCGCAGCACAAGCTGCCGTACATCCACGTCGTGGTGAACAACAGCTACCTGGGCCTGATCCGTCAGTCGCAGCGCGGCTTCGAGATGGACTACGAGGTGTCGCTGGCGTTCGACAACGTGAACACCCCGCAGGACTCGTCCTCGATCGCCACCGGCTACGGCGTGGACCACGTCAAGGTCGCGGAGGGCCTCGGCTGCAAGGCGCTGCGCGTCGAGCGTCCGGAGGATCTCGCGGCGGGCTTCGCGGAGGCCCAGCGCCTGCGCGACGAGTTCGGCGTGCCGGTGGTCGTCGAGGTCATCCTCGAGCGCGTCACCAACATCGCCATGGGCGCGGATCTGGACACCATGAACGAGTTCGAGGATCTGGCCACCTCGCCCGCGGACGCCCCCGAGGCGATCTACGCGCTGCTCGACTGAGCCCGCCCCGCCGCCCCCGCCGCCCCCACCGCGAGACTCCACTTTTCGCGCGAGACTCCACGCCAGACGCGCAGTCTCAGCCGAATAGTGGAGTCTCGCGGGATGGGGCCCGACAGGCAGGGACCCGACATCTGCGGCCTGGGGACGGCGCAGGCACGCACAACGACTGGAAGGGTGGACGCATGCGCATCCTGATCGCCTCGGACAAGTTCAAGGGATCCGCCACGGGACCGGAGGTCGCCGCCGCGCTGGCGGAGGGCATCTCGACGACCGCTCCGGGGACCGCCGTCGACGCGGTCCCCGTCGCGGACGGCGGGGAGGGCACGGTCGACGCCGCGCTCGCCGCCGGGTTCGCGCCGGTCACCGTCGCCGTGACCGGTCCCACGGGGCAGCCGGTCGAGGCGCGGTTCGGGGTGCGCGGCACGCAGGCGATCATCGAGATGGCCGCCGCGAGCGGGCTGGACCAGCTGCCCGACGGCGTCCGGGATGCGCTCGGTGCCACCAGCCGCGGCACGGGGGAGCTGATCGCGGCGGCGCTGGACCACGGGGCGACGCACATCGTGCTCGGCATCGGCGGCAGCGCCAACACCGACGGCGGTGCGGGGATGCTGCAGGCGCTCGGGGTGTCCCTGCGGGACGCCAAGGGCGACGAGCTGCCGGGGGGCGGCGGAGCGCTGAGCCGCATCGCCGCGGTCGACGCGTCGGGCCTGGATCCGCGCCTCGCCGACACCGAGATCGTGCTCGCCAGCGACGTCGACAACCCCCTGCTCGGGCAGCGCGGGGCTCCCGCGGTGTTCGGGCCGCAGAAGGGCGCGACCCCGGCGGACGTCGCGACCCTCGACGCCGCACTCGCCCGCTACGCCGCGCTGCTCGAGCAGCAGCCCGGGATCCGTGCGGCCACCGCGCTGCCGGGGGCGGGCGGTGCCGGCGGCGTCGGCTACGCGGCGCTGGCCGCGCTCGGAGCCCGGCGCGAGCCCGGCGTCGAGGTCGTGCAGCGCCTGACCGGCCTGGCCGAGGCGCTGGTCGGGGCGGATCTCGTCATCACCGGCGAGGGCAGCCTGGACGATCAGAGCCTGGGTGGGAAGACCCCGCTCGGCGTGGCCGCGGCCGCGCGAGCGGCGGGGATCCCCGTCATCGCCGTGTGCGGCCGCTCCACGCTCTCACCCGAGGCCGCCACGGCCGCGGGCTTCGAGCGGGTCTACGCGCTCGCGGAGCTCGAACCGGATCCGGCCCGCAGCATGGCCGAGGCGGTCGCCCTGCTCACCCGGGTAGGTCGCCGCATCGGCGTCGAGATCGGCGAGCTCGTGCCCCAGCGCTGAGTCGTCCTTCGTCTCGCCTCCGGCTCGCTCAGGAACCGGCTCCGGTCCTGAGCAGGCCGGCCCGGCGGTCGGCCTCCCGGCGGCCCGCCGTCCCGGCCCTTGAGCGAGCACACTCCTCCCGGCCCTTGAGCGAGCGCACTCCACCCGGCCCCTGACCGAGCGCACTCCTCCCGGTCCCTGACCGAGCACACTCCTCCCCGTCCCTGACCGAGCACACTCCTCCCCGTCCCTGACCGAGCACACTCCTCCCGGTCCCTGAGCGAGCGCAGCGAGACGAAGGGCGGGATCCGGAGCACAATGAAACTCACACCCATGACCGGCCGAGGCCGGAGGAAAGGATCCGCACGACATGTCGCAGGATCAGCATGACCCCACCGGTGCGCACTACGACCTGGTGATCCGCGGCGCGCGGGTTCTGACCAGTTCCGGCATCCGTCCCCGCGAGGTGGGCGTGCGCCATGGCGTGATCGTCGCCATGCAGCCGCTCGGCAACGACCTCCAGGCCGACGAGATCATCGAGCTCGCCGAGGACGAGACGCTCATCCCGGGCCTCGTCGACACGCACGTGCACGTGAACGAACCTGGCCGCACCGAGTGGGAGGGCTTCGCCTCGGCCACGAAGGCGGCCGCGGCGGGCGGCGTGACCACGATCCTGGACATGCCGCTGAACAGCATCCCGCCGACGATCGACGTGGAGGCGCTGGAGATCAAGCGCGACGTCGCGCGCGACCAGGTGCACGTGGACGTGGGCTTCTGGGGCGGCGCCGTCCCGGGCAACATCGACAAACTGCGTGGGCTGCACGACGCCGGCGCCTTCGGCTTCAAGTGCTTCCTGCTGCACAGCGGCGTCGACGAGTTCCCGCCGCTGGATCCGGATCAGCTCGAGGAGGACATGCGCGAGCTCGCGACGTTCGACTCGGTCATGATCGTGCACGCCGAGGACTCCCGCGCCATCGACCGTGCCCCCAAGCCCGACGGCGACGAGTACGCCAAGTTCCTCGCGTCCCGTCCGCGCGGGGCGGAGAACCTCGCGATCGCCGAGGTCATCGAGCGGGCCCGCTGGACCGGCGCCCGCGCGCACATCCTGCACCTGTCATCCTCGGACGCGCTGCCGATGCTGCGCTCGGCCAAGCGCGACGGGCTGAAGCTCACGGTCGAGACCTGCCCGCACTACCTGACGCTCACGA
>JAFDWP010000212.1 GCA_018268435.1 Actinomycetota bacterium
CCCGCGCCGTAGGGTGGAGGGCATGGACTTCCTCGACGGGATCACGCTCACCGGTCTGACCGTCCACGGCCACCACGGGGTGTACGACCACGAGCGCGCCGACGGGCAGCCGTTCGTCGTCGACCTGCGCCTGCACCTGCCGCTGCGGGCCGCCGCCGCCAGCGATGACGTCGCCGACACGGTGCACTACGGCGAGCTCGCCGAGCGGGTGGCGGCGGTCGTGGCGGGCGAGCCGGTGAACCTCCTCGAGACGCTGGCCGCGCGCATCGCCGACGTCGTGCTCGAGGACGAGCGGATCTCCCTCGTCGAGGTCACCGTGCACAAGCCGCACGCGCCGATCCCGCTGACCTTCGCCGACGTGTCGGTCACGATCCAGCGCGGCCGGGTCGCCGAGCACCCGGAGGGCGCGCGATGACGCCGATCCGCCCTCTCCCGCCCGTCCCGCGCGGACGACGGCTGCCCGCGCTCGACCCGCGCCCCGAGGACGAGCCCCTGGAGGCCGTCGTCGCGCTGGGGTCGAACCTCGGCGACACCACCGCGACCATCGACCGGGCGGTGCGCGCGATCCGACGGCTCCCCCTCGTCGACGACGTGCGGGTCTCGCGCATCTTCCGCACGGTCGCGCTGCGCCCGGACGGACCGGATCCGGAGGCACCCGAGTTCGCGAACGCCGTCGCGATCGTCACCACCCGCCTCGCCCCGCAGGTGCTGCTCGGCATGCTGCACGCGATCGAGGAGGAGCACGGACGGATCCGCGCGGAGCGCTGGGGTGACCGCACCCTCGACCTCGACCTGATCGCGTACGGCGAGGTGCGCAGCGACGACGAGCACCTGATGCTGCCGCACCCGCGCGCGTTCGAGCGCGCCTTCGTGCTGGAGCCGTGGCTGGACGTGGACCCGGATGCGGTGCTGCCGGGCCGCGGCAGGGTCGCGGATCTGCTGGCCGCGCTCGGGGACGGCTCATGAAGCGGATCTCCCCGGTGCTGCTGTTCATCCTGGCGCTCGCCGGTGCGGCGGCGGGATTCCTGCTCGATCACGCGATGACCACGGCCGGGCGGCCGACGTTCACGCCGTCGATCGTGCTGCCGATCTTCCTCGTGCTGCTGGCGGTCGCCGTGCTGGCGCTGGCCTGGCCGATCCGCCGCAGCACGCGTTCCGCCACGCGCCGCCGGGTCGATCCGTTCCGAGCGGTGCGCATCGCGATGCTGGCGCGCGCCTCGAGCCTGGTCGGTGCGGTGATCACCGGTTTCGGCGTCGGGCTGGGCGCGTACCTGCTGTCGCGGCCGATCACGCCGCCGATAGGCTCGATCATCGCGACCGCCGTCGCCGCGCTCGTGCTCACGATCGCGGCGGTGATCGCCGAGAGTTTCTGCCTGCTGCCCGGAGATGGGCCGCCCGACCCCGACGGCCAGAACGGGCCGCGCCTGGAGGACGACGATGACGATTCCCGAGCTGCCGCAGACTCCGGGCACTGACCCCGCCGCGGGGCCGGGGCACGCCGCTCCGGCAGGCGCGCCGGTGCTCGACGACGGCACCTATCCCGCGCTGCGCACGCCGACCGGTCGGGGCGCGCTGATGCTGGACGGATCCTGGCATCAGATCTCGCCGCGTTACGTGAGCGCCGAGGTGCTGCTGCGGCTGATCCTGCTCGTCGTGATCGCCGTGGGCGCGTACGCCGCGACGACCTTCCTCGCCCAGCCGTGGCCCTGGTCGTGGGCGCTCGCCGGCGTCATCGCGATTGGGATCCTGGTCGAGCTGATCATCCTGCCGCGGCAGGCCAGGGCGATCGGGTACATGCTCCGCGCCGACGACATCGTGTTCCGGCGCGGGATCCTCTGGCAGCGCATGATCGCGGTGCCGTATGGCCGCATGCAGCTCGTCGACATCACCCGGGGCCCCGTCGACCGGGCATTCGGGATCGCGAAGCTCAAGCTCGTCACGGCGGCGGCCACGACCGGCGTGGAGATCCCCGGCATGACCGAGGACGCCGCGGAGGCCCTGCGCGACACCCTCATCGACGTCGCCGAGATGCGCCGGACCGGCCTGTGAGCACGCCAGAGCAGCGGCCGCACGGCGCATACGCGCCCGGCGCGATGAGCCCGGCATCGTCGGCGCCCCCGATGCCGGCGGCGCCGACGATGCCGACCGGGCCGACCGCGCCGGGCATGCCGGCGGACCTGGGCGCCGCGTCGCTCGCCGACGGCGAATGGCACAGGATGCACCCGCTCACGCCGCTCATGAAGGGCGGCCTGGTGCTGGTCATCGCGCTCGGCTACCTGATCGCGAATCTGCGCGAGCGGATCCTGGAGTGGTTCATCTCGCTGGTCACGCCCGCGCACGTGCCGGAGCTCGGCGGCGACCCGGTCGACTGGGTGGTCGACAACAACCTCGTGATCGTGGTGCTGCTCGGCGTGATCGGGCTCGCGGTGCTGCTGGTGGCGATGTTCTGGCTGATGTGGCGGTTCCATGAGTTCCGCATCACCGACGCGCACGTCGAGGTGCGCAAGGGCGTGATCTTCCGATCGCACCGTCGGGCGCCGCTCGATCGGGTGCAGGGCGTGAACCTGACCCGTCCGTTCCCCGCGCGCCTGATCGGGCTCGCCAAGCTCGAGGTCGACGGGGCGGGCAACGACGCCAATGTGCCGCTGGAGTACCTGTCCACCGCCAAGGCGGAGGCGGTGCGGGCCGACATCCTGCGCCTCGCCTCCGGCGCGCGGCACGCCCGTGAGGCGACCCGGGGATCCGCCGACCCCGCCGCCGCGCGCACGATGCGCGCGCAGCTGGCGGCGTCGATGGACGCGGGCGTCACCGGGCTGATCGCGGGCGTCGACCTCGACGACATCGCGCCGGAGCACGTGCTCCGCATCCCCACCGGCCGCCTCGTCGGCTCGCACGTGCTGTCGGGCCTGGTCTGGGTGGGCCTGTTCGGACTGATCTTCCTGGGCGCGATGATCGGCACCCTGCCCGCCATGCTCGCGGACGAGGGGCCGGCCGCGGGCGCGGTCGCCGCCGGGGTCGCGCTGGCCATGGGGATCCCGCTGCTGCTGGCGGCCGTTGCCGTCACCTGGAGCAGGATCGCCCGGGCGCTGCGGTATTCGATCGCGCCGACGCCGGACGGGGTGCGGATCACATTCGGCCTGTTCACGACCGTGACCGAGACGATCCCGCCCGGACGCATCTTCGCCGTCGAGGTGATGCAGCCGCTGCTGTGGCGGCCGTTCGGCTGGTGGTCGGTGCGGATCAACCGGATGAGCGGCAAGACCGCGTCCCAGCAGCAGTCCGGTCAGGCGCAGCAGTTCAACATCGTGCTGCCCGTCGGCCGACGCCCCGACGTGGAGCGGGTGCTCGGGCTGATCCTGCCCGACGTGCCCGCCGACGTGCTGCCCCTGATCTGGGAGCAGGGCGTGCTGGGACCGGTGGCCGGGGACCCGTACACCACGATCCCGGCGCGCGCATGGTGGCGCCGCCCGCTGTCGTGGCGGCGGCACGGCGCGGCGCTGACCGACTTCGCCCTGCTGCTGCGGCGCGGGCGCATCTGGCGCCAGCTGGCGGTGTTCCCGCTCGCGCGGCTGCAGGGCTTCTCGCTGCACCAGGGGCCGATCGATCGGGCTCAGGGCGTGTCGAAGGCGCAGGCGCACTCCGCCGTCGGGCCGGTGCGCGGCGGGGTCTCCGGGCTCGACGCCGAGGTGCTGCTGAGCATGCTGAACACGCTGACGGTGTCGGCCGCCCGCGCCGCCGCCGCCGACCGTGCGCACCGCTGGGCCGAGGGACGCGAGCCGAGCCGGGACCTCGGCCGGCAGGGATCTGTCCCCGACGGGCACAGCCTGCCGACCGGCCTCGGCGGGTCCGCGGAGACCACGCCGTGAGCCGTGCCGGCCGTCTCACCGTCGGCGTCATCGGCGCCGGCCACGTGGGGCCGGTGATCGGAGCCGCGCTCGCGGGCGCCGGGCATGCCCTGGTCGGTGTCACCGCGGGATCCGACCCCGACCGCACGGCCGCCGTGCTGCCGGACGTCGCGGTGATGGATCCGCCCGAGCTGGTCCGCGCCGCGCAGCTCGTGGTGCTGGCGGTGCCGCACGACCAGCTGCCGGGGCTGGTCTCGGGTCTCGCCGAGGTGGGTGCGTGGCAGCCGGGCCAGCTCGTGCTGCACACCGACCCCGCCTACGGCACCGCCGTGCTGGATCCCGCCGTGCGCGCCGGGGCGATCCCGCTCGCCGTGCATCCGGCGATCTCGTTCACCGGGACGACGCTCGACCTCCGCCAGCTGCAGGCCTCATACGCGGCGGTCACGGCGCCGGCCATGGTGCTGCCGATCGCCCAGGCGATTGCGGTGGAGCTCGGCTGCGAGCCCGTCGTCATCGACGAGGCGGACCGCCCGGCGTACGCGGAGGCGATCGCGACGGCGTCGGAGTTCGCGCGGTCGATCGTCGGCCAGGCAACG
>JAFDWP010000213.1 GCA_018268435.1 Actinomycetota bacterium
TCGGCGATGTGCGGGAACGCGCGGAACAGGTACACGGTCTGCCCGATGAGGTCGTCGAAGTCGAAGGCGTTCGCCTTCTGCAGCTGACGCTGGTAATCGGCGAAGACCTCGACGAAGACGCGCTCGGCCGGATCCGACATGTTCGCCTGGCGGGCGAAGGACTCGGCGTCCTGCAGCTCGTTCTTGAGCTTGGAGATGCGCGACTGCATCGCCGCCGGGGTGTACCCGTACGCGTCGGCCTCGTGCTCCTTGACGAGGCGCTTGATGAGGGCGCGCGAGTCGCCCGAGTCGTAGATCGTGAACGACTTCGTGAAGCCGAACTGCTCGGCCTCGCGGCGCAGGATCCGCACGCAGGCGGAGTGGAACGTCGAGATCCACATGCCCCGCGCGGTGTCGCCGACGAGCTGGGCGACGCGCTCACGCATCTCCCCCGCGGCCTTGTTCGTGAACGTGATCGCGAGGATCTGGCTGGGCCACACCTCACGCTGGCGCAGCAGCAGCGCGATGCGCCGGGTGAGCACGCTGGTCTTGCCCGATCCGGCACCGGCCACGATGAGCAGCGCCTGCCCGCGGTAGGTGACCGCGTCCAGCTGCTGCGGGTTGAGCCCCGCGAGCAGGTCGTCGGCGGACGCGCCGGACGGGCGGGACGCCGCGGGGTCCGGCGGGAGGATGACGGGAGAAACGGCTTCGCTCATGACCCCTCAAGTCTAGGTCGGACCGGTGACATCGACCCCGGCCTCGGGGCCGCGCTCAGCCCCGGAGCACCGCCGCGCCGAGGTCGGGATGGTCCAGGAAGACCCCGTCCAGACCGGTCCCCGCGATCCGGGTCCACTCCGCCCGGTAGTCCCCGAAGGAGCCCTCGCGGCCCGCGGTGCGGAAGCGCGGGTCGAGGAAGGCGTTCTCCGGCCGACACGTCCAGGCGAACACGATCAGGCCGCGCGCGTGCGCCGCCGCGACGAGCCGGGCCCCCGCCTCATCGTCCGCGGGGTCCAGCAGGATCTGCTTGTCGACGCTGATGCCGTCGATCGTGGCGGAGACCAGGCGATCGAGACCCTCGGCCGTCAGCGCCTCCGCATAGGTCGATGCGGAGGCGCCGTCGCGGGCGACGAGATCGGCCGGGGCACCGTCCGCCTCCAGCAGGGAGACGTAGGTCCCCGCGACGCCGCGACCACGCAGGTCCGTCAGCACGGTCTGCTCGAACGACTCGATCCAGAGCGGGTGCTCCCCCGCCGCCCAGCCGGCGCCGCGCAGGTCGCGCTCGACCAGCGCGGCGAGGTCGTGGCCGATACCCGCGAAGTACGTGGCGTGCTTGATCTCGAGCACCACGCCGAGGTCGCGGCCGTGCTCCGCCGAACCCGCGGCCACGAGCTCCAGGAGGTCGGACAGCCGCAGGATCGGCTCGGTGTCGTCGTAGGCCGCGGATCCGGGGCGCAGGGCGGGCAGCCGCTCCCGGCAGCGCAGCGTCGCGAGCTCGGCCCAGGTGAAGTCCTCGGTGAACCATCCCGTGAGGCGCTCGCCGTCGATGCGCTTCGTGGTGCGCCGGTCCGCGAACTCGGCCCGATCGGCGACGTCGGTGGTGCCGGAGATCTCGTTCTCGTGTCGGATCACGAGCACGCCGTCAGCGGTGGCGACGACGTCGGGCTCGACGGCGTCCGCGCCCATCGCGAAGGCGAGCCGGTACGACGAGGCGGTGTGCTCGGGGCGGTGACCGGGGGCGCCGCGGTGGCCGATCAGCAGCGGAGCGCCGCCCGGAGGGCGTCGGGGGACGTCGAGCGGCATCCGTCGGGTCACGCTCTCAGCGTACGGCAGTGCTCCTCACTGCTCGCGCCGCTAACCTAGAGGGAAGATGACCACCACTTCTGAGGAGTGAGGCCGACCATGAGCAACTTCGCCTTCAACAACCCGGCGTTCAAGGAGCAGGATCCGCGCGCCGTCGCGACCTATCCGGGCGGCGCCCAGGCGGGCACCCCGAACGGGCAGTACGCCCCGCCGCCGCCGGCGGGCCAGATCGCCGCAGCCCAGCAGGCCGCCGTCAACGCGAACCTCGAGGGCATGTACGCGGCGCCGTCCGCGGGCGCCATCGAGACCGACCGGATGACCGTCGAGGACACCGTGTGGAAGACCGCGGGCCTGTTCGGGATCCTGCTCGTCTTCGCCGCGATCGGGTGGTTCTTCACCCTCGGTGGCGTGGCCGTGCCGCGCACCCCGTCCGCCGTCGCCATGTGGCCGTGGCTCGTCGGCGCGCTCGGCGGCTTCGTGCTCGCGATGGTGGTCACCTTCAGCTCGCGCAAGAAGGTGCGCCCGGCGCTCATCTTCGCCTACGCCGCGTTCGAGGGCCTCTTCATCGGCGGCATCTCCGCCTTCTTCGAGGTCATGTGGCCCGGCATCGTGCTGCAGGCGACCCTCGCCACGGCGGCCGTCGTCGCCGTCACGCTCGCGCTGTTCGCCAGCGGCAAGGTGCGCGCGTCCGCCAAGATGACCAAGATCGTGATGATCGCGATGCTCGGCTACCTGCTGTTCTCCGTGCTCAACATCGTCCTGATGATGTTCAACGTGCTGCCCGAGGGCCAGGCGTTCGGCATGCTCAGCGCCAAGGTCGCAGGCATCCCGCTGGGTCTCATCATCGGCGTCCTCGTGGTCTTCCTCGCCGCGTACTCACTGGTCATGGACTTCGACCAGATCCAGCAGGGCGTGCGCAACGGCGCCCCGCGCGTCTACGGCTGGCTCGGCGGCTTCGGCATCATGGTCACCGTCGTCTGGCTGTACGTCGAGATCCTGCGCATGATTGCGATCGCCCGCAGCAACTAGCCGCGTCTCGCATCCTCAGCGAAGGCCGTCCTCCTCGGAGGGCGGCCTTCGTCGTTCCCCGGCGGCATCCGCGCGGTATCGTGGTACAGAACCATTCGGTTCAACACGATCGGCGACCGAGGAGGCGACGATGGCACCTGCGGTGGACGACCCGCTGAGCCGCACGTTCGCGGCCCTTGCGGACCCGACGCGTCGCGCGATCCTCGCGCGGCTCGCCCGCGGCTCCGCGAACGTCGGCGACCTCGCGGCGCCCTTCTCGATGAGCTTCGCCGCCGTGTCCAAGCACCTGCGCGTGCTGGAGAGCGCGGGACTGGTCGCCCGCGGCCGCGACGCGCAGTACCGCCCGGCGATGCTGGATGCGCGCCCGCTGGCGGGCGCCTCCGCCTGGATCGACGACTACCGCCGCTTCTGGGGCGACAGCTTCGACGCCCTCGACGACGTGCTCGCCGCGCAGACCGACGCGGCGCCGCCCGCGCAGACCGCCGCGGCAGCGACCGCGAA
>JAFDWP010000214.1 GCA_018268435.1 Actinomycetota bacterium
AGGTGACACGTTTCCACCACATCGGCATCACCGTGAGCGACACCGCTGCGGCGACGGCCTTCTACGCCGCGGCCACGGGCGGCGCCGTGACCGGCCCGCTGCGCAAGAGCGGCCCGGCGGTCGAGGCGGCGACCGGACATTCCGGAGCCGAGATCCTGCTGACCTTCATCCAGGTGCCCGACGGCGTCCAGATCGAGCTGGCCGAGTACCGCGGCGTGGCGACCGAACCGCTCCGCCCGGACACCGGACGCGTCGGCGCCGCGCATCCGGCGATCGCCGTCGACGACATCGAGGACGCGCTGCGGCGTCTGGCGGAGCTCGGGCATCGACCGCTGTCGCAGACGATGACGGCGACCGCGGGGCCCATGGAGGGGTACCGCTACGTGTACGTCCTCGGCCCCGACGAGGTGCGGGTCGAGCTGCTGCAGGCGCCTCACGGCGCCTCGGTCCCCGCCTGATCCGCGAGGGCGTCGAGCACCCGGCGATCCGCGTCGTCGAGCAGGAGCGCCGGGGCGGTGGCCGAATCCCGCACGCTCTCCGGCCGGCTGGACCCCGGGATCGGCACCATGTTCGGCGAGCGCCCGAGGAGCCAGGCCAGCGCCACGCGCTGCGGGCTCGAGCCGTACCTGCGCGCCACCGCGTCGACGGCGGCGGCGGTGCCGGCGAGATCCTTGGCCGCCTGACGTCCGCCGAGCGGGCCCCAGGCGAAGAACGCCAGGCCGAGCTCCGCGCTGCGCCGCAGCACCGGATCGCTGCCGCGCTGACGCAGGGAGTACTCGTTCTGGACGCTGACCAGCGCATCGCCGAGGACGCGCACGGCGGTCTCCAGCTGGGCGACGTCGACATTCGACACGCCGAGCCGCCGGACGACGCCCTCATCGACGAGGCGCCGCAGCGCGCCCATCGACTCCTCGTAGGGGACCTTCGGATCGGGTCGGTGGTGCTGGTACAGCGGCAGCACGTCGAGACCGAGCCGGTGCGCCGACGCGCGGGCCGCCCGGGCGAGGTGCTCGGGCGATCCGTCGATCCACCAGGTCGCGTCGGGGCCGCGCGTGTGCCCGCCCTTGGTCGCGATCACGACCCGATCCAGCACCTCAGGGCGCCGGCGCAGCGCCGCGATGAGGGCACGCTCGTTCACGCCCATCTCGCTGCCGGGGCCGTAGGCGTCGGCCGTGTCGAAGAAGGTGATCCCGGCGTCCACGGCGGCCTCGACCACCCGGACGCCCTGCTCGACGTCGGCGTCCGGACGCTGGGTGAGGGTCATCGCCCCGAGGCCGATGGCCGAGATGCGCAGGTCGCCGAGGGCGCGTGTCGCGATCACTTTCCCACCACCGTCCAGCCGCCGTCGACCGCCAGGCACTGCCCGATGACGTGCGTGGCGTCGCACAGCATCCACACGACCGCCTCGGCGATCTCCGCGGGGGCGGCCAGCACCCCCCGCGGGGTGCGGCGCTCGGCGGCGGAGAGATCGTAGCCGCCGGCGACGAGGCTCTCCACCATCGGCGTGCGGGTGTGACCGGGCGCCACCGCGTTCACGCGCACCCCGAGCGGCGCCCACTCGACGGCGAGGTTCTCCATGAGCTTGCGCTCGGCCGCCTTCGCCACCCCGTAGTCGAGCTGGTCGACCCAGCCGCCGTAGGCGGTCGTCGAGGAGATCAGGACGATGGATCCGGGCGCGCCGTCGAGACGACGCACCACCGCCCGCGCGACGGCGAAGGTCCCCACGACGTGGAGGTCGAACTGCCGGCGCACGTCGTCGAGGCCCATCTCCAGGGCGGGCACATACCGACCGCGGACGCCGTGGCAGGCGACCAGTCCGTCGACCGGCCCCTCGGCCCAGGCCGCCGCGACCGCCGCCTCGACCGCGTCCTCGTCGCGGAGATCGACGATGGCGGAGCGCACATCGCCGCGATCGCTCGGACGCAGGTCGAACACGGTGACGGCGAGGCCCCGATCCCGCAGCATGCCGACCACGGCATCCCCGATGCCGCTCGCTCCCCCGGTCACGATCACGTGGCCGGTCATGACCGGTGCGTCCATGGGTCAGCTCCTCTGCTGTCGTCGCTCCCCGGCATGCTACTGTGATTCCCTAACAAGCGCTAGGTTAGGGTCTCACGCGAAGGAGCGGGAATGACGGACAAGCGGACGAGCATCGACGAGGCGGTGGCCGGTCTCGAGAGCGGCATGACCATCGGCATCGGCGGGTGGGGGTCCCGGCGCAAGCCGATGGCCCTCGTGCGCGCCCTGCTCCGTCGCGACGACCTCACCGACCTGACCGTGGTCACGCTCGGCGGCCCGGACGTGGGCCTGCTCGCCGCCGCGGGACGGATCCGCCGGCTCGTGTACGGCTTCGTCTCCCTGGACAGCATCCCGCTCGACCCGAACTTCACGCAGGCGCGCGAACGCGGCGAGCTCGAGGTCGAGGAGTACGACGAGGGCATGTTCGTCACCGGCCTGCGCGCCGCGGCCGCCCGCCTCGACTTCCTCCCCATCCGCGCCGGCCTCGGCTCGGACGTGCTGCCCGCGAACCCCGGGCTGAAGACCGTGCGCTCCCCGTACTCCGACGAGGAGTACGTCGCGATGCCGGCCTTCGACATCGACGTCGCGCTCGTGCACGTGAACCGCGCCGATGCGCAGGGCAACGCCCAATATCTCGGACCGGACCCCTACTTCGACGACCTCTTCGCGATGGCCGCCCGGCGCACGATCGTCTCGGCCGAGCGGATCGTGCCCACCTCGGGCCTGCTCGACGAGGGCGGCGTGCAGACGCTGCTGTTCAGCCGCATGTTCGCCTCGGCCGTCGTCGAGGCCCCGCGCGGGGCGCACTTCACCACCTGCGCGCCCGACTACGGCCGCGACGAGGCGTTCCAGCGGCACTACGCCCTCTGCGCCAAGGATCCGGCGGCGTGGGCCGAGTTCGAGCAGACCTTCCTGCGCACCGACGAGGCCGGCTACCACGCGGCCGTCGCCCGCTTCCACGCCGACCGGGGGGACTCATGAGCACCGACGCCACCATCGCGGAGATCTGCATCGCGGCCTGCGCGGACACCTACCGCGAATCCGGCGAGGTGCTCGCGCACGCCGTGGGCATCATCCCGGCGCTCGGCGCCCGACTGGCCAAGCTCACCTGCGCACCCGATCTCGTGCTCAGCGACGGCGAGGCGCTCTTCCTCAGCGGACCGCCCACGCCCGGCTCCCCCGAGACCGAGGAGGCGCACGTCGAGGGCTGGGCGCCGTTCCGGCGGATCTTCGACATCGTCGCGACCGGCCGTCGCCAGAGCATGATGGGCGCGAGCCAGATCGACCGTTTCGGCAACCAGAACATCTCCCTCATCGGCGACTGGGCCCGACCGACCCGGCAGCTGATCGGCGTGCGCGGCGTGCCCGGCAACACCGCGAACCACCGGGTCGACTACTGGGTCGCCCGGCACAGCGCGCGCATCTTCGTCGAGGCGGTCGACATGGTCTCCGGCGTCGGCAACGACCGCGCCCGCGCGGCCGGCCTCACGCACCACCATCTCGGCGTGATCGTCACGAATCTCGCCGTGCTCGACTTCGCGGAGGACGGCACGGTCCGGGTGCGCTCGATCCACCCCGGGGTCGACCCGCAGGAGCTGGCCGCCGCCACCGGCTTCGCGCTCGACGTCACCGGCGCCGCGCGCACGCGCACGCCGGACGCGGAGGAGCTCCGCCTGATCCGCGAGGTCCTCGATCCTCAGGGGACGCGCACGCGCGAGGTCGCGGACTGAGCCGCGAGGTCAGTCGGCGAGGAGACCGTGATGCAGCAGATCGAGGAACGTGCCGTTGAGGCTCTTCATGGTGTGCCCGCGGCCGGGTCGGTACCAGCCCACGGTGGACCACACCGCATCGCGGTAGAACCGGTAGGCGACGGCGGGGTCGACGGACTCCCGGAACTCGCCGGCACGCTGCCCCTCGCGGAACTGCCCGATCCACAGCTCCTCGATCGCCGCGCGCTGCTCGCGCACGAACTCGAAGCCGGGCTGGCTGCCGAGGAACGAGAGCTCGTTCTGGAACAGCGCGACGGCATCCGGCTGCGACGCGATGGTGTCGAACGCATGCGTGATCAGGCGGTCGATGGTCTCGCGGGCATCGAGTCCCTCGGCGACGATCGCCTCGAAGCTCTCCCGGAGCCCCGTCAGGAAGCTGCGCAGGATCTCCTGCAGGATCGCCTCTTTGGACGGGAAGTGGTGGTACAGGCTCCCGGACAGGATGCCGGCCTCGTCGGCGATGTCGCGCACCGTCGTCGCCGAGTAGCCGTGCGTCGCGATCAGGTGCGCGGCGATGGACAGGATCTGCTCCCGCCGCTCGGATCCGTGCTCGTGCTGGGATCCTCGCGAGTTCGTGGCCATCATCGCTCCTCGGTCGACCATCGCACCCTCGCGGATGCTCGCTCAATCTTGCCGGACGGGGGCCGCTTCCCGAAGCGCCCGCTCGGAGTGTACGGATGTTATCGGAAAGGACCGCATGTCGATCTCTGAAGCCACCACCGTGCCCGCGATGCTCGCGGACAAGGCCGCGCTCGGCACCCATCCCGCCATCGTCGACGGCGATACGGTCATCGGCTACGCCGATCTGCACGAGCGCGTGCGCGGCGTCGCGCGCGCCTACCTCGCTCAGGGCATCGAGCCGGGCGACCGCATCGGCCTATGGGCGCCGAACCGGCACGAGTTCATCCTCGCGATGCTCGGCGCGCAGTACGCGGGCATCGCCGTGGTGCCGCTGAACACCCGGTACACCGGGCATGAGGCCGCCGAGATCCTGAGCCGGTCGCGCGCGACCGCGGTGGTGCTCGCCGACGGCTTCCTGGGCAAGTCGTACAGCCGCTCGCTGCGCAGCGCGACCGCGGACGGCTCGGGCGACGGCACCGTCGTGCCCGGCCTGCCGCACCTGCGCGCGGTCATCGCGCTCGACGACGCCGAGGACGAGGGCGTGCTCTCCTGGTCGGAGTTCCTCGACGCGGGATCCTCCGTCGACGCCGCGACGCTCGACCGGGCCGCGGCCGCCGTCGTCCCGGACGACGTCATGGACGTGCTGTTCACCTCGGGCACCACCGGCGTGCCGAAGGGCGTGCTCACGGCGCATCGCCAGACCCTGGCCGTCTCGCGGGCGTGGGCGCTGGGCGCCGACCTCACCGAGGCGGACCGCTACGCGATCGTCAACCCGTTCTTCCACGGCTTCGGCTACAAGGCCGGGATGATCTCGTCGCTCATGGCCGGGGCGACGATCTATCCGGTCCCCGTCTTCGACGCCACGGCGCTGCTGGAGCTCATCCAGAGCGCACGCATCACGGTGCTGCCGGGGGTGCCGACCATCTTCACCTCCCTCCTCGACCACCCACGGCTGCGCGACTACGACCTGTCCTCGCTGCGCTTCTCCGTCGCGGGTGCGACGGCGGCCCCCGCGACCCTGTTCCACGACATGGTGAACATCCTCGGGTTCCGAACGGTCGCCCAGGCGTACGGGCTCACCGAGTGCGTCGTGGCGACGATGTCGCGCCACGGGGAGTCGCTCGAGCACGCGGCCCAGACCACCGGCCCGGCCGTGGCCGGGATGGAGATCCGCGTCGTCGACGAGAGCGGCGTGGACGCCGGGGTGGATGCCGACGGCGAGATCCTGCTGCGCGGCGACAGCGTCATGCTCGGATACTTCGAGGATGAGGCGGCCACGGCCGCCGTCGTCGACGAGGACGGCTGGTTCCACACCGGCGATGTCGGACAGCTCGACGAGCACGGCTGCCTGAAGATCACCGACCGGCTGAAGGACATGTACATCGTCGGCGGGTTCAACGTGTATCCCGCGGAGATCGAGAATGTGCTGCGCAAGCATCCGGCGGTCAACGAGTCCGCGGTGATCGGGGTCGACGACGAGCGTCTGGGCACCGTCGGGCGCGCCTATGTGCTGCTGCTGCACAACGCCGACCCGCGTCCGGACGCCGCGGAGCTCGAGGCCTTCTGCCGTCGGCACCTGGCGAACTTCAAGGTGCCGCGCGAGTTCGTCTTCGTCGAGGACTTCCCGCGCAACGCACCGGGCAAGATCCTGAAGTCGGAGCTGCGCACCCACGCGTGAGCACCGTGCGGCGGCCGCTCCCACGGCCGCCGCACGGGAAGAGGGGGTCGGCCGCGATGCGGCCGACCCCCTCTTCTGCGTCCCTGTGCTCAGCTGAGGCGCTCGAGCACCATGGCCATGCCCTGACCGCCGGCGGTGCACATCGTCTCCACGGCGAACTGCTCGTCCCGCTCGCGCAGGGCGTTGATGGCCGTGGTCGTGATGCGGGCACCGGTCATGCCGTAGGGGTGGCCGAGGGCGATCGCGCCGCCGTTGACGTTGACCCGCTCGGGGTCGATGCCGATGTCGTCGATCGACGGGACCACCTGGGCCGCGAACGCCTCGTTGATCTCGAGGAGGTCGATGTCGCCGATCGACATCCCCGCGTGCGCGAGCGCGCGCTCGACGGCCTGCACCGGCCCGAGACCCATGATCTCCGGCGACAGCGCGGAGACCCCGGTGGACACGATCCGGGCGAGCGGGGTGAGCCCCAGCTCGGCGGCGCGGCGGTCGCTCATGATCACGAGCGCCGCGGCACCGTCGTTGAGCGGGCAGCAGTTCGCCGCGGTCACGGTGCCGTGCGGACGGAAGACCGGCTGCATCGCGCTCACGGCGTCGATCGTGACACCGGCGCGCGGACCGTCGTCGCGCGTCACGAGCGTGCCGTCGGCAAGCCGCACCGGCGTGATGTCCTTCTCGAAGAAGCCGCGGGCGATCGCCGCCTCGGCGCGGTTCTGGCTGAGCACGGCCCATTCGTCCTGCGCCCGGCGGGAGACGCCGCGGAACGACGCCACGTTCTCGGCGGTCTCGCCCATCGAGATGTAGATGTCGGCGAGCTCGCCCCGCGCGCGGGGGTCCGACCACACGAACGACGGGTCCTCGCCCTGGCGTGCCGTGCGCTCGGCCGCCTCCGCCCAGTGCGGGTTCTTCGTGTCGGGCATGCCGTCGGCCTTGCCGGAGCCGAACTGCGACACCGCCTCGACACCGGCGGAGATGAAGACGTCGCCCTCCCCCGCCTTGATCGCGTGGAAGGCCATCCGCGTCGTCTGCAGCGACGAGGCGCAGTAGCGGTTCACCGTGGTGCCGGCGACGTCGTCCCAGCCGAGCTGCAGCGCGAGCATCCGACCGATGTTGTAGCCCTGCTGACCGGCCGGCTGCGCGCAGCCGACCATCAGGTCGACGACCTCGCGGGGGTCGAGCCCGGGCGCGGCGTCGACCGCCGCGCGGATCATCTGCACGGCGAGGTCGTCGCCGCGCATGTCCTTCAGGCTGCCTTTGAACGCGCGCCCGATCGGCGAGCGCGCGGCCGAGACGATGACGGCTTCGGTCATGATGGGGTACCTCCAGAGGGGTGAGCGCGATCGGCCTGCTGCACGATGTCGGCGTGGGGGGTGTGGCTGAGGAAGGCGGGCCATTCTCCGCCGCCGTCGACGGGGATCACGGCGCCCGTGACGTGCGCCGACAGCGGCGAGGCGAGCATGACGCAGACGGCGCCGAGCTCCGCGGGCGCCGCCATGCGCCCGCGCGGGATGGTGCCGGCGACGGCCGCGTACTGGGCCTCGCTGCCGTAGTGGTCGGCGCCGCTCTCGCTCGAGACGAGACCGCTGCTGACGGCGTTGACCCGGATCTCGGGCGCCCATTCGACGGCGACGCTGCGGGTGAGGCTCTCCAGGGCGGCCTTCGCCGCGCCGTAGATCGCGGTGCCGGGACTGGGCCGGCGCGCGCTGATCGACGTGATGTTGATCACGGACCCGCGCGATTCCCGCAGCGGCTCGAACGCGGCGCGCATGGCGGCGGCCGCGGACAGGAAGTTGATCTCGGTGAGCGCCTGGAAGTAGCGCGGCGAGCCCGTCTCGAAGCGGCCGAACGGCGAGCCTCCGACGTTGTTGACGAGCACGTCCAGCCGCCCGTTGCGGGCGACGACCTCGCCGAGCCAGGCCTCGCTCTGCTCCGCTTTGCGCACGTCGACGGGAGAGAACCGCGCGGTACGGCCGGAGTGCTCCGGCAGCGTCTCGGGCTCCGTGCGTCCGCAGAACTCCACCGTCGCGCCCGCCTCGAGGAACGCCTCGACGACCCCTCGTCCGACGCCGCGCGCACCGCCGGTGACCGCGACGACCTTGTCCGTGAAATCCAGGACCAGACTCACTACGCCTCCTCGTGCCATGGCGCCTCACTGCGCCGACCTGGTCATCCTACCAACCAAATGCTAGGTTTGTTGCATGAGTCACGACGTCGTCGCTCCTCCGCCTCCGCGCACCGTCGTCGTCACCGGCGGCGCCCTCGGGATCGGCGGCGGGATCAGCCGGCGCTTCGCCCGCGACGGCGACCATGTGGTGCTCGTCGACATCGACGCGGATGCGGCCGCCGCCACCTCCGCCGAGATCCTCGCCGCGGGCGGGCGGGTCTCCGTGCTGGTCGGGGACATCACCGAGGACGACACCGTCGCCCGCCTCGCCTCGCACGTCGCGGACGAGCACGGCCACGCCGACATCCTCGTCAACAACGTCGGCGACTTCCGCCCGGCGAAGTCGTTCTTCGCGAAGAGCCCTCCCGAGCAGTGGCGGCGTCTGCACGAGCTCAACCTCTGGCACGTGTTCAGCGTCACGCACGCGCTGCTGCCGGGCATGATCGCGCACGGCGCCGGCAGCATCGTCAACGTCTCGACCGTCGAGGCGTTCCGCGGCATCCCCGGCAACGCCGTGTACTCGGCGTACAACGCCGGGGTGTCGGCGTTCACGAAGAGCCTCGCGGTCGAGCTGGGGCCGTCCGGGATCCGCGTCAACGCCATCGCGCCCGACCTCGCCGACACCCCGCAGACCACCGCCGAGCTCATGCTCGCGGGACGCGATCCCGCACTCCTGCGCTCCTGGCTGCCGCTCGGCCGCTTCGGCCGCCCCGAGGACTTCGCCGGCGTCGTCGCCTTCCTGACCTCGGACGACGCGGCGTTCATCACCGGGCACACGATCCCGGTCGACGGCGGCACCCTCGCCGCCTCGGGCTGGTACGGCAAGGCGTCGGGGCGGGGCTGGACCAACATGCCGGATCAGGCATGAGCGACGCGAGCGAGCTCGCCGACCTGCAGGAGATCCGCGATCTCGTGCTGCGCTACTGCCGGAGCACGGATCGAGCAGACTTCGCCCAGGTGCGTGCCGTGTACGCGCACGACGGCGTGGACCACCACACCGGCTTCTCCGGCCCGGCCGACGCGTTCGTGGTCTGGCTGCGCGAGCGCACCGGTGTCTTCGACGGCACGATGCACCTGGTCGGCAATCACCTGGTCGAGCTGATGGGCGATCATGCCTTCGCGGAGACCTACGGCACCGCCGTGCACTGGGGCACGCCGCGGGACGAGGAGAGCCTGAACTTCACGAGCGGCTTCCGCTACCTGGACCACCTGCGTCGCGACGCCGAGGGCTGGCGGATCGTCGAGCGCACGGCCGTGCGCGAATGGACGCGATCGGATGCCGGTCGCCTGCGGGATCCGGAGGGAGCGGGCCCTCGAGGGCGCCGCGGGCCCGACGACCCGCTCGAGGAATGCCGGGACCGGGCACGCCGCGCCGCCGCGGCGCAGGGAAGGAGCGCGGGAGATGACCGCAGGGACGGATGAGCGCCTGCGCGCGCTCGAGGACAGGCTGGACATCATCGAGCTCGAGGGCGCCTACGCCCGCGCGTTCGACGAGCACGACGGCGACGGCTGGAGCGCGCTGTTCACGGCCGACGGGATCTATCAGTCCCGCCCGGTCGGCGACGCTCCGCCGGTGACCTTCGTGCAGGGGTCGGAGGCGCTGCGCGCCTTCTGCACCGACGCGAGCTATGACGGGATCCACTTCCTGCATCTGCCGCAGATCACGCTCGACGGCGACGCCGCGCAGGCCCGCATCCATCTTCAGTTCCACGGTTCGTACGGGCAGGATCCGGGGGCGCCCCGGCTCGTGCTGCACGGCTTCTACGACGTGACGTATCGTCGCGTCGCCGGGCGCTGGCTCATCGCGCACCGGGTGACGACCGCGTTCAGCCGCGACCAGAGCACGGTCCTCGGCTATCCGTCCGGATCCTCGCTGCCGGGCTGAGCCGCAACGGAGGAGGGGAGGAGCGCTGCGCTCCTCCCCTCCTCCGTGCCGTGGGCGTCGTCCGCTCAGCCGCCGAAGTACGCCTTCTGCAGGTCGCCCATGCTCACCTCGGCCGCCGCCCCCGCCAGGGTGGTGCGGCCCATCTCGATCACGGAGACCTCGTCGGCGATGGCGACGGATTCCTGCACGGCCTGCTCGACGAGCAGGATGCCGAGGCCGGTCGACTTGAGCTCGTGCACCCGCTCCATGACCTCCTTGACGATCACCGGCGCCAGGCCCTGGCTCGGCTCGTCGAGGATCAGCAGCTGCGGCTTGGCCATGAGCGCCTGCCCGATGGCCAGCATCTGCTGCTGGCCGCCCGACATGCTCGCGGCATGCAGCGCGCGCTTGGTGCCCAGGATCGGGAAGAGCTGGTAAATCTCCTCCACCGACGAGGCGAGCGCACGCTTGCCCAGTCCCCGGGAGAAGCCGCCGAGCAGCAGGTTCTGCTCGATGGTCAGCTCGCGGAAGACCTTCTTGCCCTCCTGCACGTAGGAGATGCCCTTGGCGACGCGCTTGTGCGCGGCATCCGTCAGCGCCTGCCCGAGGTAGGACACCGAACCGGCGGTGACCTTGTTCAGGCCGGTGATCGCACGCAGCGTCGTGGTCTTGCCGGCGCCGTTGCGGCCGAGCAGCACCGTGATCTCCCCCGCCCGCACGGTCAGGGACACGTCGCGGACCACGGTCAGGTCGCCGTAGCCGGTCTGCAGCCCGGTGACCTCCAGCAGCACATCACTCATTGTCGGCGCCTCCTGTCGCGCTGGTCTCCGCCGTCACGCCGAGATACTCCTCCATGACGCGCGGGTTGCTCTCGATCAGCTCCGGCGAACCGTGCGCCATCACCGAACCCTGGGCGAGCACGTAGATGTCGTCCGCGACCCGCAGCACCAGCTGGAAGTTGTGCTCGACCAGGATGACCGTCATGCCCGCGTCGCGCAGCCGGAGGACGAGCTGCTCGAGGACCGCGAGCTCGTCCTCGTCGAGTCCGGAGGCGACCTCGTCCAGCAGGATCACCTTGGGCGAACCGACCAGGCTGCGCGCGACCTCGAGCAGGCGGCGGTTGCCGAGCGGCAGCGAATCCGCCATCTCGTCGCGCTGATCGCTGAGCCCGACGAGCGCCAGGGCCCGCTCGGCCTCGAGACGGTCCGCACGGCGCGCCCGCCAGTACGACGGCAGCCGCAGCACCGACGCGAAGACGCTGGCCCGGTCGGCGGCGTAGCGCCCGGCCTCCACCGCCTCGATCACGGTGAGCTTCTCGGGGACGTTCGGGGTCTGGAACGTGCGCGAGACGCCGGCGCGGGCCACCCGGTAGGAGGCGAGCCCCTGGATGTCCTCGCCGTCGAGCGAGATCGTCCCGGCATCCGTCCGGTAGAACCCGGAGATCATGTTCAGCAGCGTGGTCTTGCCGGATCCGTTCGGACCGATGATCGCCGTGACCGCGCCCGGCTGGGCCTCGATCGAGACGTCCGAGAGCGCCTGGTTCCCACCGAAGGCCTTGGAGATGCCGTCGGTGCGCAGCAGCGCTCCCTCGAGCTTCTCGACGACGGCCGGAGCCGCGACGACCGCCTGGGCGCCGACCTTGTGCCGCGCGGCGCGGTCGGCCCGACGCACGAGCGTGCGCACCAGGCCGGACAGTCCACCGGTGAAGGCGACGCCGCCGAGCAGCAGGAACGCGCCCGAGATGATCAGGCCGAACTGGCTGAAGTTGGTGGACTGGTTCATCCCGAACTGCAGCACCGCCGCGCCGATGAGGGCGCCGTAGATGCTGGCGGATCCGCCGAAGATGGACGCCGCGAGCACCGTCATCGCGAAGGAGAACGCGAACGCCTCCGGCGAGATGTACAGGTCGAGGTTGGCGAACAGCGCACCGGCGATGCCGGCCGGGACCGCGCCGATCGCGTAGGCGGTGAGCTTGGCGCGGAACACCGAGATGCCCATGGAGGAGGCGAGCACGGGGCTCTGCTTCAACACCCGCAGCGCCGTGCCGTGACCGGACACGATGAGGTTGCGCATGAGCGCGAACACCACGATCGTGACGCCGACCAGGATCAGGTAGTAGGTGCGTCCGTCGATCATCTGGCCGAACGAGGTCGCCGGCATGATGCCCGCGAGTCCGTTGCGTCCGCCGGTCTCGGTCTTGAAGATCGAGAGCACGTCCGGGATCAGCAGGATCAGGAAGAACGAGGTCATGGCCAGCGACCAGCTGCCCAGGCGGAGCCCGGGGATGCCGGAGATGATGCCGACGACGAGCGCACCGGCGGCGCCGATCAGGATCTGCAGCCAGATGTCGGTGACACCCGCCTTGTTCGCCAGACCCGCGACGTAGGCGCCGGCCGCGTACATGGCGGTCTGGCCCATCGCGAGCTCGCCGGCGAAGCCGAGGGAGAGGTTCAGCCCGACGACGATCAGCGCCAGGATCAGGGTCAGTTCGATCTGCCGCGTGACGGCGTAGTCCATGCCGAGGAACGGCAGCGCGAAGAGCAGGACGCCGATCAGCAGAGGCCAGATCCAGCCGGGGACGGCGCGGAGCCGGAGCCAGAGATGAGCCATGTTCACACCGCCCGTTCCACGCGACGGGTGAACAGACCCGTCGGCTTGACCATCAGAATCAGGATGAGGATCGCGAAGACCGTGAGACCGGAGAAGTCGGCCCCGATGTAGCGCGTCGCGAGCGCCTCGGCCAGACCCACGATCAGGCCGCCGACGAGGACGCCGCCCAGCGAGCCGAAGCCGCCGATCGCGAGCACCACGAATCCCTTGAGCGCGAGCGACGCGCCCAGCGTCGCGACCGCGTACGTCTTCGGCCCGATGAACACGCCGAGCAGACCGGCGAGGACGCCGGTGAAGATGAAGGCCATGAGCGCGAACCGGCGCACGTTCACACCGCGCAGCTGCGCGGCCTCGCTGTCCTCGCTCATGCCGAGCAGCGCGATGCCGCCCATGCTGCGCTTGGCGTACTGGGTGAGCCCGACGACGAGCAGGATCACGAGTGCGATCAGCGCGAGCTCGACGGGGTACACCCGACCGCCGAGGAACTCGAGCACCTGGTCGCCCATGAAGAACGGCACGCGCTTGGGCTCTCCGCCCCAGATGACCTGTGCGACGCCCTCCATGATGATGGAGGCGCCGAGGGTGGTCACCAGCAGGTTGTGCGGATCCTTGACGGGACGGATCGCGATGCGCTCCTCGAGCGCGGCGATCCCGCCGATGACCGCGGCGGACACCAGCGCCACCAGCCACCAGGGCAGGCCCATCACGGCGATGCCGACGTACGCCATGAAGGCGCCGAGCATCATCAGCGCGGCCTGCGCGAAGTTGAACGTCTTCTGGGAGAGGAAGACGATGTTGTAGCCGATCGCCACCAGCGCGTAGATCGCGCCGAGGGCGAGCCCGGACCAGATGATGGTCATTGCGGTCGGGTTCCTTCCATCACATCGTTGTGCCTGGTGCGTCGAGGGCCCGGATCTGAATGGGATCCGGGCCCTCGACGGCGATCAGAGGGTCAGCCGCCGATCAGGGCTGGAACTGGCCGTTGACCAGCTTGCCCGGCTTGATGAACGAGAACTGGTCCGCGCTCACGTGGGGGCTGTGCACGTCCGCGGTGAACGCGTAGTTGCTCAGGATCGCCGTTCCCGCGCTCTTCTGCACGGCGGGGTCGATCATGGCCTTGACGAGCGCGTCGACATCGTCGATGCCGCCGGCCTTCTCGGCCGCAGCCTTGAACAGGAGCATCGAGTCGTAGTTGTACGCGGTGATCAGCGAGGAGCGGATCTCACCGGCCTTGACCATGCGCTCGACCGCCTCGTTGACGTTCGTCGCCTTCGGGTCGAACTGGGTGCTGTTGTACACCTGCATGGTCAGGTTCTTGACCTGGTCGGTGCCGAGCACGCCATCCGGAGCCGGACGGGCGATCAGACCCGTGGCGGACACCGAGGTGTTGCCCATGACGGGGATGTTCCAGCCGAGCTTCTCGAGGCTCTGCAGCACGTAGCCGAGCGGGGCGCCGTAGGCGTCGAGCACGAGCGCGTCCGGGTTGCCCGCCTGCAGCGCGGAGAGCTGCGCGGTCATGTCGAGGGCGGCGTTGTCGAAGCCCTCGTTGCCCGTGACGGTGACGCCGCTGTCGGCGATCATCTTGCCGGCCTTCTGGCCGAAGAGCTCACCGTAGGCGCTGGAGCCGTGCAGCACGGCCACCTTCTTGTAGCCGCGCTTGCCGACTTCGGCCACGAAGGATCCGAGGTAGTCCGGCACCGAGGCGCTCAGGTCGAAGCTGTACGGGTTGGTCTTGGGGTCGCCGGAGGTCGCCGTCGGGCCGATGTTGAACGAGAACACCTTGTTCTGCGTCAGGATCGGCAGCATCGCCTCGGTGATCGTGGAGGGGCCGGAGTTCAGGACCACGGCGGGCTTGCCCTTGGTGGCGATGTACTCGCGGAGCTTGGTGACCGCCACCGTCGGGTCGGCGTTGTCCTCGAGGTGCGTGATCTCGACCTGACGGCCGAGGATGCCGCCCTTGTCGTTCACGGCGGCGACGGATGCCTTCGCCGCAGTGACCGCGGTGGTGGCGTTGTCGCCCATGATGCCCTCGGCACCCAGGCCGCCGAGCACCACGACCTGGATCGGGTCCTTCCCGCCGCCGTCCGCGGACGGCTTGCCCGCGTCGCCGCTGCTGCCGGAGCAACCAGCGAGCACCGCCGACGTCACCATGATGCCTGCGGCGACTGCCGCGAGTCTGCTGAACCGCATATCCGTACCTCTCGTCATTGAGTAGAGCGACCAAACGCTTGCTTAGTAAATCACACAGACCGACCGGCGGCAATGCGGCCGAGCAATCGCTTGGTTATGGGTTACACAACTGTTAGATTCCGGCTCATGAACAGCACGCAGAACCCGGCGGATCGCCGCTTCGACGCTCTCCCCGGCATCGCCGTGGTCATCGGGGGGTCGGGCGGCATCGGCGCGGCGATCGCCCGTCGTCTCGTCGCGGAGGGCGCCCGCGTCGCGCTCACGTACCGCTCCACCCACCCCGACGACCTCCTGGCCGAACTGGGCTCCGGCACCGAGGCGCACGCCCTCGAGGTGCGCGACGAGGCCGCGGCGACGCGGCTCGCGGAGGACCTCGTGGCGCGGCACGGCGCCGTCCACACGGTCGTGCACGCGGCGGGCCCGCACGTGCCGATGGTGCATCTGTCCAAGGTCTCGGTCGCCCGGTTCGCGGCGCAGGTCGACGACGATCTGGTCGGCTTCTTCACCGTCGCCCAGGCGTTCCTGCCCGCGCTGCGCGCGGCGGCCGGCTCGCTCACGGTCATCACCAGCGCCGCCACCCGGCGCTACCCGGTGCGCGACGGGCTCTCGGCCGCCCCCAAGGGCGGCGTCGAGGCGCTCGCCCGCGGACTCGCCGCCGAGGAGGGCCGCTTCGGCATCCGCGTGAACAGCGTCGGACCGGGCATGCTCTGGGACGGCATGTCCGCGCGGCTGATGGCATCCGGCGATCTCGACCAGCGCGCCCTGGACGTCGCCATGAGCAACATCCCGCTGCGCCGTTTCGGCTCCGCCGACGACATCGCCGCGGCGGTCGCCTTCCTGGCGTCGCCGGATGCCGGCTTCATCACGGGCCAGAAGCTCGATGTGGACGGCGGCTTCGGCGTCTGAGCCGCTGGGATCAGAGCGCCTCGTCGAGCCGCCGGACGAGCCACTCGATCCGGGCGGCCTCGTCCTGGTAGAACCGCTCCGACCACTCCAGGGCGATCGCCGAGAACAGCCACGACTCCTCGCGCTGCGCGCCGCGGGCATGACTCGAGGCACGTCGGGCGGACTCCAGCGCCTCCTCGCGGTAGCCGAGCAGGGCCGCCTTCAGCCGGGTCAGGTCGCCGTTGTGCGCAGCCCACAGCCGCAGGATGTGCGCGTGCTTGAGCACGACCGGCTCGGCGGGGACCTCATCCGTCCAGCGCTGCATGCTCTCCCGCCCGAGCGGCGTGATGCCGTACAGCCGGCGGCTCTTGGTGGGGTGCGTCTGCTCCACGCGGGAGACCGCCAGGCCGAGCCGTTCGAGCCGGCGCAGCTCGGTGTAGATCTGACTCTGCGACGGCGCCCAGTAGAAGAAGGCGAGGCTCTGATCGGCCCAGCGCTTCACGTCGTAGCCGGACAGCTCAGTGTCGAACGACAGGATGCCGAGCACCGCCCAGCTGGTCGCCGGCAACTCGATCATCGGCTCGCCCCTCGCCTCAGCGCTCACTTGACCTCCTCGTCACAGCGTGGCATATTCCTGATTGTAATATGCCTAATAGGCATACCGCAGGATCGAAGGAGATCACGTGGACGAGACCTCGCGCATGCTCGCGCTGCTCAACGAGTCGTTCCCCGACCTGTCCCGGATGGCGCCGGCCGAGGCGCGCGCCGCGGCGGACGCGAGGATCCGCCCCGCCGGCAACATCGATGACGTCGCCTCGACCGAGGACCGCACGGTGGACGTCGACGGCCGCCGGATCCCGGTGCGCGTGTATCGTCCGCACGTCCCTCGCCCGGTGCCCGTCACCGTGTACGCGCACGGCGGCGGATTCCTGCACGGCTCGATCGAGGGCCATGACGGGTTCTGCCGGCGCTGGGCGAAGGAGACCGGATCCGTCGTGGTCTCCGTCGGCTACCGGCTGGCTCCGGAGGCCGCACCCCCCGCGGCCCGCGACGACCTCGTCGCGGTGGTCGACTGGGTGCAGGGCGGGGAGCTCGCGGGCGCGGGGGTGATCCTCGCGGGCGACAGCTCGGGCGGCAACCTCGCCGCGGGCGCCGCGATCGTGCTGCGCGACCGGGGCGCCAGCCCGGTCGTGGCCCAGGTGCTCGCCTACCCCTTCCTGGATCCGGCCATGGCGACCCGGAGCCACCGCACCCGTGCGACCGGCTACTTCGTCACGGGCCCGCTGCTCGCGTACTACTGGCGCACCCTGCTCGGCGACCGCTTCGGCGAGGACGCCACGCCGGAGGTCACACCCCTGGCCGTCGAGGATCTCGGCGGCCTCCCCCCGGCCATCGTGCTCACCGCCGGGCTCGATCCGCTCTGCGACGAGGGCACGGCGTACGCGCACCGGCTCCGGGCCGCGGGCGTCGACGTCGTGCTGCGTCATCACCCCGATCAGTTCCACGGCTTCCTCACCATCCCCGGCTACGGCCCCGGCGTCAGTGCGACGCAGACGCTGTGGTCCGACATCCGCCACCTCACCGAACTCGCGAAGGATCCTCGATGAACGCTCCCGAGCACGACGTCATCGTCGTCGGCGCCGGCTTCGCCGGCATGTACTCCACCATCCACGCGGTCCGCGCGGGGCTCGACGTGCTCGGCCTGGAGGCCGGGCCCGACGTCGGGGGCACCTGGTTCTGGAACCGCTACCCCGGCGCCCGGTGCGACGTCGAGAGCATCGACTACTCGTTCTCCTTCGACGACGACCTCCAGCGCGAGTGGCGTTGGAGCGAGCGCTACGCCACACAGCCGGAGATCCTGCGCTACCTGGACCACGTCGCCGACCGCTTCGCGGTGCGCCCGCACTACCGCTTCGGCGAGCGCGTGACCGCGGCGGACTGGGACGAGGCCGCCCACCGGTGGCAGGTGCGCACCGAGTCCGGCATGACCACCTCCGCGCGCTGGCTGATCATGGCCACCGGCAGCCTGTCCCAGCCGCAGCTGCCCGACATCGCGGGGCGCGACAGCTTCGCGGGCACCGTGCTGCAGACCTCGGCCTGGCCGCGCGAGGGGGTCGACCTGCGCGGCAGGCGCGTGGCCGTGATCGGCACCGGATCCTCGGGCGTCCAGGCGATCCCGCTGATCGCCGACGACGCCGCCGAGCTCGTGGTCTACCAGCGCAGCGCGAACTACAGCGTGCCCGCCTTCAACCGCGAGATCGACGACGCGGAGTGGCAGCACCAGCAGGACGATCTCGCCGAGCGCCGTCGGCTGTCCTGGGGCGGTGCCGCGGGGTCGCCGTGGACCGCCCATCCCGTCCCCTACGCCGAGGTCGACGAGGTCGAGCGGGAGGCCGTCTTCGAGGAGAGCTGGACGCGCGGCGGGGTGCTGTTCGCGAAGGCGTTCCAGGGCCTCACCGCCGACCCTGTCATCAACGACGCGGCCCGGGTGTTCTTCGAGCGCAAGCTCGCGGCAAAGGTGGACGACCCGGACGTGCGCGCCGCGCTGACCCCCCGCGACCACCCCGTCGGGACCAAGCGGATCTGCACGGACTCCGGCTACTACGAGACGTACAACCGCGCGCACGTGTCGCTGGTCGACCTTCGGCAGGAGCCGATCGAGGAGATCGCGCCCACCGGCATCCGCACGTCGGCGGGCCTGCGCGAGCACGATGTCATCGTCTACGCCACCGGGTTCGACGCGATGACCGGCGCGCTCACCGCCGTCGACATCCGCGGCCGGGACGGCCGCTCGCTGCGCGCGGACTGGGCGGAGCTGCCGCAGACCTACCTCGGCGTCGCCCTGCCCGGGTATCCGAACCTGCTCGTGCTGAACGGCCCCGGAACGCCGAGCGTGCTGTCGAACATGGCGCTCACCTCCGAGCAGCAGGGCGACTACGCCCTGCGCATGATCGCGCACTGCCGCACGCACGGGCACACGTCGATCGAGGCGCGGGAGGACGCCGCCGCCGCGTGGACCGCGCACGGGCTCGACCTCGCCGGCAAGACCCTCTTCGCTTCGGCGCCGTCCTGGTACACCGGCGCGAACATCCCGGGCAAGGCCCGCGGCTTCCTGCCGTACATCGGGGGCTTCCGCGCCTACATCGACATCTGCGAGGAGGTCGCCGCGGCCGACTACCGCGGTTTCGTGCTCAGCAGCCGGTGACCCGGCCGACCGCCGGGTTGCCGTTCCGGTCCGACATGGCTAGAGTCCAAAACAAGCAAACGCTTGGGCAAAGGAGCACGGCATGAGCAACAGAGACCTCGGATTCTCGCCCGGCGAGGCGGTGCTCATCACCGGCGCCGGCAGCGGCATCGGCCGGGCGACCGCGCTGCACGCCGCGGAGATCGGCCTGTCGGTCAGCCTGTGGGACCTGAACCCCGCCGGACTCGAGGAGACCGCGGCGCTCGTGCGTCCGCACGGCACCGCCGTGCACACGTGGGTCGCGGACGTGTCCGAGGACGACGCCGTGACCGCCGGTCTCGCCGACGCGAGGCAGGCGCTGGGCGGCATCCGTTATCTGCACAACAACGCGGGTCCCGCCTCGAGCTCGGACCTGCCGTTCGATCGCGCCCTGGAGATCTGCGTCGGCAGCGTGCGTCGGGTCACCGAGGCCTGGGCGTCCACCGGCCCCGGGGAGGGCGCGGCGATGGTCGCCACCACCTCGATCGCCGGGAACCTGCTCGGCACCGACAACGCGTGGTACTCCGCGTCGAAGGCCGCGATCATGGGCTACGTGCGCCACCTGGCGTCCTACCGTGCGGGCGAGTTCCGCTCCAACGGCGTCGCGCCCGGCATGACGGACACCCCGCGCCTGGCCGGCTTCGCCGCGAGCGAGACCGGTCGACGTGTGCTGCAGCGGATCCCGCTCAAGCGCATGGCGACACCCGACGACATCGCCTGGGCGACGCTCTTCCTGCTCTCCCCGCTGGCCGGCTACATCAACGGCGTGTACCTGCCCGTCGACGGCGGATGGACGGTGACCCAGTGAGCCCCGCGGAGCGCGGCCAGGTCGCCGCCGACCGCGTCGAGATCGCCATGCTGATCGCCCGCATCGCGCAGCACGCCGACAGCGGCACCCCGGAGGAGTACATCTCCTGCTTCGCCGCCGACGCGGTGTGGGAGCTCGCCGACGCCGGCGGACTGCCCATGTCCGGAGGCCGGATCCAGGGTCACGCCGACATCCTCGACGGCGTGCACCAGCGCCGCGCCGAGGGCATCCAGGGGCCGGGCTCGCACACCCGGCACGACGTCTCCAGCATCGTCGTGGACGTCACCGGGGACGAGGCCGTGTCCCGGGCCTACTTCCGCTACTACACAGGCACCGACGCGACCCCGGTCATCGTCGCGCTCGGCACGTACAACGACACCTACGTGCGCGAGGGCGACGGCTGGAAGCTGAGCCGCCGCGTCATCACGCGCAGCTGAGCCCCGGGCAGACCGGCGGTGACCTCGGATCGGGAGCGCAGCGAACGCGCGGTGGTGGGCCTGCTGGCCGGATGCGGCATGCTCAGCTCGCTGCAGTTCACCCTCGTCGTCCCCGTGCTGCCGCTGATCCCCGACCTCCTCGGCACGACGGCGGCCGATGCGTCCTGGCTGATGACCATCACGCTGCTCGTCGGGGTGATCGGAACACCCGTGATCACCCGTCTCGCCGACATGCACGGACGGCGCCGTCTGCTGCTCGTCGCCATGGGACTCCTGGTCACGGGCTCGGTCATCGCGGCGCTCGGCACCGGCTTCGCAACGGTCATGGTCGGCCGCGCCCTGCAGGGCTTCGGCACGGCGGTCGTGCCGATCGGGATCGCACTGATGAACTCCTCCGTGTCGCATCGGCTGTCCACCTTCGGCATCGCCCTGATGAGCGGGACGCTGGGGATCGGCTCGGCGCTCGGGCTGGCGGTGGCGGGTCCGCTCGTCGCCTGGGGCGGTCTCCCGATGATCTTCTGGGTCTCGGCCGCGGTGGGCAGCCTCTTCATCGTGCTCATCCTGGTGCGCGTGCCCGAGGCGGCGGCGAAGCCCGGCGGCCGCTTCGACGTGGTCGGCGCCCTGCTTCTGACGACCGGGTTGACCGCGCTCCTGCTCGCGATCTCCCGCGGTCCGCAGTGGGGCTGGGCGAGCCCGATCACCCTCGCCATGGCGGCGATCGTGCTCCTGGCGATGCCCGCCTGGCTGCTCTGGGAGCGCCGGCATCCGCATCCGATGGTGAACGTGCGCATCGCGATGTCGTCCCCCATCCTCACGATCAACCTCGCCTCTTTCGTCGCCACGTTCGGGATGTACGCGAACCACCTGCTGACCACGCAGGAGGCCCTCGCGCCCGCGACGACGGAGTACGGGCTCCAGGCCGCCGGCTCGACGGTGGGCCTGTACCTGCTGCCCTCCGCGGTCGTCATGGTGCTGCTCTCGCCGGTCGCCGCGCGGGTGATCCTGCGCTTCGGCGGCCGGGCCGCCCTGCTGCTGGGATCGGCCATCATGGCGGGCGCGTTCGTCTTCCGGATCCTGATGCACGCGGACGCCGCGGCCGTGATGATCGGATCCGGGCTCGTCGGCGTCGGCGTCGCGTTCGCGTTCGCATCGATGCCGTCGCTCATCACCGCGGCCGTGCCGCGCGATCAGGTGGCCGCCGCGAACGGCGTGAACTCCGTCGTGCGCACCCTCTCCGGTGCCGTCGCCGCCGCCCTCTTCGCCCTCGTGATCACCCTGCTCCCCGCTCCCGTCGACGCCGCCTACCTGTCGCACCCCGCCCTGCTGCTGTCGTTCGGCACGGCGGCGCTGTGCGGCGTCGTGACGATCCTGTTCGCCTCGTCCCTGCGCTCTCGCCCCTCCAAGGAACCCGCATGATGCTCTTCACCCCGCTCACCGTGCGCGACGTCGCCCTGCCCAACCGCATCGGCGTCTCGCCGATGTGCATGTACTCCTCGATCGACGGGCTGCCGAACGAGTTCCACGTGGCCCACCTCGGGCGGTTCGCCCTCGGCGGCGCCGGCCTCGTGATCGCCGAGGCCACGGCGGTGGATCCGGTCGGGCGCATCTCGCCGTTCGACGCCGGCATCTGGGACGATGCGCAGGTCCCGGGTTGGCAGCGCGTCACCGCCCTCGTCGACGCGGTCGGCTCCGTCCCCGGTATCCAGCTCGGCCACGCCGGCCGCCGCGCGGCCGTGCGCGAGCCGTGGCGCGCCGGCGCGCCGCTGGACGACGCCGACGCCGCCGCGGGCGCCGCACCCTGGCCGCTCGTCGCCCCCTCGGCGATCCCGGCGGGACCGGGGCATCAGGTGCCCTCGGCGATGACCGCGGCCGAGATCTCGCGCTCGGTGCAGGACTGGCACGAGGCCGCGAAGCGCGCGATGCGCGCCGGCTTCCGCTTCGTCGAGCTGCACGGCGCGCACGGGTACCTGCTGCACTCGTTCCTCTCCCCCGTCTCGAACCACCGCACCGACGCGTACGGCGGCAGCGCCGAGAACCGGCTGCGCTACCCGCTCGAGGTCGTCCGGGCCGTGCGCGACGCGATCGGCGAGGGGATCCCGCTCTCCTTCCGGATCTCCTCGGTCGACGGCGCCGTCGGCGGACTCGAGCTCGACGACATGGTCGAGGTCTCGCGCGCCCTCGCCGCCGCCGGGGTGGACATCATCGACACCTCATCCGGCGGCATCACCACCGATCGCTCCTCCGACACCCGCGTGCGCCGCGGCTTCGCCTTCCACGCCGACTTCTCCCGACGCATCCGCGACGAGGTCGACGTGCTCACCGCCACGGTCGGCTTCGTGACCGACGCGCGACAGGCGGATCTGCTGCTGGAGACCGGGGACGCCGACCTCGTGCTGCTCGGCCGGCAGATGCTGGACGACCCGAACTGGGCGCACCACGCGCGCCTCGCCCTGGGCGACGACGGTTTCGAGAGCTGGGATGTCCGTTTCGGCAGCGCGGTCGGGCCGCGCCATCGCACGCTCGCACGCCTGGCCGAGGCGGGAGAGACGCCGCTGAGCCGATTCGAGGGATCCCGGGTCAGGGACTGAGCAGCTCCCTGGCCGCCTCGGCGCCGTCGAGCAGACGGTTGAGCCGGCGCTGCACGCGCCAGCCCTCGGGCAGGCGGCGGAGCTCCCAGCGGTTCGCGCTCACGCGCTCGGCGACCCAGCGGTCCCCGTCGTGCACGAGCACGACGGAGTGGGTCACCGCGGTCGCCGTGTCCCCGTCGATCTCGATGCGCGGCGCCGAGAGCACATGGCCACAGCCCCGCCGCATGTACTCCACATGGGTGTCGTAGTGCACGAGGGTCCGCACGCCGTCGGCGTCGAGCACGGTGTCGTCGAACTGGTACGTGCCCTCGGGCGCCCAGAGGGCGGCGGCGCGCTCACCGTCGCCCGCATCGACCGCCGGCCCGTAGCGGGCGATGAGCTCGGCGATCTCGGCACGGTCCTCGAGCGCGCGCAGCCGCCGTTCGAGCTCGACGCTCACCAGTCCTGCCAGGGCAGGATCGTCCGCACCGGCGCGGAGAGCACGCGCTCCCCCACCGACGGGAAGCGCTCCTCCACGGCGCGCAGCTGCGGCGCGACCACGGCGGGATCCTCCTCCAGGTAGACGAGGCGGATGCGCAGCGTCCCGGGCGGATCCGCGGGCGTCTCGTCGAACGGCAGCGAGCTGTGCCGCTGCGGGTGGCTGTACGAGAACGTCCAGGCGCCGGCGACGCCGTCGACCTCCAGCAGCGCGGGGATGATCTCCCGGTCCTCGCGCTGGTGGGCCTCGTGCGCCTCCGCGCTGTGCGCATCGTCGAACCGCGTGACGGTGATGTGCACGCCGCGATTCGGGCGGTACGGAAGCACCTCGGGCGCCACCAGCGCCCGGGGCGCGGCGTAGCCCTTCACCGGCGTGAAGAACGCGAGCATGGGGCGACGGACGCCCGGGATCAGCGGTCCCCGCCCCCACTGGAACGACGCCTCGCCGAGCGCATCCCAGGCGGCCACCGACTCCTCGACGGGGTCGCGGAACCAGTACATCGCCACGAAGTCGACCTCGCCCGCCAGCGCGCCGTCGGTGAGCTCGGCGTACTCGGGGCGGACGTCCCAGCGGTCCCCCCAGGCGACGCCGGGCAGCGCGAGGTTCTCGGGGCGGTGATCGAGCTGGTGCCAGCGGTTGTAGTCCGCGTGCAGCGAGCGATCCGCGAGGCTGACGAAGGAGAAGAAGGCGAGGGGAGCGAACATGATGTCAGTCAAGCGCTTGCTTGGTCACCTGTCAAGCATGATTCCCACCCCGCCGCGGGCAGGGTGCGGGGCGTCGGTGCGGCACCGGGCCGGGTGCCCGGGCGCTACCGCCCGGACACCTGCCCGAACAGCTTCGCGATGGGGGCGAGCACGAGCGGCCGCGCGGCCGACCAGGCGCCGGCGATCACCACGAGCGAGGCCGCGAACACCCAGAAGCCCGTCCAGGTCACCGCGTCCTGCGAGGCGAACATGTGGTTCAGGTTCCGCAGCATGCCGGTCAGCAGCACGAGGGCGACGTGCACCACGATGAACGCCACGAAGAACAGCATCGTCGGGAAGTGCAGGGCGCGGGCGACCTCGATCGGGTACGCCTTCGAGAGCCGCTCCGCCTTCTTCGGCCACAGCCCCGACATCCGGAAGCCGGTGGCGATGGCGACGGGAGCGGCGAGGAACACCACGGTGAAGTAGGCCAGCTGCTGCAGGCTGTTGTAGTTCACCCAGCCGTTCTCCGTCGGCCAGTCGAAGGAGACGTACTGCAGAGCAGCGGAGAGCGCGTTCGGGAACACCTCCCAGCTGGTCGGCACGAGCCGCATCCACTGCCCGGTGACGACCAGCAGCACGATGAAGATCGCGCCGTTGACGATCCAGAGCAGGTCGAGCGCCTGGTGGAACCAGAGGTTCAGGCTGATCTTGCCCTTCGGGTCGCGCCGCGGCGTCCAGAACGCCGTCGGCCGCTTCTCGGTGCGCACCTGCAGCCCCGAGCGGATGATCAGCGTCATCAGGAAGATGTTGAAGAAGTGCTGCCAGCCGATCCAGCCGGGGATCCCGACCGGGGCACCCGCCGGCAGGTGGTACTCCCCCGGGTAGGTCGCGAGGAAGTCCTGCATGAAGGGCAGGCTCAGGAACGCCCGCACGATCGCGATCGCCGCTCCGGCGAGGACCGCGAGCCCCGCGGCGGCGAACAGCCCGCCGAAGGCCTGCGGCCAGGTCGGACGCCCCTTCACGGCCGGCTCCGCGACGACATGGCGCGGGGCGGATCCGTTCCACACGGTGCGTGTGAACGGCAGCGGCACGGACACGTCGGCGGTCGCCACGGCGACGGTCGTCGAGGCCCCGGAAGCGGTCGCTGAGGCTCCGGAAGCGGTCGCTGAGGCTCCGGAAGCGGTCGCTGAGGCGATCGAAGCGCCCGCGGGGGCCTCTTCGAGAACCTCGGGGACCAGGGCGGAAGCGGTCACCACGATCCCGGCGGGGGGCCAGGGATCCCCGCCCGCGACGCGCGGCAGACCGCGGCGCAAGGAGCCCGCGGAAGCGGTCGCTGAGGCCTCTTCGAAAACCTCAGGGACCGGCGCTGTCGTGGTCGCGGAGGGCCCTTCGAGAACCTCAGGGACCGGAACGGAAGCGATCACTGAGGCACTCGAAGCGCCCGCGGAAGCGGTCGCCTCGGTCCCGGGCGGCGGCCAGGGATCTCCGCCTGCGACGCGGGGCAGACCGCGGCGCAGGGTACCCGCGGACACTGTCGGCCCTTCGAGAACCTCAGCGACCAGTGCCGCCGCGGGCCCTTCGAGAGCCTCAGGGACCAGTGCCGCCGCGGGCCCTTCGAGAACCTCAGGGACCAGTGCCGCCGCGGGCCCTTCGAGAACCTCAGGGACCGGAACGGACGCGGCCTCGTCGAGGGACTCGGAGACCGGCACGGACGCGGCGGGCGGCCAGGCTTCGCCGCCGCGGGTGCGCGGCAGTCCCCTGCGCAAGCTCGCCATCGCTACTTCTTCCGTGCGCGCAGCTGTTCGATCACCTGCGGCACGACCGTGAACAGGTCGCCCACGATGCCG
>JAFDWP010000215.1 GCA_018268435.1 Actinomycetota bacterium
GCGTGAGTTCCGCGGTCGCGTAATTGCGGAAATCCACGAGGCTGAGATGCTCCACAATCACCCGAGCAACCTTACCCGCGGGCCCCGACAGCGCGGCGTCCCGATCCCGCGCCCGCGGTCGCTCGACCGCGGGCTGTCAGAGCTCACGGGCGACGTAGACCATGCCGCCCTCGGACCTGATCCGGGTCATGCCGGCGCGCTCGAGCACCGCGAGCGAGGCGGCATTGCCCTCCTCGGTGTCGGCGATCGCCCGCACCGCCCCCTGCGCCGCCGCGATGCGCAGCCCCTCGGCGATCGCCCGGGTGGCGAGCCCGCGGCCGCGCGCGGAGGGGACCAACCCGTAGCCGAACTCGACCGCACCGGTCTCATCCGGCGGGCCGAAGAACCCGAACCCTCCGACGGCGATGCCGTCGTCGTCGCGGATCGCGTACAGCGTGAACACCGGATCCGCGTCCTCGCGGGCGGCGAGCGAGCGCAGCGGCACGAGCTCGTCCTCGAAAGGATACTCGGGGTGCCAATCGTCACCGGGGCGCTCGTCACGCGCGACGATGCGCGCGGCCAGGGCGGGATCGATCGGATCCAGCCGCATCAGCGCAGCAGCAGGTTCGGCTGCAGCAGGTACTTGAACGAGTCCAGGCCGGCCTGATCGACCGAGGTCTGGCTGGTGACGAGCACGGGGCTGAGCTTGTTCGCGTTGTCGGATGAGGTGAACGTCACCCGCACGAACTCGCTCTTGACGGCGCCGAGGGCCTCGAGCAGGTACTGCGGGTTGAGCCCCAGGGTCACGTCCTCGCCGTTCAAGTGGGCGTCGACGGACTCGGAGGCGCGGGCCTGCTCGCCGCCCGACGCGTCCATGGTGACAGTCGAGGTGTCGAACGTGAACCGCAGCGGCGCGGAACGGTCCAGCACCAGGGCGACTCGGCGCACGGCCTCGGTGAGGTCGGCGGTGTTCACGACCGCGTGGTGGTCGGTCTGCTCGGGGAACAGGCGGCGCACAGGCGGGAAGTTGCCCTTGATGAGCAGGGACGTGACGGTCTTGTTGCCGGCGGTGAAGGCGATGATCTCGCGGTCGCCGGCGCCGGAGAACGAGATCTGGATCGTCCCCGCGTGGCCGAAGGTCTTGCCGACCTCCTGCAGGGTGCGGGCGGGCACGAGCGCGGTCTGCTCGCCGGCCGCGCCGTCCCACGGCACATCGCGCAGAGAGACGCGGTAGCGGTCGGTGGCGACGAGGCTCAGCGTGTTGTCGCCGACCTCGAGCTGCACGCCGGTGAGCACGGGGGTGACGTCGTCCCGGGAGGCGGCGAAAGCAACCTGCGCGATCGCGGTGCTGAAATCCTCCGCGGGGACGAGGCCGCTGGGGCCGGTGACCTCCGGGATCGAGGGATATTCCTCGACAGGCATGGACGCGAGCGTGAACCGGGCGGACCCGCAGCGCACGGCGATCCCGCCGTCCTCCTCGACCGAGATCTCGATCGGCGCGTTCGGCAGACGGCTGGCGATGTCGGAGAGCAGGCGCCCGTGCACGAGGATCGTGCCCGGCTCATCCACCGCGGCCTCGATCGTGGTGCGCGCCGAGGCCTCGTAGTCGAAGGCCGAGAGGGTGAGCCCGTCGTCGCCGGCCTCGATCAGCACGCCGGCCAGGATCGGCTGGGGGTTGCGCTGCGGCAGGAGTTTGACGACGAAGGACACTGCTTCGCTGAAGACATCGCGATTGACCTGGAACCTCACCGGCGCTCCTTCGTCGTGTGGCGACGGAGCGCCACGTCACTCGGCACTCCGCGTCCGTGGCAGACACCACGGGAGTCCCATGCTAGTGCCACGAGGCGCGGCGTCCAGATCGCACCCCACGATTGCGGATCCATCCCCAGGCCCGCCTCGGGAGGTGATCGATGGACCGTGATTCGAAGAGAGTTCTTAACGGTGTTAACGCCTGTGGATACTGTGGATAAGTCTGGGGATGCGTTGCGGTTCTAGGGAACTACACGACTGTGACTTGTGGAGATCCTGCGGAAACACTGGGGTCCCGAGGCACTGCCGACGGATCCGATCCCCCGAGTTATCCACAGATCGGGGCGGGAGGTGGGGAATCCACGCCGTCCGCACGGAGAGATATCCCCAAGTTATCCACATGTGGACGCGCGGTATCCCGGATGGGCGGATTTCGGCGTTCGAGTGCCGCGGGCGCGCCCCAGACGCCGCCAGCGGCCGATGGGCCGGTGCTCTCGGCAGGGAGACGGGACGGGGCGAGGCGGATCAGCGACGGCTGAGCTGGGCGGTGATCTCCGTCACCTGGTTGAAGATCGCGCGGCGCTCCTTCATGAGCTCGCTGATCTTCTTGTACGCGTACATCACCGTGGTGTGATCGCGGTTGCCGAAGAGCTGTCCGATCTTGGGCAGGGAGAGGTTGGTGCGCTCGCGGCACAGGTACATCGCGATCTGCCGGGCGGTCGCGATCTGCTGGGAGCGGCTCGATCCGTACAGGTCGTCCTCGGTGAGCTTGAAGTAGTTCGCCGTCGTCGTGATGATGTCGGTCGGCGAGACGATGCTGTCCTCGTCCTGGTCCACGATGTCGCGCAGCGCGGTCTGCGCAGTGGCGATGTCCAGCGCCGAGCGGTTCAGGTTCGCGAACGCGGTCGCGCGGATCAGGGCGCCCTCGAGCTCGCGGATGTTCGAGGAGACCTTGGTCGCGATGTACTCCAGCACGTCGTCCGGCACATGAAGCTGCTCGCTCTGCGCCTTCTTGCGCAGGATCGCGATGCGGGTCTCGAGGTCGGGCGCCTGCACATCGGTGATGAGGCCCCACTCGAAGCGACTGCGCATCCGCTCCTCGAAGCCGGTGAGGTGCTTCGGCGGGAGGTCGCTGGTGATGACGACCTGCTTGTTGTGGTCGTGCAGCTGGTTGAAGGTGTGGAAGAACGCCTCCTGGGTCTCCGCACGGCCCTGCAGGAACTGGATGTCGTCGATCATGAGGATGTCGACCTCGCGGTAGCGCGCCTGGAAGGCGGATCCGCGGTTGTTCGCGATCGAGTTGATGAAGTCGTTCGTGAACTCCTCGCTCGACACGTAGCGCACCTTGACCCCGGCGTACAGGGACTGGGCGTAGTCGCCGATCGCGTGCAGCAGGTGGGTCTTGCCGAGGCCGGGCCCGCCGTAGATGAAGAGCGGGTTGTAGGCCTTCGCCGGCGCCTCGGCCACGGCGACGGCGGCCGCGTGCGCGAACCGGTTGGACTGACCGATGACGAAGTTGTCGAATACGTACTTCGGGTTGAGGCGGGACTCGTGCCGGAGCGGCGTCGGCTGCTGCTCCAGGGGCGACTCGACCCGGGCGGGCTCCGGGCGGGTCGCCGCGAAGTCGGCGACGGGCAGCGGCACGGTCTGCTGGTCGGCCATGTCGTGATTGACGGTCACCCGGAACGAGGTGACTTCGTCGCCGATGCGGGCCAGCGCCTCCATGATGGGCAGGCGCAGGCGCTTGTTGATCTGGCCCGCGGTGAGGTCGTTCGGCACCTCGAGGTACAGCGTCGCGGTCATCACGCCCGCCGGCACGGCGAGGTTCAGGAAACCCTGCAGCGGCGCGGTCACGCGCTCGTCTCCGGACAGCTCGGCGAGCAACTCGTCCCAGATCGGGACGTCGGACGCTGCGGATGCGGACATGGTTCCCCCGGGTGACTCGGCACAGCGGCGGATCGGATCGCGCTCCTGTGGATAACTGCTCGTGCCACGGTAGTCAGCGGGGGGCCTCCAGGGCAACCTGCGACTGGCCTCGGTGCCCGGCGTGTCCCTGTGGGCGGATCTCTCCACACTTGTGGATAATGGTGTCTTCGCCTGCTCGGTTTGCGATGTGGGGGGCGACGTCGTAGCCTTAATCGGTTGACTTATGCCATTTCGGCAGTCTTTGTCCACCGTCTCCGGCCGCATCGATCCCGGTGACAGCTTCCCCATTCCCGGAGAAATCATGAGCAAGCGCACTTTCCAGCCCAACAACCGCCGTCGCGCCAAGAAGCACGGCTTCCGCGCCCGCATGCGCACCCGCGCCGGCCGCGCCATCCTTTCTGCACGCCGCTCGAAGGGCCGTGCCGAGCTCTCGGCGTAATCCGTGCTCGCCCGCCCGCATCGTCTCACCCGCGGGTCCGACTACCGCACGGTGGTTCGGCGCGGGCGGCGATTCGGCGGGCCTCGCGTGATCGTGTCGGTGTTCGACACCGGTGAGCAGCGCCCGGTGCGCTTCGGTTTCATCGTGAGCAAGCAGGTGGGGAACGCCGTGACCCGGAACACCATCCGGCGACGCCTGAAGGACGTCTGCGCCCGTCAGCTGCCACTGCCCGACGGGCTCGACGTCGTGATCCGCGCCCTGCCGTCCGCAGCGGACGCGCGGTTCGCCGACCTGCTCTCGGACGTGGACCACGCCCTCGCCCGAGGTGTGCGATGAGCGCCCTGCCGGCCTACTCCCGAGGCACCGCGCACCTGCATGCGACGGATTCGCTCCGTGCCGTGCCGCTGCTGCCGCGCAACCTGGTACTGGGCTTCCTCACCGCCTATCGGGCCGTGATCTCCCCGCTGTACGGGGACGTCTGCGCCTACTATCCGTCCTGCTCCGCCTACGCTGTAGGTGCGGTGCAGCAGCACGGCGCGGTGAAGGGCGCAGCCCTGTCGACGTGGCGGATCCTGCGCTGCAATCCCTGGAGCCACGGCGGCGTGGACGACGTGCCGTCGCACAAGAACTTCCGACACGCCCTCACGCCTCGAGGATTCGTCGTACCCTCCCGAAAGGACTGATCAGTGGGTTCCGACCTCCTGTTTGCCGCGTCAACGACGCCCGCTGCCTCGAGCGGCGGATTCGACCTGCTCGGCACGATCATGTGGCCGTTCAAGGCCCTGGTCGAGGCGATCCTCGTCGCATGGCACTGGCTGTTCACGACGATCGGCCTTCAGGGCGGCGCCGGTCTCACCTGGGTGCTGTCGATCGTCGGCCTCGTGCTCGTGATCCGCGCGGCGGTCTTCCCGCTCTTCGTGCGGCAGATCAAGAGCCAGCGCAAGATGATGGAAATCGCCCCTGAACTTAAGAAAGTTCAGGAGAAGTACAAGGGCAAGCGCGACCAGCTGAGCCGCGAGGCGATGAGTCGCGAGACCATGGCGCTGTACAAGAAGCACGGCACGACGCCGATGTCGAGCTGTCTTCCGCTGCTCGTGCAGATGCCGTTCCTGCTCGGCATGTTCTACACGCTGAGCGACGTCAAGAAGCATGCCGAGGCCGGCACGGGCGGTGTCTGGCTGCTGAGCAAGGAGCTCACCAAGCAGTTCTACAACGCGACCCTGTTCGGCGTCGCGCCGCTGCACACGAGCCTCGTCGACGCCGTCCAGCACAAGCCGTCGGGCTGGGAGACGACGGTCGCGATCCTCGTCGTGCTGGTGATCCTCATGATCGGATCCCAGTTCTTCACGCAGCTGCAGATCATCTCGAAGAACCTGTCGCCCGAGGCCAAGACCGGTCAGGCGTACCAGATGCAGAAGATCATGCTGTACATCCTGCCGCTGGGCTTCATCTTCTCCGGTCTGTTCTTCCCGCTCGGTGTCGTCATCTACTGGTTCGTCAGCAACCTGTGGACGATGGGCCAGCAGTTCCTGGTGCTGCGGGAGATGCCGACACCCGGATCCGATGCGGCGAAGGCGCGGGAGGAGCGTCTCGCCCGCAAGGGCAAGGCCATCGGCTCCGACGGCAAGGTCGTCGCGATGGCGGTGTACGAGGCGGAGCAGCAGAAGATGCTGGAGGACGCGGAGCGCCTCCGCGCGCAGCAGCCCAAGCGGCAGCAGCCGAAGAGCGCCAAGCGCGCGAAGAAGGATCAGGGCGGCAAGCCCGGGAGCGGAGACCAGTCATGACCGATCAGAGCGTCTCCGAGCCCACCGTCGCCGAGCTCGAGCAGGAGGGCGACGTCGCCGCCGACTTCATCGAGGGGCTTCTGGACATCGCCGACATCGACGGCGATCTGACCCTCGATGTGAAGCAGGGCCGGGCCTACGTCTCGGTCGAGGCGGAAGGTGACGGCCTGCGACTGCTCTCGGCGCCGGAGACCGTGCAGGCGCTGCAGGAACTGACGCGTCTCGCGGTGCAGAGCAGCACCGGCTCCTTCTCCCGCGTGATCCTCGACGTCGCCGGATCCCGGGACGCACGCCGCACCCAGTTGGAGCGCCTTGTGGACTCCGCAGTGGCGAAGCTGGACGAGGGGTCCTCGCAGGCGTCGCTGCCGTCGATGTCGAGCTACGAGCGCAAGCTGGTGCACGACATCGTGGCCGAGCGCGGATTGATCTCCGAGTCCTACGGTGAGGGCCCCGCGCGACACACCGTCATTCGTCGGCGTTGACGTTTCACGTGAAACATGTCTGACACGGGGACGAGTGCAGGCGCACTCGAGCAGGAGCCGGTGGTCGCCGCGTCGCTGTTCGGGGACCGGATCGACCTGGCCCGCGCCTTCACGGCGGCCTTGGCCGCGCAGGGGGAGGAGCGCGGCCTGATCGGGCCGCTTGAGGTTCCACGGCTCTGGACCCGGCACATCCTGAACAGTGCCATCGCCGCTCCGCTCTTCCAGGGGAAGGTCGCCGATGTCGGCTCCGGTGCGGGACTCCCGGGGATCGTGCTCGCGATCGCCCGGCCGGATGTGGAGTGGACGCTCATCGAGCCGATGGAGCGCCGCGTGATCTGGCTCGACGAGCAGGTCGCGTCGCTCGGATTGTCGAACGTGACGGTCGTCCGTGGCCGTGCCGAGGATGTCGGGCTGAGTCTCGCGTTCGACATGGTCACGGCGCGCGCGGTGAGTGCGCTGCGCACGCTGTTGCCGTGGACGGCACCCCTGGTGCGCAACGGCGGAGAGCTGGTGCTGCTGAAGGGCGCCAACGCGGAGAACGAGATCACCGCGGCACAGAAGCAGATCCGCAGGTTCCTGCTGAGTGATGTGCGTGTGGAGACCCTGGGCGAGGGCGTGCTCTCCGAGACGACGCGGGTGCTGCGGGCGACGGTGCGCTGATCCGCACGGCGCTCGATCCCTGCTCCGGGGGATGACCGACTCGGCCTCGGGTCTTGGGCCTCGGGCTTCGCGGGACGGGCACCGCAGTGCCGACGACGTCGATCGACCTCCCGGTGGCTATCGGCCTCCCGATGTGGACCGACGGGCCGGTGTGGATCGACTTCGCGGTGTGTATCGACCTCCCGCTTGCTATCGGTCTCCAGATGTGGATCCACATCCCGGTCTGGATCGGCCTCCCGGTATTGAGGTGTGCGGACGTTTCACGTGAAACATCACTGGCGGTGCGCGTGAGGGGTGCGGATGCCGCACGTGTATTGCGAGGAAATGTCGCGTGTAGCCGGCGGGTTTGGGATCCCGAGAGTCGGCGTGGGGGCGTGGTGAATGCGCTCGATCGCCCGATCCCGGAGGTCCGCCCCACCACAGGACGATGTTTCACGTGAAACAGCCGGTGTCAGCACTCAGAGCGGGTGACGACACCGAGGGGGACGTGTCCGATCGCGCACTCGCAGGGTGTAGTCGTCCCGACGACCCGGCGCCGACTGCACGCGCGACGGTCGCCCTACGCAGCGAGGTTTCACGTGAAACATCACACCGATCCCGCGCTCGAGTCGGGGATTGTCGATCGTGCGAGTTAGAGTGGAGACTCCGCCGTTTCCCGTCGGAGATCGTCGAAAGGAGTGGATGTTTCA
>JAFDWP010000216.1 GCA_018268435.1 Actinomycetota bacterium
ACGAGATCGGATCCGGCCTGTCGGTCTGGCATCCGCGCGGCGGCATCATCCGCGGCGAGATGGAGCAGCACGCCCGCCGCCGGCACATCGCCGCCGGCTACAACTACGTCTACACCCCGCACATCTCCAAGGAGGACCTGTTCCTCACCTCGAACCACCTCGTCACCTACCGCGACGGCATGTTTCCGCCGATCCGTATGGACGAGGAGCACGACGAGGACGGGCACGTCACCAAGCAGGGCCAGGACTACTACCTGAAGCCGATGAACTGCCCGATGCACATCCTGATCTACAAGGAGCGTGCCCGCAGCTACCGCGACCTGCCGCTGCGGCTGGCGGAGAACGGCACCGTCTACCGCAACGAGCTCTCCGGAGCCCTGCACGGACTCACGCGCGTGCGCGGCTTCACCCAGGACGACTCGCACCTGTTCGTCACCCCGGAGCAGCTCGAGACCGAGGTCACCAAGGTCCTCGAGTTCATCCTGTCGATGCTGCGCGACTTCGGCCTCAGCGATTTCGAGCTCGAGCTCTCGATGCGCGACGACGAGAAGTCGAAGTGGATCGGATCCGACGAGTTCTGGGAGTACTCCACGAACGCGCTGCGCAACGTGGCGCTGGCCTCGGGGCTCAAGCTCACCGAGGTGCCCGGCGAGGCCGCCTTCTATGGCCCGAAGATCGATCTGAAGACGACCGACGCGATCGGGCGGGTCTGGCAGCTCTCCACGGTGCAGGTCGACCCGAACCTCCCCGAGCGCTTCGGGCTCGAGTTCACGGACAAGGACGGGCAGAAGAAGCGCCCGATCATGATCCACCGCGCGCTGTTCGGCTCGATCGAGCGGTTCTTCGCGATCCTGCTCGAGCACTACGCCGGCGACTTCCCGTTGTGGCTGTCGCCCGTGCAGGTCGTCGGGATCCCGGTCGCCGAGGCGTTCGCCGACTACCTGGACGACGCCGTTGCGGCCCTCCGCGAAGCGGGCGTGCGCGCCGAGGTCGACCACTCCGACGAGCGCATGCAGAAGAAGATCCGCAACCACACCACGGGCAAGGTCCCGCTCATCCTCATCGCGGGGGAGCAGGACCGCACCGCCGGCACCGTGTCGTTCCGGTTCCGTGACGGGACTCAGGAGAACGGCGTGCCGCTCGCCGAGGCCGTCCAGCGGGTGCGGCGCGCGGTGGAGTCCCATGCCCTGATCCAGACGGCGGGCGACCTGGCATGACGGCTCTCGGGGACGCCGGCGACGCGGGGCTCGAAGACGCCGCGCACCTGGTCGGCGTGCCCGACGAGTTCCAGCGACTCTGGGTGCCGCACCGGATGACCTACATCCAGGCGGGCCCGGAGCCGCTGCGCGAGGAGTGCCCGTTCTGCGAGGCGCCCCAGCACCCCGACGAGGAGCGCCTCATCGTCGCTCGCGGGCGCACCGCGTACGTGCTGCTGAACCTGTTCCCGTACAACTCCGGGCACCTGCTGGTGTGCCCGTACCGTCACATCGCGACGTACGACGAGGCGACCGCCGAGGAGGTCGCCGAGATCGGTGCGCTCACGCAGACCGCCATGCGGGTGCTGAGGGCCACCTCGCGCTGCGACGGCTTCAACCTCGGGATGAACCAGGGCGCCGTGGCCGGCGCCGGCATCGACGCGCATCTGCACCAGCACGTGGTGCCGCGGTGGAACAGCGACGCCAACTTCTTCCCGATCATCGCGAAGACGAAGGCGCTCCCGCAGCTGCTCGGAGACGTCCGCAACACCGTCGCCGCGGCCTGGCCGGTCTGACGCCGGTCCCGTGCGCCTCGGACGGAAGAGGCCCGGACGACCTGCGTGTCGTCCGGGCCTCTTCGCGCGGTCGCCTCAGCGCACTTGGCGGGCGGTGAACTGCAGCGGAGGGTTCGCGTAGAAGTGCTGCGCGGGAATCAGCTGCAGCTCGCGCTCGCCCGACTCGAGGGTGAGCTTCAGCAGCTCGTAGACGCTCGAGACCGTCCGCTCGAGGGCGAGCTTCGCATCCCCGGTCTCGGCATAGTGCGCGGTGAACAGCGCCGCGGTGACGTCGCCGGATCCATTCGCCTTCATCGGCAGGTGCGGGGTGGCGACCAGCCAGGCGCCCTTGTCGTCGACGGCGAGCATCTCGATCGTGCCCTCTGTGCGGTCCGGCCGCTCCACGCTCGTGACGAGGACCGTGCTCGGCCCCATCGCGCGGGCGGCGTCGACGGACGCCAGGGTGGAATCGAGCGTGTCCGGCTCGGTGCCGGTGAGGAAGCCCAGCTCGAACTGGTTCGGTGTGATGATGTCGGCGACCGGCACGACGCGATCGCGCAGCAGCACGGGGATCGCCGGAGCGACGAAGCAGCCCGACTTGGCGTTGCCCATGACCGGGTCGCAGGCGTACAGCGCCTTCGGGTTGGCGGCCTTCACGCGGGCGACGGCGTCGATGATGACGTCGCCGATGCCCTCGCCGCCCTGGTAGCCGCTGAGCACGGCATCGATCTCGCCGAGCACGCCGCGCTCCTCGATGCCGGTGATGACCTCCCGCACGTCGTCCGGCGCGATCATCGGGCCGCGCCAGGCGCCGTACCCGGTGTGATTGGAGAAGTTCACGGTGTAGACCGGGAGCACCTCGACGCCCATGCGCTGCAGCGGGAACACGGCCGCGGAGTTGCCGACATGGCCGTACGCGACGGCGGACTGGATGGAGAGCACCTTCAGCATTCCTCGATCCTCTCACCTGTCGGGCCCGGATCCAGCCACGACGACGCGGGACCGAGCATCGGACTCAGACAGCGTATGCTCTGTCCTATGACAGAACTTGCAGCCGAATCCACCACCGGAACCGGACGCGTCAAGCGCGGCCTCGCGGAGATGCTCAAGGGCGGCGTGATCATGGACGTCGTCACCCCCGATCAGGCGAAGATCGCCGAGGACGCGGGCGCCGTCGCCGTCATGGCGCTCGAGCGGGTGCCCGCCGACATCCGCGCCCAGGGCGGCGTGTCGCGCATGAGCGATCCCGACATGATCGACGGCATCATCGCGGCCGTGTCTATCCCGGTCATGGCGAAGGCGCGCATCGGGCACTTCGTCGAGGCGCAGGTGCTGCAGGAGCTCGGCGTCGACTACATCGACGAGTCCGAGGTGCTCTCGCCCGCCGACTACGTCAACCACATCGACAAGTTCGGGTTCAACGTGCCGTTCGTGTGCGGTGCGACCAACCTGGGTGAGGCGCTGCGCCGCATCAACGAGGGCGCCGCCATGATCCGCTCCAAGGGAGAGGCGGGCACGGGCGACGTCTCCGAGGCCACCAAGCACATCCGCAAGATCCGCTCCGAGATCAACGTGCTGCGGTCGATGACGAAGGATGAGCTGTTCGTCGCGGCGAAGGAGCTGCAGGCTCCCTACGAGCTCGTCGCCGAGGTCGCCGAGACGGGCAAGCTCCCGGTCGTCCTCTTCGTCGCCGGCGGCGTCGCCACCCCCGCCGATGCCGCGATGATGATGCAGCTGGGCGCGGACGGCGTGTTCGTGGGCTCGGGGATCTTCAAGTCTGGCAACCCGGCGGCCCGCGCAGCGGCCGTCGTCAAGGCGACGACGTTCTACGACGACGCCAAGGTCATCGCAGAGGTCTCCCGCGGCCTCGGAGAGGCCATGGTCGGCATCAACGTCGCCGACCTCCCCGCACCCCACCGTCTCTCCGAGCGTGGCTGGTAACCCACGGGTCGGCGTGCTCGCGCTGCAGGGCGACGTGCGCGAGCACGCCGCCCTGCTCGCGGGTCTGGGGGCGGATGTCACCCTCGTGCGGCGTCCGTCCGAGCTGGACGCGGTCGACGGGCTGGTGATCCCCGGCGGCGAGTCGAGCGTGATCGACAAGCTGTCGCGGATCTTCGGGCTGCAGCGTCCGATCCGCGAGGCCGTCGCGAACGGCATGCCGATGCTCGGCACCTGCGCCGGGCTCATCATGCTGGCCGACCGCGTCACCGATGCGATCGAGGGGCAGGAGTCCTTCGGCGGACTCGACGTGACCGTGCGTCGGAACGCCTTCGGTCGCCAGCTCGAGTCGTTCGAGGCTGAGCTGGAGATCCCGGCGTTCGGGGGAGAGGCCGTGAAGGCGGCGTTCATCCGCGGCCCGGTCGTCGAGCAGGTCGGTCCTGCCGCCTCGGAGCTCGCCTCCCTCCCGGACGGGCGCGTCGTCGCCGTGGAACAGGGCGGCATCCTCGGCCTCAGCTTCCACCCGGAGATCACCGGAGAGACGCGCTTCCACCGACGCTTCCTCGACGGTGTCCGCGCACGCGCCTGACGGCACGGCCGCGGAGCGCGTCCGACTCGGATCCGGCGGCGGCTGTCACCGGCGAAACACGTCTTGTTAGACTGAACGACGCCCTGGGCACTGCCGCGGGGCTGATCACACGAGCGGGAGACATATGTCCGGGCATTCCAAGTGGGCGACGACCAAGCACAAGAAGGCGGTCATCGACTCGCGCCGCGCCAAGTCGTGGGCCAAGCTCATCAAGAACATCGAGGTCGCGGCGAAGCTGGGCGGGCCCGACCTGCAGGGCAACCCGACCCTCTTCGACGCGGTCCTCAAGGCGAAGAAGACCTCTGTTCCGAAGGACAACATCGACCGCGCGATCAAGCGCGGCGCCGGCATCGGCGGCGAGTCGGTCGAGTACTCCTCGATCATGTACGAGGGCTACGGCGCGAACGGCGTCGCGCTCATGATCGAGTGTCTGACCGACAACAAGAACCGTGCCGCCGCCGAGGTGCGCACGGCGCTCAGCCGCAACGGCGGCACGCTCGCCGATCCCGGCTCCGTCGCCTATAACTTCACCCGCAAGGGCGTGATCGTCGTCGACGGCCAGAACACGACCGAGGATGACGTCATGATGGCGGCGCTCGAGGCAGGTGCCGAGGAGATCGAGCCGCACGCCCAGGGGTTCGAGGTCATCACCGACGCATCCGACCTGGTCGCGGTGCGCACCGCGCTGCAGGAGGCGGGCATCGAGTACGAGTCCGCCGACGTCGAGTTCGTGCCCAACCTCAAGGTCGAGATCGACGCCGAGGCTGCGCGCAAGATCTTCCGCCTGATCGACGCCCTCGAGGACAGCGACGACGTGCAGAACGTGTTCGCGAACTTCGACCTCACCGCCGAGGTGCAGGCCGAGCTCGAGAACGACGAATAAGCCGCTCAGCAAGCGACGGGGGCTGTCGGCACTGGCGTGCCGCCGGCCCCTTCGTCGTCCCGGGTCGTGGGCGCACGCGTCACTGCACCGGTCACTGAGCTTGTCGAAGTGACGTCGGGTAGGGCGGATGTGCCAGCGCGGGGAGTTCAGCACTGGTCACTGAGCTTGTCGAAGTGACGTCGGATACCGCGGATGTGCCAGCGCGGGGAGTTCAGCACCGGTCACTGAGCTTGTCGAAGTGACGTCGGGTAGGGCGGATGCGCCAGCGCCGGGAGATCAGCACCGGTCACTGAGCTTGTCGAAGTGACGTCGGGTGGGGCGGATGCGCCAGCGCGGGGAGAACTGCACCGGTCACTGAGCTTGTCGAAGTGACGTCGGGTGGGGCGGATGCGCCAGCGCGGGGAGATCAGCACCGGTCACTGAGCTTGTCGAAGTGACGTCGGGTAGGGCGGATGCGCCAGCGCGGGGAGATCAGCACCGCGCTGCTGGATCAAGGCCAGCTTCTTCGCTCGTGACCACCCTTGGA
>JAFDWP010000217.1 GCA_018268435.1 Actinomycetota bacterium
CGCGGCAGGTCGAACGGCAGCGAGCCCTGCGGACCGCGCTCGCCGAACAGCACCCGCAGCACAGCCGCGTCCGAGGCACCGTAGTCCGCGAGCACGGCGCGGGCCGACTCCTCGAGACCGCCGAGCACGGCCGGACGGTCGAGGTAGACGTCGATCACGGTCGGCACGGTCGCGGCGATCGCCGTGAGACGGGCGTGCTCCTCGGCCGGGAACTCCAGCGACCCGGAGTGGAACATCGCGGAGAAGCCGCCGCGATCGCGCTCCTCGAAGGGCGCCTTGATCCGCAGGATCGCGACATCGGCCTCCTCCGGGGTCGACACCACGGTCGCGTACCCGGCGAGCGCCTCGGCGGCCACGCCCTCGGCGTACACGGCGACGCCGCGCGAGAGCGGGAGGATCCCGTCGGTGTTCGTGAGCAGGGTCAGCGAGTCGCTCTGCGCGTCGAGGCCCTCCTGCACGAAGTCGGCGCGGCCGACCACGGCCGCGGCATGCTCCTCGTCGACGAACGGGTCGTCGAACAGGCCGAGCCGGAACTTCTCCCGCAGCAGGCGCCGCACCGAGACGTCGAGGCGGTCCTCGGCGACCGCGCCCGCGGCGAGCAGACCGAGCAGCTCGTCGGTGCACAGCTCGCCGCCGAACTGGTCGATCCCCGCGTCGAGCGCCTTGAGCATGCGTTCGGGGCGCGTGAGATGCTCGACGCCCCACGCCCGCGCCGGCATGGACGTGCCCATGATCTCGGCATCGGTGAGCAGGCCCCAGTCGGTGCAGACGATGCCGTCGAAGCCGAGGCGGTCGCGCAGCAGGGTCGTCAGCACGTCCCTGTTGAAGCCGAAGCCGACCTCCTCCCAGTCCGTCCCGACCGGCTGGCCGTAGTACGGCATCATCTGGGTCGCCCCGGCGCCGATCGCCGCGATGAACGGCTTCAGGTGGTACTCCTGCGCGCCCCCCGGGTAGACCTGCTCCTTACCCCACTCGAAGTGCGGATCCTCGCCGTCGAGCTGCGGACCGCCGCCGGGGAAGTGCTTGACCATCGTCGAGACGGACTCGGCACCGAGCGTGCTCCCCATGAAGCCGCGGATGTAGCCGACCACGAGATCGCTGGTGAGGTCGGCGCTCTCGCCGAACGTGCCGTTGATGCGCGACCAGCGCGGCTCGGTGGCGAGGTCGATCTGCGGATGCAGCGCGACGCGCAGCCCCACCGCGAGGTACTCCTGACGGGCGATGTCGCCGAAGCGCTCCAGCCGCTCCGGCGAGGCGAGGGCCGCGAACCCGAGCGTCTCCGGCCACTGCGAGAACGGCCCGGCGAGGATCGAGGTGAGCGGGTTGTCGCTGAACGCGTGCCGCGGATCCGTCGAGAGCGTGATCGGGATCCCCAGCCCGTCCTCCCGGGCGAAGCGCTGCAGCGCGTTGCTCCACGCCGCGAACTCGCGCCCGTCCGGCGCGGAGCCGAGCAGGTTGAAGTGGTTCATGCGACGCCGGCGGATCATGGACTGCGCCGACGGGATGCCGAAGGTCGGGTTTCCCTCGGCCGGGTCGCCGAACGAGACCATGGTGTGGAACAGCATGCCGACCTTGTCGGCGGCGTCCATCCGGCTGAGCAGATCGTCCAGCCGCTGCTCGATGTCGAGCCCGGCGTCCTGGTACGGGAAGCGCACCGCGTTCTCTGTCATGTCGTCGATCTCCTTATCGGACGGACTTGATGAACCACACGCTGACCGCGCCGAGCACGCTCAGCACGATCGCGATCGGGAAGAGGGCACTGTAGCCGAACGCCAGCACGATCGCGCCGGCGACTCCGGGGGCGAACGTCTGCGGCAGGGTGGCGGCGATGTTGACGACGCCCAGGTCCTTCGCGAAGTTCTTGGCGGAGGGCAGCACCTGGCTCATCAGCGCCGTGTCGACCGCCTGGAACATGCCGAACCCGAATCCGCTGATCACCGTCATGATCATCCACGATCCGTACGAGGGCGCGATCCACGGCACGACGAGCGCGACGGCCATGAGCAGCGAGGATCCGAACACGAAGGGCTTGCGCCGGCCGACCTTGTCGGACAGCGGTCCGGAGATCGCGGTGGCGACGAGCACGCCCGCGAGGCTGAGGATGCCCAGCAGCGGGATGACGGCGAACGGATCCTTCACCCCGAGGTAGTTCTTCAGGATCAGGAGCTGGAAGCCCGTGACGGCGAAATAGCCGGTGTACAGGAGCAGGCGACCGGTGAACGCCCAGAAGAAGTCGGGGTGCTTGACCGGGTTGACCCAGAAGGTGCGCAGGAACTCGCCGAAGCTGAACGGCTCGTTCTGGAAGTTGGTGCTCGGGTGGTCGGGGTTCGCCAGCACGAAGCCGATCAGCACCACGATCGCGAACGCCGCGAAGATGACGTAGCCGAGCGTGATGGCGTGCGCGAGCTGCGAGCCCACGATCTGTCCGCCCAGCGCGCCGAGCATCAGGCCGATCCCGGAGAGCGCGGCGAACGTGCCGCGGCGAGCGACGGGGACCCGATCGGGTAGGACGGCGGAGAGCGGTCCCTGCGCGAAGTTGTAGGCGACCTGGATGAGCGTCCACGCGACGATGATGCCGACGAGGTTGTTCATGAAGCCGAGCGCGACCAGGGCGATGCCGCCGACGATCGCTCCGCCGATGATCCACGGGGCGCGACGACCGAACTTCGACCGGGTGCGGTCGGACAGCTGCCCCGCCGCGGGCTGGGCGATCATCGCACCGAGTGCGCCGATCGTCATCACGATGGCGATGTTGGCGACCTGGGCCTTCTCGTCCGGGAACATCGCGATGAGCTGCGCCTGCAGCAGGATCCCGGGCACCGCCCCCCAGATCACGAAGATCGCGAAGTTGGCGGGGATGATCCACCACAGCAGCCGCCGGACGCCCTTGATCGGCGTGGGCGGGTCGTCCTCACCGGAGGCGGTGGCGACGAAGGTGGTCTCCGTGATGGGCGGACGCAGCTCTTCGGGTGCGTCGGAGGAAGTCGACGACATTGTCAGTCCTTGGGTTGAGGGGATGGGCGCCGGAGCGGAGGCGTTCGACGCGCCCTCGGATCCGGTTGCTCGCACGCTAGCATGAATACCGACACAAGTGTAGGTTTTTGTCCGAGCGGCCTTCCCGGCCGCGGACTCAGGGGCCGGGGCGACCTCCGACGGCCTCCGACGGCCTCCGACGCATACGATGGGACACCGATGACGACCGAGCGCGGATACACCACGGGGCGAGCCCGGCGGGAGCGGATCATCGCCGCCGCGACCGCGCTGTTCGGACGCGTCGGCTACAACAGCGCCACGATGCTCGAGCTCGCCCAGCTCTGCGAGATCTCCCGCGCCGGACTCGCGCACCACTTCCCCACCAAGGAATCGCTCATGGAGGCGGTGCTGGAGACGAGGGACCGCGAGGATCGCGAGCGGTTCCGCCGCAACGGCTCCCAGGGCCAGGACGGCATCGGCATCCTGCGCGGCATGGTCGACCTGGCCCGCCACAACAGCGAGGTGGGCGGGATCATCGCGCTGTACGCCGTGCTGTCGGCCGAGGCGGCGGACGCCTCGCACCCCGCGCACGACTACTTCGTGCGGCGCTATGCGCGGATCCGCTCCGGCACGGCGAAGGCGCTGCGCGATGCGCGCACCTCGGGATACCTCGCCGCGCACGTCGACGAGGAGCGCGCCGCCGCCGAGCTCACCGCGCTCATGGACGGCCTGCAGCTGCAGTGGCTGCTCGACCCCGCGTCGGTCGACATGGCCGAGATCCTGCGGCACCGGATCGAGGAGCTGCTCACGGTGCCGCTCGGCGACGGGTCGGATCCGGTCCCCTGAGCGGACGCCCCGCGCAGGGGACCGCGCCGCTCCGCGGCGGAGCGCTCAGCTCCAGACGAACCGGAACGTGCCCGCCAGCACGGCGGCGGTGATCGACAGGGCCATGATCGCGGTGCCTCCGGCGAGCGCGACCGCATCGCGACCGCGCAGCCGCGACG
>JAFDWP010000218.1 GCA_018268435.1 Actinomycetota bacterium
GCCGCGTCGAAAGGAACCCATGCCGAAGATCATCGATCACGACCAGCGTCGTCGCGAGATCGTGGAGGTCGCCAAGGGGATCATCCTCAAGGGCGGCTTCGAGGCGGCGACCATGCGCAGCATCGCCGCGGAGGCCGGCTTCGCCAACGGCGCGCTCAAGCACTACTTCCCGGGCAAGGAGAGCATCGTCGCGGCGACGTTCGAGACGATCCTCGCGCAGATGACCGAGGGCGTGCAGGAGACCGGATCCGGTCCGGAGACCGCCGAGGCTGCGCTGCGCGGATTCCTGGAGGCGACCGTCCCGCGCGATCAGGAGCAGATCGCCGCCGGCCGCGTGCTGCTGGCGCTGTGGGAGTACGCGATGTCGAACGAGCAGCTCGCGGAGCTGTACCGGACGCACCTGCGCACCTGGCGTGCGGCGCTCGTGGAGCGGCTCGAAGCGGTCCGCGACGCGGGAGTGATCCCCGACCAGGACTTCATCCCGCTGGCCAACGAGTTCATCTCCGCGGCGGTCGGGGCGAGCGTCATCAATCTCATGTACCCGGAAGGCGATCGCATCGCCGACTATCAGGCCTATATCGAGCAGTTCCTGGCGCGCCTGCGCTGACCGGTCGCACGGCGGCCTCCACCCATCACCGAGAGGAGGGCGCCCGATGACCGGTGCACCCGACACCACCCTGTCCGTCGAGCGCAGCGAGGGGACCGGTCGCCCGGTCGTGCTCGTGCACGGACTCGCCTCGCGGGCGTCGCAGGACTGGCCCGCATCCGAGTGGGAGTCGACGCTCGCCGGCCGCCCCCTCGTGCGGATGGACCTGCCCGCGCACGGCGACAGCCCCGAGGTCGGCGCGCTGCCGACGTCGGCGGTCGTGGATCTTCTCGCCGGCGCCGTCGCGGCGGTGGCTCCGGGGGAGGAGGTCGACCTGGTCGGCTACTCGCTGGGTGCGCGACTGATCTGGGATCTCGCGCGGCACCCGGAGCTCGCGGTCCGGCGGGTCGTGCTCGGCGGGCTCAGCCCGATGGAGCCGTTCACGCTCGTCGACCTGCCCGCGGCCCGCGCGGCGCTGGCCGGCGGACCGGCCCCGCAGGATCCGATCACCGGGATGATCCTCGGCATGACGACCCTTCCCGGCAACCGGCCCGCCGCGCTGCTCGACCTCATCCAGGGCCTCGCCTCGGAGCCGTTCGATCCCGCGGTCGGCGTGCCGACGCAGCCCGTGCTGCTGCTCGGCGGGACGGAGGACCCGATGGCCCAGGGGATCGATGCCCTCGCGGCCTCGGTGCCCGACGCCCGCGTCGTACGGGTGCCGGGCGACCACCTCGCGGCGCTCCACTCGCCGGAGCTGCGGGCCGCCGTGCGGGACTTCCTCGCCGAGGACTGAGGTCCCTGAGGCTCTCGAAGGGCGGTCCCTGAGGTTCTCGAAGGGTGGTCCCTGAGGTTCTCGAAGGGTGGTCCCTGAGGTTCTCGAAGGGTGGTCCCTGAGGTTCTCGAAGGGTCCAAGGTTCCCTCTTCCTTTTTCTTCCTACGCTTGTAGACTTACGAGTGCGACCTCGCGCATCCCGCGCATCTCACGAAAGGCAACACACATGACGACCACACCCGACGCCGCGCGGATCCTGGACATCGCCACGGGCTACATGGCCTCGAAGCAGCTGTTCGAGGCCAGCCGCATCGGCCTGTTCGCCGCGATCGCCGCCGGCGCCGACACCGTGCCGGCGATCGCCGAGCGCACCGGCGTGAGCGAGCGGATCGCCCGCATCCTCGCCGACGCCATGGCCGGCAAGGGCCTGCTCACCCGCACCGACGGCCGCTACGCGCTCGAGGAGGACGCCGCGGCCTACCTCGCCGGCGACGCCGCCGCGCTCGACCTGGCGCCGTTCCTGACCTTCCTCAGCGAGATCAGCTACCCGCACTGGCTGCAGTTCGCGCACACGGTCGACACGACCGAGCCCGGCGAGCTGCAGATGGACGACGCGCGCTGGGGCACGTTCATGGCCGGCGTGATGACGTACAACGCGCTGCACGCGCAGGAGTTCGGCCGTCTCGTCGACCTGTCCGCGGCCACCCACGCGCTGGACTTCGGCGGGCTGTCCGCCGGCTTCGCCCTCGAGGCGATGACGCGCAACCCCGCGCTGCGCACCACGTTCCTGTACGCGCCCGGGTTCGAGGGCGGCGTGGCCGCGGCCGTCGAGGCGGCCGGCATGGCCGACCGCGCGACCGTCGAGACCGGCGACACCGCGACCGCGCAGCCGCAGGGCGCCTACGACGCGGTGCTCGCGAACCACGTGATCCACCGCTTCTCCGCCGAGGAGAACGCGCAGATCTTCCGCAACCTGCGTGCGGCGGCGGTCCCCGGCGCGACGCTCACGGTGCTCGACTTCTTCCTGGACGACGACCCGTCCCAGCGCGCCATCGACGCGCTGCACTCCGGCGAGTACCTGGTGATCGACGGTACCGTCGTCTACCCCGAGGCGCAGGTGCGCGGCTGGCTGGAGGACGCCGGATGGCAGGTGCGCGAGAAGATCGCCCTCCCCGCGAGCCCCCGGGTGCTCGTCGCCACGGCGGTGTGAGCCTGCGTCGCCCCGCCCCGGCTCCTGTGCCCGGGCGGGGTGACGCATCGGATCCGGACCTGGCGGACGGGAACGGATCCCGGGGCGGGCAGCGAGCGGACACGCGGCCCGCCCCTTTTCGTGCGGTTGCGCGACGCGGTCCCCGGGCGAGCGCAGCGAGACGACGGGCTCGAGGGGGTGGTCCCTGAGCGAGCGCAGCGAGACGAAGGGCTCGAAGGGACCTGGTCTCCGTGTGCCGGTCGCTTCGAGTGCTTCAGCGACCGGAGTGCCTCAGCGACCGGACTCGAACACCGTCCGGCCGTCGACGACGGTGCGCGCGATGCCGATGCCGCCGAAGGCGCGGCCGGGCTCGGCCGGATCCTCGTCCAGCACCGTGATGTCGGCGACCTTGCCCACCTCCAGGGAGCCCTTCCACTGTGCCGCGCCGTCCTGGCGTGCGGGGTCCAGGGTGACCCGGCGCAGCAGCGCGGTGCGGGCCTCGGCGTCGTCGCGGCCGAGCAGCGCCAGCGCCGCGTCGAGGCTGATCCGCCAGTCCGGGGTCGCGATCGGGGCGTCGCTGGTGAGCGTGGTGAGCGCCCCGGACGCGATCATCTCGTCGAGCGGCCAGGCGGCGGCGGTGCGCTCGGCGCCCAGCTGCGCGCCTGCCCACGCCCGGGTGTGCTCGGCGATGAGCGGCTGCACGGCGAAGCCTGCGCCGACGGCCCGCATGCGGGCGATCTGCGCGGGGGAGGCGAGATCGGCATGCACGACGTAGTGCGGCGCGGAGCCGGAGGACCCTGCCGCCTCGAGCACGCGCAGGAACTCCTCGATCGAACGGTCGCCGGTCGCGTGCACCGCGACCTGCTCGCCGCGCTCCACGGCCAGGGCGATCATGCGTCGATACGACGCCAGCGCCCCCTCGGCGCCCTGCGGCAGCAGCTCGCCGGAGCTGCCGTCCAGGTAGGGCTCGCTGACCCATGCCGTGGTCATCGGCGGGATCCCGTCGGCGAAGATCTTCACCCCGGTCACGGCGAGCCAGCGCGGATCCGTCTCGGGCTTCGGCAGACGGATCCCGCGTTCGAACGTCGCGAGGTCGGCGGTGCCGTCGAGTTCGCCGAACAGGCGCAGCAGCGTGACGCGCGAGGTCTGGGCCCCGCTGCGGTGCAGCTCGAGGTAGGTGTCCATCATGGCCGTGCCGAAGCAGCCGGTCTCGCCCTCGTCCTCGCCCGGACCGATGCCGGGCTCGGTGTAGCTCGTGATGCCGAGCTCGGCGAGCAGGCGCCAGGCGCTGCGCAACGCGTTCCGGCGGTCCTCGGCGGAATGCACGAGTCGGCCCGAGGGCTGCTCGTGCGGCGGCGTATCGGAGAAGAACAGGTGCGGCCACCGGGCGCCCAGCCAGGCCGCGTGCAGGTGCGCGTCGTTCACGCCGGGAAGGGCGGTGCGCCCGTCGAGGTCGATCGTCTCGGCGGCGCGGAGGCGCAGGGCATCTGCGCCGAGGGCGACGATGCGTCCGGCGCGCACGGCCAGTGCGTCCACGACCGATCCGGTCGGATCGAAGGTGCGGATCCGGCCGCCGTGCAGAAGGAGATCGGCGTCGTCGCCGAGCTGTGCGTCATTCATTATTCCACCAGTGTAGACGAAAAATCAGCGAACGCGCGACGGATGCCTCTCGGCGCGTCGCCGAGAGGCGGATCCGGGGGATCCGCCTCATCTTGGAGGCTTCGGCAGTGGTATTCCGGGCCGCCGCTTGACCCCTGCGTCAAGAACCTCGTTTCTTGCCCATCGGATCGGTCAGGTCGCGTCCGCGCGCCCGATTAGCCTGGGAGAGGGCGGATCCGCCCCTCCCGATCGCGCGCCACCGACCCCTGGCGCCTCTGCTTGCAAGGACGCTGATGAACGACTTCGCCGCGCGCCGCGACGACTGGAAGGCCCGAGAAGAGCTCGCCGAGCGGATGATCCCGCTGATCGGCGGCCTGAACCGTGATCGCGACGTCGTGACGTCGCTGCACGGGCACCGCCTGCTGGGCCTGTCCACCACCGAGATCCTCGAGGTGCACGAGCGCGTCGCCGCCCTCGGCCACGACGAGCTGGCGCTGGAGGACACCCTGGCGGTGCTCGAGGCGCTGCGGGAGCTGTCCCCGTCCGCGGCTTCGCTCGACCTGGGCCGCCTCGTCGAGAGCGTGCAGGGCGACGTCGACGGCCTCGCCGAGCGGCTCCGCGTCGAGCTCGCCCCGGCGCTCGGCGAATCCTCGCCGGCCGAGCCCACCGACGTCGTGCTGTACGGCTTCGGCCGGATCGGGCGCCTGCTGGCACGCATCCTGATCGCGCACACCGGCGGCGGCAGCGGGCTGCGGCTGCGCGCGATCGTCGTGCGCAAGGGCGCCGAGAACGATCTCGTCAAGCGCGCGTCGCTGCTGCTGCGCGACTCCGTGCACGGCCGGTTCGAGGGCTCCGTCGACGTCGACGAGGAGAACGCGCAGATCATCGCGAACGGCACGCGGATCCAGGTCATCTACTCGAACGACCCGGCCACGATCGACTACACGGCCTACGGCATCCACGACGCGATCGTCGTCGACAACACCGGTCGCTGGCGTGACGAGGCGGGTCTCGGCCGTCACCTCGAGTCCACGGGCGTCGCGCGCGTGCTGCTCACAGCCCCCGGCAAGGGCGACCTGAAGAACATCGTGCACGGCATCAACCACGACACGATCGAGGACTCGGACCGGATCCTCTCCGCCGCGTCCTGCACGACCAACGCGATCACGCCGGTGCTCAAGGCCGTCGACGAGGCGTACGGGATCGTCCGCGGCCACGTCGAGACCGTGCACTCGTTCACGAACGACCAGAACCTCATCGACAACTTCCACTCCGGAGACCGCCGCGGCCGCTCCGCCGTGCTGAACATGGTCATCACCGAGACCGGGGCCGCGAAGGCCGTCGCCCGCGCGCTGCCCGAGCTCGCCGGCAAGCTCACCGGATCCGCGATCCGGGTGCCCACCCCGGACGTCTCGCTCGCCGTCCTGCACCTCACTCTCGAGCGCCCGGCGGAGAAGGCCGAGATCAACGACTACCTGCGCCGGGTGTCGCTGCACTCCAAGCTCCGTCAGCAGATCGACTATGTCGAGTCGCCCGAGGTGGTCTCCACCGACTTCGTCGGCTCGCACCGTGCCGGCATCGTCGACGGCCTCGCGACCATCGCGAACGGCACCGACGTGATCCTCTACGTCTGGTACGACAACGAGTTCGGCTACTCCAGCCAGGTGATCCGCGTGCTCGAGGTCATGGCCGGATCGCACCCGGTCGTGCTGCCGGTGCGGCGCGAGGTGACGCTGCAGGGCTGAGGCGCGCAGCCTGGGAGCCGCCCCCGCTCCGGGCGGATCCTGGGTCTCGTCTTGGAGGGCGTGTGGTGCAATCCTGAGGACAGGAGGCCCGCATGATCGACGCCCGGCCGCGGCTGCTCTACGTGGAGGACGACGCCGCCATCGCCGAGATGACCATCGAGGTGCTGGAGGAGACGTACGCCGTCGACCACGTCGCCGACGGTGCTGTCGCGCTGCGCCGCGCCCTCGACGAACGCTACGACGTGATGCTGGTCGACCGGCGCCTGCCCGGGCTGGACGGCGCAAGCCTCGTCGAGGCGGTCCGCACCGCGCGCATCACCACACCCGTGCTCCTGCTGACCGCACTGGGGGCGGTTCAGGACCGCGTCGAGGGTCTGGACGCGGGGGCCAACGACTACCTCACCAAGCCGTTCGACTTCGACGAGCTGCTGGCGCGCCTGCGCGCGCTGCGGCGCGGGTTCCAGGCGGAGGGGCGGCGGCGGGAGATCGGCGACTGGACCTTCATCCCGGACTCCTGGGTGCTGCATTCGCCGGACGGGCTGCGGGTGCCGCTCACCGCCACCGAAGCCGCGTTCCTCGAGTTCCTGTCCGCGAGCCCTGAGCGCGTGTTCAGTCGCGAGGAGATCCTGCGCGGCGTCTTCTCCTCGGCGGACGGCGTCGGCACCGTCGACACCTACGTGCACTACATCCGGCGCAAGACCACCCCGGAGATGATCGAGACCGTGCGCGGGCGCGGCTATCGCGCGGGAGACCCGCGGTGACGACGCCGGCCCGGAGGGACGCCGGGGCGACCGCGTCGGCCGACCGCGACCGGGTGCGTCGCTCCGCGCGCCAGATCGGGCTGTGGACAGGTGTCGCCTCCGCCGTCGTGATCGCGGCGGGGGTGGGGATCCTCGTCGCCGTGATCCTGGCGACGTCGCGTCCGCAGGGCGACGTCGGCGGTCGCCCGGGCGGCGGCGGGCCGGGCGGTGTCGGCGGCGGCAACCCCGACCACATCGTGGTGGACGTGGATCGCGTGCTGCCCTGGGTGGTCGTGCTCGGCATCGTCGGGGTCGCGCTGCTCGGGCTCATCGCGTGGTTCACCGCCCGTCGCGCGGTGGCCCCGCTGGAGGTCGCGCTGCAGGCGCAGCGGGACTTCGTCGCCGACGCGAGCCACGAGCTGCGCACTCCGCTCACCGCACTGTCCAGCCGGGTGCAGATCCTGCAGCGCCGCCTCGCCCGCGGCGACGACATCGGCGACGCCCTGGAGCGGCTCCGCAGCGACACGGTGGCGATGGACGACATCCTCACCGAGCTGCTGCTCGCCGCGCAGGCGGACCAGGGCCCGTCCGCGGGAGCGGCGTCGGAGACGGCGGCGCCCGTGCAGGCCGCGATCGACCTGGTGCGGCCGATCGCCGAGGGCGCCGGTGTGCTGCTGCGCTCCGAGACCGCGCCCGGGATCGCTGTCGCCGTTCCGGCCGTCACCCTCACCCGGCTCTGCACGGCGCTGCTCGACAACGCCGTGCAGCACGCGCCGCGGGGCACGGCGGTGACGATCACCGTCACCGCAGCCGGCGGCACGGCCGCGCTGCGCGTCGCCGACCACGGACCGGGCGTGCCCCCGCAGGAGCGGGAGCGCATCTTCACGCGGTTCGCCCGTGGAGCCGAGACCGGGCGTCGACGCGGATTCGGGCTGGGCCTCGCCCTGGTGCGGGACGTGGCGACGCGCTACGGCGGATCCGTCGCCATCGAGAGCACCTCGGAGGCCGGCACGACCTTCCTGCTGCGCCTGCCGCTCGCGCTCAGCCCAGCAGCGTGAGATCCGCCGCGTCGGCGACCTCCACCCCGTGCGTCCAGCGCCGGATCCGGCCGTCCGCGGCGATGAGCATCCCGGAGGTGTCGGGGGCCGCACGCAGCCAGGTGAGGTCGTCGAACCCGGCCACCACGGCGATCGTCGCCCAGGCGTCGGCGTCGCTGAGACGGTCGGCGATCACCGTCGCCGTCGGGGCGTCCGCGATGGCGACGGAGGCACCGGGGCCGCCCGCGCCACCGACGCCGCTCCGGCGGCGCGGGTCGACGATGTGCGCGCCCCGCTCCGCGGGCCCGGAGGTGGCGACCGCGCCCTCGTGCAGCGGGATCCGCGCGCGCAGCTCGCCCGGCTGGAGCGGATCGGCGATGCCGACGCTCCACGTCCAGTCCGCGTGCGGCGCGGTGAGCAGCTGCATGTCGCCGCCGGCGGCGAGGCCCGCGGCGACGACGCCTTCGTCGGACAGCAGCGGTGCGAGGTGCCGGTCGGCGGCGCGCTCGACCGCCCAGCCCTTGACGTAGCCGGTCGGGTCGAACCAGCCCTGCCAGTTCGCGTCGAAGCGCCCCGCGCTGGCGGCGGTGAGCCGCACGCAGGCCTCGGCGACCTCGACCACCCGCGGATCGACCGCATCCGGACGCAGTGCGCCGTCGCGCAGGCGCGAGATCTGCGAGTCCGCCCGGAACGGTGAGAACAGCGCGTCCAGCGCGTGCAGCTCGTCCAGGGCCGCGCGCTGGGCGGCCGCGATCCGCGCGGCGAGCGCCGGCGCGGGGGAGCGCTCCACGGTCAGCACGTGCGCGCTCGCCACGGTCCCCATGAGCTCCGCGGTGCGGACGTGCCGGTGCGGGCCGACGTCCTCGCGGCGGTCTGCGTCGGTCGCCGTCGCGCTCACGCCTTCGCCTGATCGATCGCGCTCTGCAGCGACTGCGTGTAGCCGTCCGAGGTGAACGTCGCTCCGGAGACCATGTCGATCTGCGCCGACTGCGCGTTCTTCGTCTCGGAGATGAGGATCGGGATGGCCTGGGCGTTGATCTGCTCGTCGCGCCGCTCGGTGTTGGGGTACTGCGGCACCGAGACATCGGTGATCGTCCCGCCCGAGACCGTGATCGCGACCTGCACGGCGCCGTAGCGGGTGTCCGCGGCCTGACCCGTGAAGGTGCCGTCCTTCAGACCGCTCGACGTCGTGGCGGATCCGGACGAGGTGGATCCCGAGGACGTGGATCCGGAGGAGTCGCTGCCCGAGGACGTCGAGGGTGTGCTGGATCCGGACGACGAACCGCTCGTCCCCGAGCCCGTGGTGGCCTTCGTGGTCGTCGCGGCGTTCGCCGCCGGTGCGACGGCGTCCAGCGACGTGCGATAGCTGAACAGCAGCACCAGCCCGGTGACCGTCGCGAGGACGGCGTAGATGATCTTCTTCATGATGCTCTCCTGACGCTCGCGATTCAGACCGCGAAGGCCTCGCTGTGGATGCGTTCTGCGGCGACGCCGGCGGTGCGCAGGTCCTGGCGGATGCTCTGCATCCACGGGATCGGTCCGCACAGGTACACGTCGTACAGGGACAGGTCGCCGGCGATCCGCTGCAGCAGCTGTGCGCCGTCCCACTGCGCGTGGGTCGCCGGTACCCAGCTCGTGCCCGAGGTGGCGCGCCGGCCGGGCAGCGTGTAGTGCACCAGCCCGCGCTCGACGGCCAGGCGGTCGATCTCCGTGCGGCGCAGCCCGTGCGACGCCGAGTGGTCGCGCGTCACGAGGATCGCCTCGCCCGGTGCGTAGGGCTCCGACTCGAGCAGGGCGACGAGGGGGGCCACCCCCGCGCCGGCGCCGAGCATGAGCAGCCGGGATCCGGTGCGGCGCTCCCCGGTCATGTGCCCGTAGGGGCCCTCGACCATGACCCGGGTGCCCGGGCGCAGCTCGGCCAGCCGGTCGGTCCCGTCGCCGACGCGTCGTGCGGCGATGGTCAGCTCATCGCCGGCCGGGTCCGCGGCGAGCGAGAACGGGTGGCCGCGTGTCCAGCCCGGTCCGTCCAGGAACCGCCAGATGAAGAACTGACCGGCGCGGGCGCCGAGCCGGTGCACGTCGCGACCCGCGACGCGCACCGCGATCCCGTCCTGACCGTCGGCGCGGACATCGACCACGCGCAGCCCGTGCCGGGCGCTGCGGATCAGCGGCATCGCGACGCGGAACCACAGCACGCACGCGGCGGTGACGGCCCACAGCGCCCACCAGTAGAAGGTCGCGCCGACGGAGGCGGTGAAGTCCGCCCCGGTCCACAGCATGTGCGGGATCGAGAGACCGACGCCGAGGTAGCCGTACAGGTGCAGCAGGTGCCAGGACTCATAGCGCAGGCGGCGCCGGGAGCGCCGCATCGAGGTCACCACGACGAGGATCAGCAGCCCGGTGCCGGCGGTGGCCAGCAGCATCCCCGGGTAGTCCCAGATGAAGTCCCAGGCCTGCACCAGCACGTTCGCGTGTGCCGTGATCGCATAGCCGACGGTGATGAGGACCAGGTGCGCGAGGAGCAGCCAGAACGACCAGAACCCGACGAGACGGTGCAGCCGGGTCATCGCGTCCCGCCCGAATCCGCGCTCGAACACCGGTACGCGGGCCATGAGCAGCACCTGGTACAGCAGCAGGTTCGCCGAGACGAGCCCGGTCAGCCGCCCGAGCGTCGTGAGGGTGTCGCCGTCGACGGCGAGGAGCGACTGCACCCCGGCGCCGCTCACCCACAACGCGAGGACGAACAGGCTCGTCGCCCAGATCAGCACCACCGCGCCGAGGTGCCAGAGCGCCGGGCGCAGCCGTCGGGCCGGTGCGGCGACGAGCCGCGGAACCGGAGCGAGGGAGGTGAGCGTTGCCATGGCACCATCGTCGGCGCCGGCTTGACAGAGTAGGCCAAGAATCGGCCCCCTTGAGCATGGTCATAGGGAACTCACCGGATCGGCCCGGGTCCCGTCCGCGTCCGCACCCCGCGCCATCATGGAGCCGTGACGGCACTCCTGAGCGAACGGCTCCGCTCGCACCGGCTCACCGCGCCCGCCCGCACCCCCGTCGACGCGGCGCGGCACATGCTCGCCGTGCAGGCGCAGGAGTTCCTCGCCGGCCGCTGGGCGCTGGGCATCCGGTCCGCGGGCTCGCCGACCCTCGCCGCGGTGGACCGCGCCTTCGACCGCGGCGACCTGGTCCGCACGCACACCATGCGGGGCACGCTGCACGTGATCCCCGCGGCGGACCTGCGCTGGGTGCTGTCGCTGACCGGTGAGCGGCAGCTGCGACAGGACGCGGCACGTCAGCGGCAGCTCGGCATCGACGATGCGCTCGTCGCCCGGGCGGAGGCCGCCTTCCGCGAGCGGCTCGCCGACGGCGGCCGCACCCGGACGCAGCTCTTCGACGACCTCAGCGCGATCGGCGTGGATCCGGTCGGGCAGCGCGGCATGCACATCCTCTACGCCCTCAACGTGCGCGGCGTCCTCGTGCAGGGTCCGGTGCTGCACCGCGACGACGCCGTCTCGAGGGAGCAGCTGTTCGTCCTGGCGGAGGACTGGATCCCCGAGGGGCCGATGCCGGCGGATCCCCTCGCCGAGCTCTTCGTGCGCTACATCGATGGTCACGGCCCGGCGGGCGCGGACGACTTCGGCTGGTGGTCCGGCCTGCCGATCACCACGGCGCGCGAGGCTGTCGAGCGCGCACGCGATCGGGTCCGCGAGGTCGCGGAGGGGCTCTTCGTCGGTCTCGTCCGTCCCCGCCGCGGCATCGGCGCCGATGCCGCCCGCCCGCTCGCGCTGCCGATGTTCGACGAGTACTACATCGCGTACGCCGACCGCTCGCGGGTGGCCTCGCCGGAGAGCATGGCCCGGATCGGTCCGGGCAGGAACGGCATGGTCCGCGCCGGCCTGCTCGCCGACGGCCGGATCGTCGGCGCGTGGAAGCACTCCGCCGCCGTCGGCCGACACCGCGAGGATCCGGTCGCCGAGCTCTTCGCCACCGAGCGGGCCCCGGAACCGGGCGCCGTCGCCTCAGCCCTGCGCCGCTACGCCGACTTCGTGGCGGTGCACTGACACGGATGCGCGGGGCCCCGCCGCGGCCGTCCGCCGACCGCTACTGGGCCGCGTGCCGGTCCAGGAACGAGAACACCTCGTTGTCGTCGACACCCGGGAACGCGCCGCGGGGGAGCGGCGAGAACATGTGCGTGTGCACGCGCGCGCTCGGCCAGGCCTTGTTGTTCCACCGCTCCGCGATGCCGCTCGGGGGACGACGGCAGCAGGCCTCGTCGGGGCAGGTCGACTGCGCGCGGTCACCGGTCTCCCGGCCGCGCCACCAGCGGGCGTCGTCGAACGGCACGCCGACCGTGATCGAGAAGCCGCCGCCGTCGGTGGATCCGGTCTGCGTCGAGCACCAGAAGGTCCCGGACGGCGTGTCCGTGTACTGGTAGTGCTCGGTGGTGCGGTTGCGCTGGCTGAAGGCGGCGCGCGCCGAGAACTTGCGGCACACGGTGAGGCCCTCGACGGATCCGGTGACATCCGTCGGCAGGGGCAGGTCGTCGTTCTCGTACACGCGGGTGAGCGCGCCCGACTCGTCCACGCGCAGGAAGTGCAGCCGCATGTCCAGGTGGGTGGTCATGAGGTTGGTCATCCGCATGCCCGCCGCCTCGTGCGTCACGCCGAACGCGTCGCGGAAGTCCTCGACGGCGAGGTTGCGGTCCTTCTTCGCCTGTTGCAGGAAGGCGACCCCGGCGGTCTCCGGGATGAGGCAGCAGGCGGCGAAGTAGTTGATCTCGAGCCGCTGCTGCAGGAAGTCCGCGTAGTCGGTGGGCGGGGTGTGCCCGAGCAGTCGGTGCGCCATCGCCTGCAGCGCCATCGAGCGCAGGCCGTGCCCGCCCGGGATCGAGGCCGGCGGGAGGTAGATCCGCCCATGCTCCAGGTCGGTGACCGAGCGCGTGGAGTGCGGCAGGTCGTCGACGTAGAGCAGTTCGAACCCGAGCTGCTCGGCCATGATGCTCACGGTGCGGTGGGTGAGCGCGCCCGAGGAGTGCCCTGCCGCCTTCAGCTGCCTCTCGGCGAGCGCCTCGATGTCGGGCAGGTGGTTGTCCAGAGCGCGCATCTTCAGCCGCAGCTCGGTGTTGGCGCGACGGGCCTCCTCGGGGGTGGCGATCGCCTCGCGCTCGCGGCGGTGCAGTTCGCGGTGCAGACCCAGGATCGACTCGATGGTCTCGTCCGGCATGCCCTTGCTCACCCGCACCGGGGCGATCCCGAGCTGGCGGAACACGGAACTCGACTGCGCGCGATCGAGCTCGATCTCCAGGGCGGCGCGCCGGTTCGGCGGTTCGCCCGAGATCAGGTCGCTCACCTCGGTGCCGGTCGCATCCGCGATCGCCTGCAGCAGGGAGAGCTTCGGCTCGCGCTTGCCATTCTCGATCAGGCTGAGCTGGGATCCCGCGACGCCGACGGCGGCGCCCAGTTCGTCCAGGGTCATCCCGCTACGCGTGCGGTGGTGCCGGATGCGATGTCCGAGGGTGGTGAGCTCGAGTCCTGAGGGCATGGAATTGATCCTAGCGAAAGAATTTGAGTTCTTGATCCCAAAATCGACTCAAAGAGTGCCGAATACTCGCGCAGAATGGACTCAACGCCCCACCACAGAAGGAGCAGCTCATGGCTATCGCCGAGACGTCCACCCCGCGGATCTCCCACCTCGCGCCCGTGCGCGAATTCGGTGCGGCCCCCGAGTACGACACACCGGCCTTCGCTGCGCTCTCCGCGTGGGTCGAGGAGATCCGCGCCCTGACCCAGCCCGCGCGCGTGCACTGGGTCGACGGTTCCGCCGCCGAGAACGACGCCCTGCTGCGCGAGCTGGTCGACGAGGGCAAGCTCATCAAGCTCAACCCGGAGTGGCGTCCCGGCTCCTACCTCGCCCGTTCGCACCCGAGCGACGTCGCCCGCACGGAGGCGCGCACCTTCATCGCCTCCGGGAAGCAGATCGACGCCGGACCGACCAACAACTGGGCCGACCCGGCTGAGATGCACGCGAAGATGAACGAGATCTTCGAGGGCTCGATGCGCGGGCGCACGATGTACGTCGTGCCGTTCTCGATGGGCCCCGTCGGCGGCCCGATCTCGCAGATCGGCGTGCAGATCACCGACAGCGCCTACGCCGTCACCTCGATCGGCATCATGACCCGCGTCGGCACGGCCGTCGTCCGTCAGATCGCGGAGGGCACGCAGTGGGTGCGCACCGTGCACTCGGTCGGCGCTCCGCTGGCTCCGGGCGAGGCGGACACGACGTGGCCGTGCAACGACGAGAAGTACATCGTGCACTTCCCGGACACGCTCGAGGTCTACTCGTACGGCTCCGGCTACGGCGGCAACGCCATCCTCGCCAAGAAGTGCTTCGCGCTGCGCATCGCCTCCGTGCTCGCCCGCGACGAGGGCTGGATGGCGGAGCACATGCTGCTCATCCGCGTGATCTCGCCCCAGGGCAAGGCCTACCACGTGGCCGCCGCGTTCCCGTCGGCCTGCGGCAAGACCAATCTCGCGATGCTCCGGCCCACCATCCCGGGCTGGAAGGTCGAGACCCTCGGCGACGACATCACCTGGATCCGGCCCGGAGCGGACGGCCGCATGCACGCGATCAACCCCGAGGCCGGCTTCTTCGGCGTCGCCCCGGGCACCGGCGAGTCCACCAACGTCACCGCCGTGGAGACGCTGTGGGGCAACACGATCTTCACGAACGTCGCTCTCCGCCCGGACGGCGACGTGTGGTGGGAGGGGCTGACCGACGAGGCGCCCGCCAACCTCATCGACTGGGAGGGTAACCCCTGGACGCCGCAGAGCGGCCGTCCGGCGGCGCACCCGAACTCCCGCTTCACCGTCTCGGCCGCCCAGTGCCCGCAGATCGCGGAGGACTGGGAGGACCCGGAGGGCGTCGCGCTCGACGTGATCCTGTTCGGCGGACGGCGCGCCACCAACGTCCCGCTCGTCGTCGAGGCGACGGACTGGAGCCACGGCGTGTTCCTCGGCGCGACCATCTCGTCCGAGCGCACGGCGGCGGCCGAGGGCACGGTCGGCGAGCTGCGCCGCGACCCGTTCGCGATGCTGCCGTTCTGCGGCTACAACATGGGCGACTACTTCGCGCACTGGCTGAAGATGGGCCGCAGCGTCCGCTTCGACAAGGCTCCGCGGATCTTCCAGGTGAACTGGTTCCGTCGCGGATCCGACGGCCGGTTCCTGTGGCCGGGATTCGGCGACAACGCCCGTGTGATCGACTGGATCATCCGTCGTATCGAGGGCGAGGTCGGCGCGATCGACAGCCCGATCGGCCGTCTGCCCAAGATCGAGGACCTGAACCTCGAGGGCGCCGACGTCACGGACGAGGATCTCGCCGAGCTGTTCAGCGTCGACCCCGCATCGTGGAGCCGTGAGGCCGACGCCACCGAGGAGTTCTTCGCGACCTTCGGCGACCGGCTTCCGGCGGCACTCACCAGCGAGCTCGCCTCGCTGCGCTACCGCCTCGCGAACGCCTGAGGCGCTCGAAGGGCGCTGTGAACGTGATCCGCCGCTCCGGTCCCTGAGGCTCTCGAAGGGCGCTATGAACGTGATCCGCCGCTCCGGTCCCTGAGGCTCTCGAAGGGCCGGAGCGACGGATCCACCAAGACCCGCGGCGGCGGGATGCCGGGGGCAAACAGGCTGAGTGGTCCCCGACATCCTGCCGCCGCGTTGATTCCGCCTGCCGGATCGCCGTGACGACCGCTAGCGTGGGCGAGTGCCTGTCGTCATCGCCGCCCGTGAGCTCGTCAAGACCTATCGCCGCAAGGGCCGGTCGGACCTCGTCGCCGTCGACGGGCTGAGCTTCGAGGTCGAGGCAGGGGAGTCGTTCGGGCTGCTCGGGCCCAACGGCGCCGGGAAGTCGACCACCATGAAGATGGTGGGCGCGGTCTCCACCCGCTCCGGCGGCGAGCTCAGCATCCTGGGACTGGATCCCGACCGGCATGGGCCCGAGATCCGCTCCCGCCTCGGGGTGGTGCCGCAGCAGGACACCCTGGACGGTGAGCTGAACGTCCGGGAGAACCTGTACATCTACGGGCGCTATTTCGGCCTGCCGGCGAAGGTGTGCCGGCAGCGGGCCGCGGAGCTGCTCGCGTTCGCCCAGCTCGAGGACAAGGCGTCCGCGAAGGTCGACCAGCTCTCCGGCGGCATGAAGCGGCGGCTCACGATCGCGCGCGGTCTCATCAACGAACCGCGGATCCTGCTCCTGGACGAACCCACCACGGGCCTGGATCCGCAGGCCAGGCACATCCTCTGGGATCGGCTGTTCCGGCTCAAGGAGCAGGGCACGACGCTCGTGCTCACCACGCACTACATGGACGAGGCCGAACAGCTCTGCGACCGGCTCATCGTGGTGGACCAGGGACGGATCATGGCCGAGGGGAGCCCGGCCGCGCTGATCCGAGAGCATTCCAGCAGGGAGGTGCTCGAGGTGCGCTTCGGCTCTGAGCACAATGCGGATGCGGCCGCGCGGATGGCCGGGATCGGAGACCGGATCGACCTGCTGCCCGACCGCGTGCTCGTGTACGCGGGCGACGGCGAGGCCGCGCTCGAGGCGCTCACCGCGCGCGGGCTGCAGCCGGTCACGTCGCTCGTGCGCCGCTCCAGCCTGGAGGACGTGTTCCTCCGGCTGACCGGACGATCGCTGATCGAATGAGCGCGCCGACGCCGCGGCCGGACCCCGTCGGAGGTGCAGCGACCGCGAAGGCGCGCACCCTCGACGAGCTGCGTGCCGAAGCGCTCGCCGCGGGACGGCTGCCGCGCCGCCGTGGCGCCTGGTACGTCGCCGAGCACATCGTGCGGGCGATGCGCGCCTACGGCTGGACGCTCGTCGTCGGCGCCGTCGGCCAGCCGGTGCTGTATCTGGTCGGGCTCGCGCTCGGGCTTGCCGCGCTCATCCAGGCGCCGATCCAGGACGGCGGGCAGCAGGTCGGATACGTCGTCTTCGTGGCCCCTGCGCTGCTCATGAGCGCCGCCATCACGGTCGCCGCGGAGGAGTTCAGCTATCCGGTGATGGCCGGATTCAAGTGGCGCCGCTTCTTCTACGGCTTCAGCGCCTCGCCGCTGTCCCCGGGGCAGATCGTCACGGGGGACATCCTGGGGGTCACCGGTCGCGTGGTCCTCACCGCAGGGCTGTACTACCTCTTCCTGCTGCTGTTCCCCGCGGTCGGGAACCCGGCGGTCTCCTGGATGATGATCCTCGTCGGCGTCCTCGCCGGGCTGGCCCTGGGGATCCCGCTGCTCGCCTACGCGGCATCGCTCGAGGAGGACAAGGGACAGTTCGCGCTCGTGCAGCGGTTCGTGATCATGCCGATGTTCCTGTTCTCCGGAACCTTCTTCCCGCTCACCGCTCTGCCGATCTGGCTGCAGTGGATCGGCTGGATCTCGCCGCTGTGGCACGCGTCGGAGCTCGGCCGGAGCCTGTCCTACCCGCGCGCCGTGCCGGCGGAGATGCTCGCCCTGCACCTGATCGTGCTGCTGGTCTTCGCGCTCGGCGGGCTGGTCGTGGCACGGCGGATCTTCGCGAGGAGGCTGGGCGCATGACCGCCGTGGATGCGCCGCGGGTGCGTGCCGGCGGAGTGCGTGCACTGTGGGCGGGGAACCCCGGCGCCGTCGTGTTGCGCGGGCTCATCGCCGCTCGCTCATCGAGCCTGGTCGTGATCCTCTCCGGCTTCTTCGAGCCGGTGCTGTACCTCGCATCGATGGGCATCGGGCTCGGGGCGCTGATCGGCGACGTACAGACCTCGTCGGGTGTCGACGTGCCGTACGCGGCCTTCATCGCCCCGGCGCTGCTGGCGGTGTCCGCGATGAACGGCGCGATCTACGACTCCACGTGGAATGTGTTCTTCAAGCTCAACTACGGACGCCTGTACGAGGGCATGCTGGCCACCTCGCTCGGGCCCCTGGACGTCGCGCTCGGCGAGATCGTGTACGCCCTGCTGCGCGGACTCGTGTACGCCTCGGGGTTCCTGATCATCATGCAGATCTGGGGGCTGAACCTGTCCTGGACGGCGGTCCTGGCGCTGCCCGCCGTCGCGCTCATCGCCTTCGGGTTCGCCAGCTTCGGCATGGCGGTGACGAGCTACATGAAGGCGTTCCAGCATATGGACTGGATCCAGTTCGTGCTGATGCCGATGTTCCTGTTCTCCGCGACGTTCTACCCGATCAGCATCTACCCGGCGTGGCTGCAGAGCCTCGTGCAGGCGCTGCCGCTGTGGCACGGGGTCGAGCTCGTCCGAGGCCTGACCACGGGGGCGCTGCAGCCCGGGATGTGGTGGCACGTGCTCTACTACGTCGTGATGATCGCGGTCGGCCTGGTGTTCACCACTCGGAGGCTGCGCGCGCTCTTCCTGGACTGACCCAGCGGTGGAGGCCTCGGCTCCGCGGTGCGCAGCGCGCGCCGAGGGCTCACAGTCGGCGGCCGCTGCGCTCATCCGCGCCCGGTGCACCACACGCACACGCCCGGATCCGCGCGCCGGCGTGCGCCTGCCCCGGAGATGTTCGCCTTCCTCGGATGGATCCCGCGAAAGGATCCGAAGATGGTGCACTTCTCCGCGCGAGTGCATCCCACACCGGGCGGCTCGACGCCACCGTGCTCCTGTGGGAGACCAGTGAGCGGCTGCGGGCGGGCCCGGCGCGTGGTCGCCGACTACCGCTGACGGATCCGGATCAGGGCAGCGTGGGCACGCCCAGGTCGTCCTCGTACGCGTGGTCCTTGGTCTCCGGCATCAGGATCAGGGCGATCAGCGTGAGCACGGCCATGACCGAGAGGTAGATGCCCACCAGGACGGGGGAGCCGTTGCCGAGCTGCCACAGCCAGACCGCGATCAGCGGCGCGACGGCGGCGCCCAGGATCGACGACACGTTGTACGACACCGCCGAGCCGGTGTACCGCACGTTCGTGGGGAACAGCTCGGGCAGCAGGGCGCCCATCGGTCCGAACGTGATGCCCATCAGCAGGAAGCCCAGGATGAGGAAAGACTGCGTCAGCAGCACCGCGAAGGGCTCCCCGGCCGACTGGCTGAGGAAGAGCGGGAACGTGAAGCCGAACAGGATGATCGCGACCGTGGTCCAGATCAGCAGCTTGCGGCGGCCGATCCGGTCCGCCCACGGCCCGGAGAGCAGCGTGAAGATGCCGAAGAATACGACGCCCACGATCTGCATCACGACGAAATTGGTGTAGCCGAAGCCCTGGCCGGGGTAGAACTGCGCCGCGAACGCGGCCGGATCGAACGGGACGCCCTTCGCCTCGGCGGCCTTCTGCGCCGCGGCGGAGGCGACCTCGAGCGAGGACGGCTTGGTGCCGAAGGTCAGCGTGAAGTTCGTCATCAGGTAGAACAGCACGTAGGTCGCGAGCATCACGAACGTGCCCAGGATCAGGTGCTTCCAGTGGAACCGGAAAACGGTCGCGAGCGGCAGCTTGCGGATGGTTCCCTTGTCTTCCGCCTTCTTGAAGGTCTCCGACTCAACAAGCCGCAGCCGCACCCACAGGCCGATCACCACCATGACCGCGGAGAACAGGAACGGCACCCGCCAGCCCCAGCCGAGGAACGCCTCCGACTTCAGCGTCGGGTCGGCGGCGTGCGGGAGGGCGGCGTTGATGATGAGGAACAGCCCGTTCGCGATGATGAAGCCCAGCGGCGCGCCCAGCTGGGGAAAGGAGCCGTACCAGGCGCGCTTGCCGGCCGGGGCGTTCTCGGTCGCGACCAGGGCGGCGCCGGACCACTCGCCGCCGAGCGCGAAGCCCTGCGCCAGGCGCAGTACGAGCAGCAGCAGGGCGGCCCACCAGTTGATCTGCTGGAACGTCGGCAGCAGACCGATCAGGAAGGTCGCGATCCCCATCGTGAGAAGTGACGCGACGAGCGTCGCCTTGCGGCCGTAGCGGTCGCCGAAGTGTCCGAAAACCATGGCGCCGATCGGGCGGGCGATCATCGCCGCGCCGAAGACGCCGAACGACGCGAGCAGCGCCGTGGTGTCGTTGCCGGTGGGGAAGAACAGGATCGGGAAGACGAGCACCGCGGCGGTCGCATAGACGTAGAAGTCGTAGAACTCGATCGTCGTGCCGATGAGGCTGGCGAGGATCACCCGGGATCGGGGATTGGCGGGTGCGGTCGTGGCGGTGCTCATGTCATCCTCCGGTGGGTGCGTGGTCCTGCGCCCGCCCGTTCCCCAGCCGAATGGCGAGCAAGGGGATTCTACGCCCGGCGCTCAGCGGATACACAGGTGGACACGCGCCCCGGGAAGCGACGGCGTTCGGAGTCGCGGAGGGCGTCAGCGCGGCGTCACCAGATGGCGGCGATGCCGGCGTTCACGGCGGTCAGCACGCCGACGCCCCAGAACAGCACAGGGGGAACCGCCGCCCCGCGCTTCTGGCGCGCCATGCCGATGCCGATCAGCGCGCCGATGATCAGCAGGATCACGAGCTTCGTGCCGATCTTCGCGTAGTTCATTCTCCCGTCCGCGGGCAGCCCCCACGGAGCGGCGAGCGCCAGGCCGGCGACCCCGGCGATCAGCAGGCCCACATTCATCAGGCTCGTGAGCTGCTTCTTGCCGCCGAACGCCTGCACCGCCCACGAACCGAACAGCACCGCGAAGCCGAGGAGGTGGATGAACAGCACGATATGACGCAGGGTTTCCATGCCCTCAGGCTAGGCCCGGCGCGCGCCTTTCGCCACGAGGCGCGCCTCACCCGCGGGTCAGTGCCCGCGGGTCAGTGCCAGCGGGGTCGGCGCCCGCGGGTCAGTGCCCGCGCAGGGAGCGGATCACCTGCGCGGTGCGCAGCGCGGCGTCGGCCGCCTCGGCGCCCTTGTCCTCCGTGGAGCCCGCGAGCCCCGCGCGGTCCAGGCCCTGCTGCTCGTCGTCCAGCGTGAGCACGCCGAATCCGACGGGCTTGCCCGCGTCCAGCGCGACCCGGGTGAGGCCGTCGGTGGTGGCCGCGGAGACGTACTCGAAGTGCGGGGTGCCGCCCCGGATGATGACGCCGAGCGCGACCACGGCGTCGGCGCCGCCGGCGAACGCCGCCTGCGCGGCCACGGCGAGCTCGAAGGATCCCGGCACGCGCACCAGGCGGTGGTTCGCCCCGGTCTCCTCGAGCACGCGCTGCGCACCGGCGATGAGGCCGTCGGTGATCGTCTGGTGCCAGGTGCCGGCGACGATCACGACGTTCAGGCCGCTCGCGTCGATTCCTCCGGTGCGGGGTGCTCCTGCGCCGCTCATGCGTTGTCCTTCCCGTTGTCCGCATCGGTCGCGGCCAGGGCGGCGGCGAGCTCGGACTCGCCGATGATGTGCCCCATGCGGTCGCGCTTGGTCTCGAGGTACTGGTGGTTGTTGGGCCCCACGCCGACGATCAGCGGCACCTGCTCGACGACGTCCAGGCCCAGCTCGCGCAGCTGTGCCACCTTGTCGGTGTTGTTCGTCAGCAGACGCACCTTCTTGACGCCGAGGTCGGTGAGGATCCCGGCCGCCGCGGCGTAGTCGCGGGCGTCGGCGGGGAGCCCCAGCGCGAGGTTCGCATCGACGGTGTCGAGTCCCTCCTCCTGCAGGCTGTAGGCGCGGAGCTTGTTGATCAGGCCGATGCCGCGTCCCTCGTGGCCGCGCATGTAGACGACGATGCCGCCCTCCTGCTCGATGGCGTCCAAGGCCGCCTCGAGCTGCGGACCGCACTCGCACTTGAGGGATCCGAACGCCTCGCCGGTCAGGCACTCCGAGTGCACGCGCACCAGGGCGGTCTCGGTCGGCTCACCGGAGACGACCGCGATGTGGTCGGTGCCGGTGATGCGGTCCTTGTAGGCGAGGAAGCGGAACACGCCGTGCGTGGTGGGCACGGTGGCGTCCGCGCGCAGGCTCACCCGGCGGCGGGTGTTGCTCGCGACGCAGTCGGCCTCGTCCCGCGGATCCGCCTCGTTCAGGTGCGCGATGAGCTGCTCGATCGTGATCACGGGGATCCCGTCGCGCTCGCCGAGCTCCAGCAGGCCAGGAAGGCGCATCATGCTGCCGTCCTCCGCGACGACCTCGGCGATCGCGCCGACCGGGCGCAGCCCCGCCAGGCGCATCAGCTCGACGGCCGCCTCCGTGTGCCCGCCGCGCTGGCGCACCCCTCCGTCCACGGCGCGCAGCGGCAGCACGTGCCCGGGGCGGATGAGGTCGGTCGGCGTCGACGAGGCGTCGGCGAGCACGTTCAGCGTCCGGGCGCGGTCGGACGCGCTGATCCCGGTGGTGACGCCGACCGCGGCGTCCACGCTGATCGTGTATGCGGTGCCGCGGGCGTCCTCGTTGGCCTCCACCATGGGCGGCAGGTTCAGGGCGTCCGCGATGTCGGCGGGCATGGGGGCGCACAGGTACCCGGAGGTCCAGCGCACGGTCCACGCGACCCACTCCGGCGTCGCGAGCTCGGCGGAGAGGATGACGTCGCCCTCGTTCTCGCGGTTCTCATCGTCCGCGACGAGCACGGGGCGACCGGCGCGGAGCGACTCCAGCGCCTCTTCGATGGTGGAAAGGCTCATCGCGAGCCTCCTTCCGATGTGGCGGCACGGAAGGCGAGCAGGCGCTCGACGTGCCGGGCGAGGATGTCGGTCTCGAGGTTGACGCGGTCGCCGGGGGTGCGGGATCCGAGCGTCGTGGCGGCGAGGGTCTCCGGGATGAGGGACACCTCGAACCAGGCGGGCGCGGTTGCGGAGGCGCTCGACGGGGGTGCGCTGACGGCGCTGACGGTCAGCGACGTGCCGTCCACGGAGATGGATCCCTTGTCGACGACCAGGGGGGCGAGGTCCTGCGGCAGCGAGATCCGCAGCACGCTCCACTGCGCGCCGGGGCGCACCTCGAGCACCTCGCCGACGCCGTCGACATGGCCCTGCACGATGTGCCCGCCCAGGCGCGCGCCGACCGGCATGGCCTTCTCGATGTTGACTCGCGTGCCGACGACGACGCCGCCGATCGCGGCGACGTCCAGCGTCTGCTTCATGACGTCGGTGTCGAACGTGTCGGTCGTCGAGCCGACGACGGTCAGGCACACGCCGCTGACGGCGATCGACTCGCCGTGCACGGCGTCGGCAGCGGCCTTCGGGGCGCGGACGGTCAGGCGCCAGCCGTCGCCCGCGGGCGCGATCGCGGTGATCTCGCCGATCTCCTCGATGATTCCGGTGAACATCAGGCGTCTCCTTCGTTCCGGGATGAGTTCTCGTGCGCGCCCGGGGCATCCGCGGGATGGGCGATCGCCAGCAGGTCCGCACCGAGCGGAAGCCACTCCTCGACGACCAGCCGCCGGGCCTCGTCGATGGAGGTCACGCCGATGTCGGTGAGGGCCGTGCGCGGACCGCCGAGCAGCACGGGGGCCACGTAGGCGAGCACCTGGTCGGCGAGACCCGCGGCGAGGAACGCGCTGGCCAGCGTCGGCCCGCCCTCCACGAACACGCGCTGGACGCCGCGCTCGCGCAGGTCCGCGAGGATCGCGGCGAGGTCGTGCTCCGGGTAGAACAGCGGCTCGTGCGGGTGCCGACGCACGGCGGCGTCGGCCGGGGTGGCTCGGGTGCCGATCACCACGGGGATCGGCTGGTGCGGGAGCAGCGCGTCGCCGTCGCGGGCGGTGAGGGCGGGGTCGTCGGCGACCACGGTGCCCGTGCCGACCGCGATCGCGTCTGCGGCGGCCCGGCGTCGGTGCACGTCGGCCCGCGCGTCGGGGCCGGTGATCCATTGGCTGGATCCGTCCGCGGCCGCGGCACGGCCGTCCAGGCTCTGCGCCCACTTCACGGTCACGTGCGGGCGGCCCAGGCGCTGCACCGTGAGCCAGCCGTCGATCAGGGCGTGCGCGGCGTTGGCCTGCTCCCCGGACTCGACGTCGACGCCCGCGGCGCGCAGCCGGACCGCACCGCCGCCGGAGACGGCGCCGGGGTCGTCCAGCGCATAGACGACACGCGTCACGCCGGCGTCGATGAGGGCCTGCGCGCACGGGCCGGTGCGGCCGGTGTGGTTGCACGGCTCCAGGGTGACCACGGCCGTCGCGCCGCGGAGCTGCTCCGGGGCGAGCTGCGAGAGGGCGTCGACCTCGGCGTGCGGGGTGCCGGCGCCACGGTGCCAGCCCTCGGCGAGCACGTCGCCCGCGGGCGAGAGGATCACGGCGCCGACCTGCGGGTTCAGCCCGCGCGGACCACGGCGCGCGATCTCGAGCGCGTGCGTCATCGCCGCACGCTCCGCCGCTGTCGCCGTCATGACGCCTTCCTCATCCAGGTCAGGGGCACCGGGGACAGGCGCACGACGCATCGTGCGTGCTGCCTCTCATCCGGACTCGCGAGCAATCGCTCGCATCACCGTCGGTCCCGGAATTCCACCGGATCGGCCTCGGACCCAAGTCGGACCCTCGGTTCGCGGACTGTCACCGCCGGTTCGGATTCACACCGACCCCGGAGCACGTTGTACTGCTCTCAGCTTAGTCAACGCGCCCGACCCGGTTTCATTCCGATGGATGGGTCCGCGCCCCGTCCTGCCGGCCCGCCGTCATTTCAGCAGCCGGGAGAGCCGGCGGTCCGCGAGGATCTTGCCGCCGGTCTGGCAGGTCGCGCAGTACTCCAGGGATCGGTCCGCGAAGAAGACGCTGCGTACCGTGTCCCCGCACACCGGGCAGGCCTCGCCCCGGCGGGCGTGCACCTGCATGCCGCGCCGCTTGGCGTCCTTGAGGTCGGCGGGGGGCTTGCCGCTCGCCGTCGCGACCGCCTCGCGCAGCGTCGCCTGCATCGCGTCGTACAGCCGGGTGATGTCGGCGTCGTCGAGCCCGCCCGCAGGGGCGTACGGCGACATCCGGGCCGCATGCAGGATCTCATCGGAGTAGGCGTTGCCGATCCCGCCGATCACCGACTGATCGCGCAGCAGGCCCTTGATCTGGGTGCGCCGGCCGGCGAGGAGCGCGGCGAACGCCGTGCGTGTGAACGA
>JAFDWP010000219.1 GCA_018268435.1 Actinomycetota bacterium
GGTGCCCGTGATCATCGCCGCGGCGCTCGCGCTCGGCGGCATGATGCTCGCCACGGCCTCCGTCTCGGCGACCGCGCGCGACGAGACTCCCGACGGGCAGGCCGGCATGGTCCAGGGGCTGCGGAGGGTCACGGGCGTCATGATCCCGATGGTCGTCGGCCCGTTCATCGGCGCCTGGGTGATCGTCGGCGCCGGCGCGACGTACGACGACCTGGGCGTGCAGCGGCCCGTGCCGGGTCCGGCGATGTTCCTCGCCGCGGCGGCCGTGCTCATCCTGGTGCCCGCGTTGTCGCTGTGGCGGACCCGGCTCGAGCGGCGCGCTGCGTGAGCGACGACGTCCCGCTCCCCGAGTACCCGCGCCCGCAGCTGCGCCGAGACCGCTGGAGCGTGCTCAACGGCTGGTGGGACTGCGCGTTCACACCGGCGGAGCAGGAGCCCGAGACCTGGGAGCACCGGATCCTGGTGCCCTTCTCCCCGGAGACCGAGCGCTCCGGCGTCGGCCGGCAGCTGCAGCCCGACGAGACGCTCTGGTACCGCCGCCGGTTCGCTCAGGGCCGCGAGGACGGCAGGCGCACGATCCTGCACTTCGGCGCGGTCGACCAGTCCTGCCGCGTGCTCGTCGACGGCGTGCAGGTCGCCGCGCACGACGGCGGGTACCTGCCGTTCGCAGCGGACATCACGGACGCCCTCGGCGCACGGACGGAGCACGAGCTCACGGTCGTGGTCCGCGACGTCAGCGACACCGCGGACCACGCTGTCGGCAAGCAGCGGCTGCAGCGCGGCGGGATCTGGTACACCGCACAGTCCGGCATCTGGCAGACCGTGTGGACCGAGCAGGTGCCCGACCTGCACGTCGCCGCGGTGCGGCTGCGCACGCCCGGCGTCACGACCGGGGCGGCAAGCGCCGTGATCGAGGTCGTCGTGGATCCCTCCGCGGACACGGCGGAACCCGTGTCGGTGCAGGTGCGCGCGGGCGACCTCCTCGTCGGCTCGGCCGAGGGACCGGCCGGATCCACGCTGCGCATCCCGGTGTCCGCGCCGCGGCTGTGGACCCCGGAGGATCCGTTCCTGCACGACCTCGAGATCACGCTCGGCGCCGACCGGGTGCGAAGCTACGTCGGGGTGCGCAGCGTGGACGTCGGCCCCGACGCGCACGGCATGCCGCGGCTGCGCCTGAACGGCGACCCGTACCCGCACATCGGCGTGCTGGACCAGGGCTACTGGGGCGACACGATGTACACCGCGCCCGATGACGAGGCGCTCGTCGGCGACATCCTGGCCATGAAGGATCTCGGCTTCACGATGATCCGCAAGCACATCAAGGTCGAGCCGCTGCGCTGGTACCACCACTGCGACCGCCTCGGCATGCTGGTGTGGCAGGACGCGGTCAACGGCGGCACGACGTACCGGCCGTGGGTGATCACGACGCCCGTCGCATCGGCGCACCTGCGCCTGCCCGACCGGTGGCACGGGATCTTCGGGCGGAAGGATCCGGCCGGGCGGGAGCGGTTCCTGCGCGACCTCGACGCGATGGTGGATCTGCTCCGCAACGCGCCCTCCGTGGTCGTGTGGGTCCCGTTCAACGAGGGCTGGGGGCAGTTCGACGCGGCGGCGGTCGCGAAGCGGGTCCGGCTGCGGGATCCGGATCGCATCATCGACCACGCGAGCGGATGGCACGACCAGCGTGCGGGGGGCCTGCGCAGCCTGCACGTGTACTTCCAGCCCATCCGGCCCGCACGCTGGTGGGGTCGCGACGGACGCGCGCTCGTGGTCTCCGAGTACGGCGGGTACAGCCTGCGGCTGCCCGGGCACCGCTATCCGGAGCGCGAGTTCGGCTACCGGCACATGGCCTCCCGCGAGGAGTTCACCGCGGCCTACGCCGAGCTGCACCGTCGGCAGGTGCTGCCGGCGATCGGGCGCGGGCTGTCCGCGACCGTGTACACGCAGCTCGCCGACGTCGAGGACGAGTCCAACGGGCTGCTCACCGCGGACCGCACGGAGCGGAAGCCGGATCCCGCCACCGTGCGCGCACTGAACGCCGAGTTCCGTCGCGTGTTCGCGGCGGCCGTCGCAGATCGGAGAAACGGATGAATGAGCCGGAGATCACCGCGCCGGTGCCGCTGACCGGGCCGGACGGGGAACTGAACCCCGCCGCCCTCGGCTGGTCGCGCGTGCCGCTGCACGACACCTCCGGCATCGGGCGGGGCCACTGGGGGCGCAACAAGCGCTGGGAGTACTGGGCCGTGATGACCCCCACGCACATCCTCGCGGTGACGGTCTCGTGCATCGACTACCTCTCGCTGCACTCCGTGTGGGTGTTCGACCGCGCGACGCAGGAGTCGGTGGAGACGACCGTGCTGTCGCCGGGTGGGCGCAGCGCCACGCTGCCGCCGTCGCTCGGCGAGGGCCCCGCCCGCGCGCGCACGAGGACGCTCGAGCTCGACATCGACGAGCTGGGCGCTGTGGGCACTCGGCTCGGCTCTGCGGGCACCGACGAGCTGGGCGCTGTGGGCATCGACGAGCTGGGCTCTGCGGGAACCCGGCTGCGCGGGACCACGCCCCGAGTGCGCTTCGACATCACGGTCGAACGGCCCGCCGGGCATGAGTCGCTCGGGGTCGTGGTGCCGTGGCGCTCGCGGCGCGGGATCCGGCGCTTCCAGTACACGGTCAAGGACGTCGCCCGTCCCGCGCGCGGCACGCTCACCGTCGACGGCGTCGAGCACGCGGTCGACGAGGCGTGGGGTGTGCTCGACCACGGCCGCGGACGCTGGCCCTACGACGTGCACTGGAACTGGGCCGCGGGCAGCGGGGTCGTGGACGGACGGGTGGTCGGCCTGCAGCTCGGCTCGAAGTGGACCGACGGATCCGGCGCGACCGAGAACGCCCTCATCGTGGACGGCCGGCTGAGCAAGATCAGCGAGGAGCTCGTCTGGGACTACGACCCCGCGGACTGGATGGCGCCATGGCGGATCCACGGCGAGAGCGCGGATCTGACCTTCACGCCGTTCTACGACAAGAGCTCGCGCACGAACGCGCTGCTCATCACGACCCGCACGGACCAGCTCTTCGGCACCTGGTCGGGCTGGGTGCGCGACGCGAGCGGCGCGCGCATCGCCGTGGACGGCATCGAGGGCTGGGCCGAGGACGTGCACAACCGCTGGTGAGGGTGGTGCCGGTCCTGCGGGCGGGCGGCGGGCTGCCGGCGCTGAGGCGGTCGGGCGTTGCGCGGAACGGGCGTCGCGCGGAACGGGGAAGGGTCCCCGCCGCGGCGAGGACCCTTGTCCGGTGGAGGGGCTGACGGGAATCGAACCCGCGCTGTCTGCTTGGGAAGCAGAAGTTCTGCCATTGAACTACAGCCCCGTGCGTCGGTGACGCCTGGCCAGCATAACAAACGCGCGCGGGTCCTCGATCCGCGGCGTGCTGGACACCGTGGTCCGCACGGCCGCATCGAGACCCCGTCGTGCCGCCGAGACCCCTCGCGGGTAGCGCTGGTGCGTCCGGCGCTGCGCCGGGACCCCCTCCTGCCGCCGATACCCCTCGCTGACCGCGCTGGTGCGTCCGGCGCTGCGCCGGGACCCCCTCCTGCCGCCGATACCCCTCCCTGACCGCGCTGGTGCGTCCGGCGCTGCGCCGGGACCCCCTCCTGCCGCCGATACCCCTCGCTGGTAGCGCATGTGCGAGGCGGTTTCGGTGGCGCGAGGGGGTATCGGCGGGGGCAGGTGGGGGGCGCGTCGTGCTCGGCTCGGTGCGTGGATCCAGCTGACGGGATCCGTCGAGACCCCCTCTGGTCGCCGAAACCCCTCCCTGGCGGCGCTTTTGTGAGGGGGTGTCGCAGCTGTGAGGGGGTATCGACGCGGCGAGGGGGTCTCGGCGGCTCGGACGTCCACGGATCCGTCGAGACCCCCTCTGGTCGCCGAAACCCCTCCCTGGCCGCGCTTGTGTGAGGGGGTTTCGGCGCGGTGAGGGGGTCTCGGCGCGGACCACGGCACGTCGGCGCGCAGCACGGACCCCGGAGCCGTCCCGCCGCGGCCCCCCGGAGCCGTCCCGCCGCGGCCCCCCGGAGCCGTCTCGCCACGGCCCCCGGAGTTCGGGGTTCCCGGAGTCATCCCGGCGGATGCCCGGAGTCATCCTCCAGACGGATGCGCCGCGGCATCGCGGGCGCATAGCGTCGAAGGCATGATCACCGCAGAGGGCCTCAGCAAGAGATACGGACCCAAGACCGCCGTCGACGACGTGTCGTTCACCGTGCGTCCGGGGACGGTCACGGGCTTCCTGGGCCCCAACGGCGCCGGCAAGTCGACCACGATGCGCATGATCGTGGGTCTGGACCGCCCGAGCGCGGGCCGGGTCACCGTGGCGGGGCACGAGTACCGCGGGCTGCGCGCGCCGCTCACCGAGGTGGGCGTGCTGCTCGACGCGAAGGCCGTGCACACCGGCCGCACCGCACGCGACCACCTCCGCGCGATGGCGGCGACGCACAGGATCCCGGCGTCGCGCGTCGACGAGGTGATCGAGATCACCGGAATCGGATCCGTCGCCCGCAAGCGGGCGGGCAAGTTCTCCCTCGGCATGGGGCAGCGGCTCGGGATCGCGGCGGCGCTGCTCGGCGACCCGCACACCCTCATCCTCGACGAGCCGGTCAACGGGCTCGACCCCGAGGGCGTGCTGTGGGTGCGCAACTTCGTGCGGCACGCCGCGTCGGAGGGGCGCACGGTTCTGCTGTCCAGCCACCTGATGAGCGAGATGGCCCAGACCGCCGACCACATCATCGTGCTCGGCCGTGGCCGGGTGCTCGCCGACGCCCCGCTGTCGCAGCTGGTGCAGGAGTGGACGACCGCCCAGGTGCGCGTGCGCAGCCCCCGCGTCGTCGAGCTCGGCGAGCTGCTCGTCGCCTCCGGCGCCGTGGTCACCGGCACCGCGCACGACACGATCGAGGTCAGCGGACCCGAGGCGTGGTGGATCGGCGACCTCGCCGCCGAGCGCGGCATCGCCCTGCACGAGCTCACCCCCACCAGCGGCTCGCTCGAGGACGCCTACCTCGCCCTCACCGGCGACGCCGTCGAGTACCGCACCCGCGCCGTGCCCGAAGCCGGCACCCCGATCCCGGAGGTGGTCGCATGAGCGCCGTCGCCCCCGTCGCCCCCGCACGCGTGAGCGGCTACCGTCTGACCCTGCCCCGCGCGCTGCGCGCCGAGTGGATCAAGCTGACCACGCTGCGCTCCACGTGGTGGTCTATCGCGATCACCGCCGTGCTGACGATCGGCATCGGTGCACTGATCGCCTTCGCCCTCACAGCGTCGGGCGAGGCGCCCCGCGGCCTCAACGGCATCATGGCCGTGGTCATGCCGCTCCAGTTCACCGCGCTGCTGGCCGGTATCCTCGGCGCCATCGCGGTGACCGGCGAGTACTCCACGGGGATGATCCGCTCGACCCTCGCCGCGGATCCGAAGCGCGGACGGGTGCTGGCGGCGAAGGCCGTCGTGCTCGCGGTGTTCCTGTTCCTCGCCTCGCTGATCATGTTCGCCGTCTCGGCCGTGATCGTGTCGGCGATCCTCGGCGCCCATGGTCAGGCGCTCGAGTGGAGCACGCCCGACAAGGTGCTGCTGCCTGTGCTCGCCGCCTCCGCGACCATGGCGGTGTGCGCGCTGATCGGCGTCTCGTTCGGCTTCCTGCTGCGTTCGGGAGCGGGCGCCATCGCCGCCACGGTCGGACTGCTGTTCGTGCTGCCGATCATGTCGAACTTCTTCGCGCTCGGCGGCAAGGACTGGAAGTGGGTGCTCGACGCGGCGGACTACCTGCCGCTGGCGGCCGCGCAGAACGCGATCCTGCCCAGCGACACGGCACCGTTCTCGGCAGGCGTCGCGTTCCTCACCCTCGGCGTCTGGGTGGCCGCGGGACTGCTCGGATCCTGGGTGGTGCTGCGCTCGCGCGACGCCTGATCCCGGCTCGCCGGGTCCGCTCGTCCGGGATCCGTTCGTCCGGGGATCGCCCATCCACATCCGCCGACACCCCCTCGGAACGCCCACACCCCCTCGGGACTGCGCGATTCAGAGGGGGTGTCGGCGCGCAGAGGGGGTGTCGACGGGGGACGAGGCGCGTCACCGACCGTCACCGACTGTCACCGACCGTCACCGGCCGCACCGACCCGACCGTCGGATCCGCACCGGCTACGCTGAGACCGTGCTGCTGAGCGACAGGGACATCCGGGCGGGCCTCGATGCTGGGCGGATCGGACTGGATCCGCTCGAGACGTCGATGATCCAGCCGTCGAGCATCGATGTGCGGCTGGACCGCTACTTCCGGCTGTTCGACAACCACAAGTACCCGTTCATCGACCCGGCCGAGGAGCAGCCCGAGCTGACGCGGCTCATCGAGGTCGACCCGGACGAGCCGTTCGTGCTGCACCCCGGCGAGTTCGCGCTCGGCGCGACGTTCGAGCAGGTGTCGCTCTCGGACGACATCGCTGCCCGCCTCGAGGGCAAGTCGTCGCTCGGGCGTCTCGGGCTCATCACGCACTCCACCGCGGGTTTCATCGACCCGGGCTTCACCGGGCACGTCACGCTCGAACTCGCCAACGTCGCGACGCTGCCGATCAAGCTGTGGCCGGGCATGAAGATCGGGCAGCTGTGCTTCTTCCGGCTGACGTCCCCGGCGGAGAGCCCGTACGGATCCGGTCCGTACGGCAACCGCTACCAGGGCCAGCGCGGCCCCACCGCGTCGCGCTCGTTCCAGAACTTCCACCGCACCGACGTGGGCGTCACCGACGCCGGATCCACAGGGGCCTGAGTCCCGGGATCCCGGACTGCAGGGCCGTTCCGGTCCGGGCAGCCTCGCTCGCGCCGTGCGACGCTTGCACGACCCTGCGACGCATGCACGACCGAATCGGCGGATCGATCGTGCATCCGTCGCGGGATCGTGCATCCGTGGCGGGATCGTGCATCCGTGGCGGGCCGAGCGGGTCGTTCCCGGGCGTGCGGGGGAAGGCCTGCGGTCCCGGGTGCGCGCCGACCGTGCGTCGTAGCTCAGGACGGATTTGCGCCTCGGGCCTTGCCAGCCCCGCTTTTCGGCCGTTCCCGCGAATTCATCCTGAGAACGGGCATGCGGCACGGCCGCACTGCGCGGATCCGGACGATCGGTCGGATCCGCCGGACGCATGATCGGGCGCGCACCCGTCCGGGGCGGAAGGCTGGGAGCATGACCACGACAGCACCCGTGCCCCTCGCCGTCGCCGCCCGTCCGCAGCCGATGCGCTACGGCGCGCTGCTCGTCATGATGGCGACGTCGTTCCTGCTCGTGACCGCCGAGTTCCTGCCCGGCGGCCTGCTGACCGATATCGCCGCCGAGATCGGGGTGACCCCCGGTCAGGCCGGACAGATGATCACGGTGACCGCGCTCGCCGGCCTGGTGGTGGCGCCGACGATCGGCCTGATGCTGCCGCGTCTGGACCGGCGCTCGCTCCTGGTGTGGATGGCGGTCGTCGCGGTGGCCTCGAACGCGCTCGTCGCGGCGGCCCCCAACCTCGCGGTGCTGCTGGTCGCGCGCGTCATGCTGGGTGCGGCGATCTCCGGGTTCTGGTCGATGTCGGTGACGGTCTCGGCCCGGATCGCGGGGCCGGAACGCCTCGGTCGCGCGGTGATGTTCAACTCCGCGGGGGTCTCGCTCGCGACCGTCGCCGGGGTGCCGCTGGGCGTGCTGCTCAGCCAGGCCATCGACTGGCGCGGTGTGTTCTGGATCGCCGCCGCGGCCAGCGCGGCGCTCGCGGTCGCCCTGCGCCTGCTGCTGCCGAGCGTGCCGCCCGAGGGCGTCGCCCGGCTGTCCACCCTGGGCGAGACGCTGCGCCGTCCGGGCATCGCGCTCGGGCTGAGCGGCCATGTCCTGGTCGTGCTCGGGCACTTCCTCGCCTACGCCTACATCCGCGTCGCCCTCGAGCGCGTGCACGCGGGCGCCGCGGGGAGCGCGGCGATCGACGAGGGCACCATCATCGTGCTGCTCGCGCTGTTCGGTGCCGGCGGCTTCGTCGGCAACCTGCTGATCGGGCTGGTGGTCGACCGGCACTACCGGGCGCTGTCGATCGTCGCGCCGCTGGCGATCGCCGCCTCCGTGCTGCTGATGATCGCACTCGCCGGATCCGTCTGGGCCATCGGAGCGGTCGCGTTCGTCTGGGGCATCTTCTTCGCCTCGTGGCTGCTGATCGCGAACACCTGGATCGGTCACCGCACCCCTGACCGGCTCGAGGCCGGCGGGAGCCTGGTGGTCGTCGGCTTCCAGGCCGCGATCATGGCCGCCGCTGCCGTGGGTGGAGCACTCGTCGACGGGATCGGCATCGCCCAGGTGTACGCGATCGGCGCGGTGTCGCTGGTCGTCGGCGCGGTGCTGTTCGGACTGTCCACCCGGACCGGCACCCGCACCGTGCGCTGACCCGCGTCGCGGGCGGGGCCCCCGTGCGCCCGCGGCCGCTCGGAGCCGTGCCGCCTGCGACGGATGCGCGACGGCCGCTCGGGTCCGTGCTGCCTGCGACGGCTGCACGATGCTGCGACGGATGCACGATGGGATCGGCGAATCGGTCGTGCATCCGTCGCGCGGTCGTGCAGGCGTCGCGGGTGCCGGGGAGAGCCGAGCCCCGGCGCGGAACCCCGGCGCGGAGCCCCGGGCACCGAGCCCCGGCACGGAGCACCACCCCCGAGCCTCGGCGCGGAGCCCCGCCCCACGGCGTCAGGCCGTGCGGGCCTCGCGCCAGGCGGAGGGCGTCTGTCCGGTGCGGCGGCGGAAGGCGCGGCTGAATCCCTCGTCCGAGCTGTAGCCGAGGTCGCGGGAGATCTCGCTGACCAGGCAGCCCAGCACGAGGCGGTCCTGCGCGGCCCGGATCCGCACCTCGGTCACGTAGCTCGCCGGTGAGGTGCCGAAGGCGGCGCGGAAGCGCTCGGCGAACACCGTGCGCGACATCGCGCCGACGCTGGCGAGCCCCTCGACGCTCCAGTCGTTGCCGGGCGCGGCGTGGATCGCCTCGATCACCCGGTCCAGGAACGGATCGCTGGTGCGCGCCGGCCAGCCCGCCGGGGCGCAGCCGTGCGCGGCCCACGCGCGGATCACCGACACGAGCACGGTGTTGGCCATCATGCGGCAGATCACGGCGTCGCCGTCGCGGGCCGAGGCCTCGAGCATCGTGGTGTCGACCGGCAGTGCGCCCAGGTCGAGCCCGATCTGGGCGGCCAGCGCGGCCGCGGCGGGCTCGTGATGGGCGAAATCGCGCACGAGCGCCACATCGGGCAGGGCGTCGGCGATGTGCGCCGCGTGCGCGACGAGCGTCAGGGTCGAGACGAGGATGCGCGTGCCCGGATCCGTCTTCACCGACATCGGCACGCGGCCCGGGGTGAGCATGGCGTCACCCCGCGCGAGCGACATCGGCCGGTCGCCGCAGCGCGTGTGCACCGCGCCGTCGATGACGTACACGAGCGACAGAGCGTCGCGGTCGAGTGCGATAGTGTCGGTCGGATCCGGTGCGATGCGCACCTGCCGCCGCAGCCGCACGTCCACGGAGGACAGCAGCGCCTCGACCGCGCCGCCGGCGGGCGCGACGCCCGGTCGGGGGCTGGCGTCGGTCGACAGCGGGCCGGCGGCGGTGAGGGTCATGCCTCAGGAAACCGCCACCGGCGGGAGGATATTCCGGAGCGCGGGGGATCCGGGGCCCGCGGTGGAGGGCGCGGATCCGCCCCGGCTGCGGAAATGGATCCGGTCCCTGCCGCGGGTGCGGGCAGGGGCCGGGTGACTCCGCGATCAGCCGTGGTGACGGCTGTCGTGCAGGTGGATGTGGATGTGCTCCGCCGAGTGCCGACGATGGCCGCCACGGGGATCGCGCGGGTGCTCGCCGGGGAAGCCGGGGCGCTCGCTGCGCTCGAAGCGCTCGTCGCAACCGAAGCGGGCCTCGCGGAAGCGCTCGCCGCCGAAGCCGCCGAAGTCGCCGACGCGGCCGTGCGGGTGCCCGTGTCCATGGTGGTGCCCACGGCGGCCTGCGCCGCGCGGTGCGCCCGGGCGGCGGGGAAGGCGCATGCCGTCCTCGTAGCCGAGCCCGCGGGCGAGCTTCTCGAGGGAGGCCGCCATCGCGGCGAACTCCTCGGGGTCGAGGGTTCCGGCGACCTGCGCGCGGATCTCCTCGACGGCGGCGCTGAGGCGCGCCTTGGCGGCCGTGCCGTCGGTGGTGAGGGCCCAGCCCTCGGCGGTGCGCTCGATCCAGCCGAGGTCGGCGAGCCGACGCAGCTTGTGGTCGGGCAGCGCGCGCGCCGGGACGCGGCGCGCGGTGCCGTCGAGGATGTTGAGGATCCGCCAGTCGCGGCGGGTGATCCCCTCGTCCTCGAAGGCGGTCGCGAACTCGGCCTTCAGCAGGCGGTCGACGGCGGTGATCCAGAAGCCGAACGGGCGGCTCTGGGCGGGGGTGGTGTTCTCGGATTCGTTCTGGGAGGTGTTCATGGGTAGTCCTGTTCTGGTCTGGGGATGACGGCGGCGCGGGCCTTTCGGCGGTGTCGGATCCGGATCGATTCCGGATGCTTGTCATCTGACATGTATATGCAGTGTGACATGTAACATGGATCCATGTCAAGTCGCATGTAAAATCGGAGCGTGACTCAGGACGCTGAAACCCCGGATCCGCTCGATGCGATCGTCGCTGCGCTGAGCCTGCTGCGCGGGCGCGGGCCCCGTCTTCCACGCGAGCACGGCGGTCCGCGGGGCGAGGGCCCGCGCGACGGGTTCCGCGAGCACGGCGGTCCGCACGGCGGTCACGGCGGACACGGCGATCATGAGGGGATGCACCCCGGCCCGCACGGAGGGCGTGGTTCCGCGCCGTGGGGTGCCGGGCCGTGGGGCGGCCCGCGCGGCGAGGCGCCCGCGCGGGTGCGCATGCTCGAGGCGCTGGCCGCCGGGCCGCTGAGCGTGAGTGCGCTCGGTGCGGCGATCGGCGTGGATCAGCCGCGGGCGTCGCGTCTCGTACAGCAGGGGGTGGAGCGCGGCTGGCTGAGCCGTGAGGCGGATCCGGACGACGCGCGCCGCACCCGCATCGTGCTCACGGACGAGGGGCGGCGTCTGGGGCGCGGCGTCCGCGGCGACCGGCGCGAGGCGCTGCGCGGGGCGATGGCGGCGCTCACGCCCGAGGAGCAGGCAGAGTTCGCGCGCCTGCTGGCCAAGGTCACCGCGAACTGGCGCTGAGCGGTACCTGAGCTGAGCGGTACCGGAGCTGAGCGGCGCCGACCGGTCACCGGCGGGGCAGCACCTCCGGGGTGGCGTCGTCGCGAGCGGCCCGGGCGGCGGTGTCCGGGCCGGCGGACCCGGAGCGGACGAGGTCGAGCACCGCGTCCAGCACCTCGTCGGCGCGCAGCACGCGATTGTGCCCGAGGCCCTGCGTGCGCAGCAGCCGGGACCGGCCGGCATGCGCGGCGTGCAGTCGCAGCGCATCGGCGTCCGGCATCCGGGCGTCGGCGCGGTCGTGCACCACGAGCAGCTCGGTGCCGGCAGGGAGCGGGTCGCGGACCGCGTCGTAGGCGGCGGTGATCCCCTCCGGGTCCAGCCGGAAGCGCGCGGCGAACCGGCGTCCGAAGCGCGCCTCGACGTCGGGGGAGAGGCGCAGCGCCCGGGCGGATTCCGCCAGGAATGCGGCGGGCGACGCGGCTCCCGCGATCACGGCGACGCGGGGCGCGGCCGTCGTCGTCCGTGCGGCGGTGAGCGCGGCGAGACCGCCGAACGAGTGCCCGACGATCGCGTGGAACGGGCCGTCCGTGCGCTGCAGCCGCGCCGCGATCTCCACCCAGTCGCGGAGGTCGGTGCCGGTGCCGCCGGATGCGCCGTGCGCCGGGGCGTCGAACGACAGCACGCGACAGCCCTCGGCGACGAGTTCGCGCACGAGCGGCGCGAACTGCGACGCGCGCCCCTGCCAGCCGTGCATCAGGAGCACGGCGCGCTCGCCGCGGCCCCACTGATAGACGACGACCTCGGATCCGCGGATCCGGATCCGTTCGCGACGCGCCTCGTCGTGCGTGGCCCGGTCGGCCTCGCGCACGGCCATGCGCGGCGCGGTCGTGAAGAACAGGCGCAGCGCGAGCCGTGCCGAGAGCTCGGGGGCGACCGTGCCGGTGGCGCGGGTGCCGGCGGCGAGGAGGCGTGCGGAGACGGACATCGGGACTCCTTCAGTAAAGAATACGAACGGTCGTACATAGATTATGTGAACGATCGTTCGTACACTAGGGGCATGTCGGACGTCGCCATCGAGGATCCTGCGGGGCAGACCGGGCCCGGGGCTGCCGCGGCCGCCGACGGTCGCCGTGTGCGCGGCGACGCGTCCCGCCGCACGGTGCTGGACAGCGCGACCGACCTCGCCTCCGTCGACGGTCTCGATGGGCTCACGATCGGGCGGCTCGCCGCCGCGTCGGGCCGCGGCAAGAGCAGCATCGCCACGCTCTTCCAGAGCAAGGAGGGGCTGCAGCTGGCGACCGTCGCCGCGGCACGGGACGTCTTCACCGCCCTCATCGTCGAGCGGGCGCGCACGGCGCCGCGCGGTGTGCGCAGGGTCTCCGCGCTGTTGCGCAACGCCCTGGACTACTCCCGCGACCGCGTCTTCACGGGTGGCTGCTTCTTCGCCGCGACCGCCGCCGACGTCGACTCCAAGCCGGGCCCCGTCCGCGACGCGGTGCGCACCGCCCTCGTCGACTGGTACGGGTACGTCGAGGCGCAGGTGCGGCACGCGATCGCGGCCGGGGAGCTCGCCGCGGCGACGGATCCCGAGCTGCTCGCGTTCGAGCTCGTTGCGCTCAACGAGGAGGCGAACTCGCGGTCGCTGCTCATGCAGGACGAGCGGCCCTATGCGCTCGCGGCCCGCGCGATGCGCGCGCGGCTGCGGGCGGCAGGTGCCGCCCCCGGGCTCCTGACGGCGCTCGACGCGTAGCGGATCCGGCAGATCGGGCCCCGGCGGATCGGGCCCCGGATCCGGCCGCGGGCGCTCCCGCTACCGCGCGATCCGTACGCTCTGCCGGTTCTCCCGCACCGGCAGGAGCAGCAGGAGCCCGGCGAGCAGGACCGCGACGATGCCGAGGATCCCGAACTTCGTGTTGCCGGTCAGGATGATGAGCAGCGTCCAGGCGCCCTGGGCGATCCAGCTCGCCGCCCGGCCGGTCGTCGCGTAGAGCCCGAAGACCTCGCCCTCGCGGCCCGCGGGCGTGACCCGGGCCAGGAACGACCGACCCGCGGACTGCGCCGGTCCGACGAAGGCGCACAGGATCAGACCGCCGACCCAGTAGGCGATCCGCCCCGTGTCGACCAGGGCGAACACCGCGGTGCCCGCGACGCACATGCAGGCGAGCGAGATGATGATCAGCCGCTTCGGGCCCCAGCGGTCGTCGAGACGCCCGGCGAGGATCGTGGACACCCCGGCGATGAGGTTCGCCGCGACGCCGAAGATCACGAGCTCGATGAAGGTGAAGCCGAAGACCGTGCTGGCGATGACGGCGCCGAACGTGAAGACGGCGCCCAGCCCATCGCGGAACACGGCGCTCGCGACGAGGAACCAGAACGTGGTGCGCGTGGTGGGGTTCCGGTACAGCCCGATGACGTCCTTCACGAGCAGGACGTACGAGGCGAAGAAGCCCACCTTCCGATCCGCCCGGCCCAGCGACGGCTCCGGCACGTTCAGGAAGATCGGAATCGAGAACCCGATCGCCCACACCGCGCAGCCGACGGCGATGATGCGGAACGGCAGTCCGCCGTCCGCGGAGAGGCCGAACCAGTCCGCCATGTAGAACACGATCACCAGCACGAGGGCGACGATGCCGCCCAGGTAGCCGAAGCCCCAGCCGAGGCCGGAGATCCGTCCGACCGTCTTCGGACTCGCGATCGAGATGAGCATCGCGTTCGAGTTCACCGAGGCGATCTCGCTGAACACGACGCCGGCGGAGATCAGGGCGACGCCCAGCCAGAACAGCGTGGGCGTCGGCGTGACGAACCAGAGTCCGAGCATGCACAGGACCAGAGCGCCGGTGCCGATCCCGAGCCACAGCTTCTGCCGGCCCGCCGCGTCCGCACGCTGGCCGAGCACGGGCGCGAGGAGCAGGATGGCGAGGCCGGCGATCGTGCCGCCGAGCCCGAGGCCGCTCGTGAGCTCGGCGATCCCCGCGATCTTGGCCGGGTCCTTGTCCGCGAGCCGGGCGACGTCGGCCGGCAGGAACGCGTCGGTGGTGAGGTACAGCGCGGTGAAGATGAAGGTCAGGATCACCGAGTGGAACGGCTGCGTGGCCCAGTCCCACAGCGCCCAGGAGTAGATCTGCTTCTTCGGCGCCGGCTCGCCGCCGCGCAGCTCCAGACCCACGATCGCGACGGCGCCGCTGTTCGCGGCCGCCTGGGGTTCGGGATGATCGCCGTTGCTCATGCTGGAAGTCTCCCGGCTGCGGGTGAACGCCGGGTAGCGGCGCGCCGGGACGGGATCCGCCGGCGCCTGGTCCGTCGGGGCGGCGCTACGCGCCCGCGGAGGGCGGCGTCGGCGCGCGCACCGGGACTCACGTCAGTGCGCGGTCGCGACGCCGATCGAGTCGTGGATCATCACCGCGGCCACGCGTGCGCCGGCGCCCGCGGCGACGATGAGCTGCTGCGGGCCGGGCGAGGCCACGTCTCCGGCGGCGTACAGGCCGGGCACGCTGGTGCGGCCGGCGCGGTCGGCGGCGAGGTGGCCGTGCGCGTCGAGGTCGGGCGCGAGCGCGGGCAGGAACGACAGATCGGTCTCCCACTCCGGGCGCACGAAGCCACCCTCGACGGCGTGCACGGATCCGTCGGCCAGCGAGATGCCGGTGAGCACGCCGCGCTCGCCGTGCAGCTCCGCGATCGCGCTGCGCTCGACCGCGATGCCAGCGGTCGCGAGCTCGGCCTCCTCCGCGGCGTCGACCGTGTCGGCGCCGTTCGTGAAGACGGTGAGACGGTCGGTCCAGCGGGCGATGAGCCGCGCCCGGGCGGCCAGGTCGGGGGTCTCGCCGATGAGCGCGAGGGGGCGGTCCTGCAGCTCCCAGGCGTCGCAGGCCGCGCAGCTGAACAGGGTCACGCCGTAGAA
>JAFDWP010000021.1 GCA_018268435.1 Actinomycetota bacterium
CCTGAGCTTGTCGAAGGGCCCGGTCGTTGAGCGAGCGCAGCGAGACGACTCGGGCTATGCGGGAGATCGCGTCAGTCGCTCCCGCCAAGCCGGCCCCCGCTTCGCGTCGTTCGTCGCGCCGCACCACGACCGCATCCCCGGCGCGATCGCAGACCTGGTCTCCTTCATCGACCGCGATGACCTCTCCGTGGTCGTCCAGGTCGCCGTCGCTCTCGCTCAGTTCGAGACCATCCACCCCTTTGCCGACGGCAACGGTCGCACCGGACGCGCACTCGCGCACTCGATCCTGCGCGGCAAGGGTCTCGTCGGGCTCCACCGCGGTTCCAATCTCCGCGGGTCTGCTCGTCGACACGCGGGGATACTTCGACGCGCTCGGCGCCTTCCGCGCCGGCGATGCCGGTCCCATCGTGCGCTCGTTCGCCCAGGCCAGCCGTATCGCGGCGGTCACAGGATCCACGCTCGTCGACGCACTGGCCGCCCAGCTCGATGACTCGCGCACCAAGCTGCGGGGCCTGCGCTCGGACGCGGCCGCATGGCGGGTGCTGCCGCACCTGATCGTTCACCCCGCCGTGAACACGAGGTACCTGATGAACGCCCTCAGCTTCGGTGAGATGGCGTCGCTGCGCGCGCTGGACGCGCTCGCCTCGCGCGGCGTGCTCACCGAGACCTCGGGAAAGGACCGTAATCGCATCTGGCAGCACGCGGGCATCCTCGGTGCCCTCGACGACTACGCGGCTCAGATCCAGCGGATGCAGGTGGGCTGACCCGACGCAGGTCGGGTCGTGATGGCGATCGCACCACTCGGGTGCAGATCTGCAGTCGCACCGCAACGTCCATCGGCTGATTGACTCGCTGTCACCCTTCTCTGCGAGCAGGTCCATTCGAGAGGCAGAAGCTCGCGGGCGCATTCAGTTGCGCCAGCGCGTCACCGCCCTCCGGAAGCCGACCCCCCTGAACCGAAGCCGTCTTTGCTTCCTGCTGGAACTGTCCGCCCGGCTCGAGGGATGAAGGTCCAAGAACTTATTTCAGGCTTGTCTTAATTAAGCGGGGACTGTAACGTCCTCTCATGAGCAACTCTCCGATGACAGCGTTTGCCGCACTCGCCGACCCGACGCGGCTGAGCATCGTGGACATGCTCTCCCAGCGCGGCGAGCTTTCGGCCGGGGACATCGGTTCGGTGTTCAGCACCAGCGCATCTGCGATCTCACAGCATCTGAAAGTGCTTCGAGAGGCAGGCCTCGTGACGGTTAGGAAGCGCGCCCAGCGGCGGATCTATGTGCTGGACACAGGTGCCATCGCAGAGGTCGAAGGGTGGCTCTCCGACCGCGCTCGGCAGTGGAACAGTCGTCTGGATGCGATGGCTGCGTATATCGAAGCAACAGATCAGGAGTCATGAAATGGCAGTGCATGAGGCGACCGAAATCGTCGTGAACCGGATCCTCAAGGCGCCCGTCGCGACAGTGTGGAAGCTCTGGACAGATCCAGAGCTGGTGACCAAGTGGTGGGGACCTGAGGATTACACGGCACCGTCGGCGGAGATCGACCTGCGCGTCGGCGGCCGATACATCTTCAGCATGCAGGCACCGCTGTACCAGGGAGGCGCAGAGAGCTTCACCAGCGGCATCTACAAGAAGATCATCCCTCTGCAGCTGCTCGAGTTCACGCAGAGCGTCACCGACCGTGACGGCATCGACATGCCCGTCGACCAGCTCCCTGAGAACTTCTCCCAGAACGTGCACACGGTGGTCGAGTTCAGCGACGTCAACGGGTTGACCCAGCTCACGATAACCGAGCGGGGCTGGACGAAGAGCCTGATGTCGGTCTTCGCCTACGCAGGGATGCATCAGTCGCTCGACAAGTTCACCGCCGAGCTGTTCCAGTACGCGGCATCGAAAGAGTGAGAAGCCCATGTCATCCGACATCATGCAAGCGCCCCAGCCCGACCCGAGGCTGAACGACCTCGAACCGCTCATCGGCACGTGGCGGCTTGTCGGGCACCTCACCGGCTCGGACGAGGAGAACATCACCGGCCGAACCACCTTCAGCTGGCTCCCCGGCGGGTTCTTCATGCAACAAGTCGCGGAGATCAACTTCCTGGGGACCGTCATCCGGAGCCACGAGATCATCGGATACGACCAGGCGCGAGACGCATTTACGTCGTCCGTCTACTCCAATCTGTCACCTGAGCCGTGGCCGTACACGTGGGACGTCGCCGGCGATGAGCTCAGAATCCTCGTCTCCTCTGGCCCGTTGGATGCGACTTTCACGGGAAGCCTGAGCAGATTCACCGGCGAGTGGAAGCCCAACCCGGGCGCAGACCCGCAAGCGAATGTGGCCTACGCGATCCGGAGCGAGCGAATCGATGACTGAATCAGGCGCATCCAACCCACTGCCCCGGCCGCTTGTCACCGCCGGTGTCATGGTCGGCCCATGGTTCGTGGGGCTGTCGCTCATCCAGGCCGCCGTGCGCCCGGGGTTCGACCTGTCGAAGCACGAGGTCAGTCTGCTGCTTGTCGGCGCGGCCGGGTGGGTCCAGGTGGTCAACTTCGTGCTGACGGGACTACTCAGCATCGCGTTCGCCGTCGGAGCACGGCGGGCTCTGAACCCCGGCAGAGGCGCCACCTGGGGGCCGCTGTTGATCGGCGCCTACGGCGTGCTCTTCGTCATTGCGGGGCTGTTCCATCCGGACCCGCAGCTGGGGTTCCCCGTCGGAGCCCCTGAAGGCGTCCCGGCCGCGCAGAGCATGTCGTCGAACATCCACAGCCTGGCCTTCTCGCTTCTCACTCTGGTCGCCTGCGCCTCATGCGTCGTGTTCGCACGCCGCTTCCGCGCCGACGGTGCGCGAGGTCGGGTCATCGTCAGCGTCGTGTTCGCAGTCGCGATCGTCGGGTTCGTTGCAGCGGGCAGCGCTCTCATGCCGAGCGGGCACGGAGGACTCGCGCTTCTCGGCGCCGCGATAGCGATCACGGGCTGGGTATCGACCTGTGCTCTCTTCTTGATGCGCTCGCCTCTCAACGAGCACCAACAGGACCTCGGGCCTTCTGAGCTCGCCGCCGGCAACGCAGCCTCACTTGGAGACATCACATGGACATGAAGCTCGAGCTCGTTCCCCTGCCCGTGTCCGACGTGGATCGCAGCAAGGCCTTCTACGTCGACATCATCGGATTCCATCTGGATCACGACGTGCAGCCCACCAGCGGCATGAGGATCGTCCAGCTCACACCGCCCGGCTCAGCGTGCTCGATTGCCTTCGGCACAGGGATGGGAACGCGCCACCCCGAACTGGGCACGGTGCACGGTCTACATCTGGTTGTGGACGACATCACCTCGGTACGAGATCAGCTGTTGGCGCGAGGGGCGGACGTGGGAGAGGTCAGAGATCTGGGCGGCGTGAAGTTCGCGGTCTTCAGCGACCCTGATGGCAATACGTGGGAGCTCCAAGACATCAGCGGGCTGGCGTCGGTCTGAGTGCGCCCCGTCCTGAGCGGACGAGACCGGGCGGACACGAACGCGATCGTTGCAATCACCCCAAGAAGCCCCAGCAGCCGATCGTCGCCCGGCTCCGCAGCCACAGGACTGCCCGAGCCAGTAGCCGCGTCGGCAACGACGTCAACCGGCGAGGTACCCCGTGATCGCGGCCCGAAGGACATCCGCGAGGCGAGGCTCCACGTCGACGATGGCGTGCGCGAGATCGGGATCCGTTTCGTAGAGCTCCCGCAGGGACGTGCCGGGCGCGGCCATCTGCCATAACGCCCCCGCCATGCCCGTCGCCGCGGCGACGACGTTCCGGCTATCGGCCGATGTCAATCCGAGGACATCGCTCAGGGCTGCGGCGACGGATCCGGCTGCTGCGATCGCCGCGAGCTTGAACTCTTTCACCGCATGATGCGAAACGCC
>JAFDWP010000220.1 GCA_018268435.1 Actinomycetota bacterium
CTTGGTGCTCGTGTAGATCGCGTTCTGCATGGCGTAGAGCGCATCGGCGTGGGGAATGTCGTGCTTGTCAGCTGACTTCGGCCACTCGATCCCCATACAGGTATTGTGCCACAAAACTTAGACCCAGGAAAGGTCATCTGTGGAGAGATAGCCCGCGCGATCGGGCCGGAGGCGTAGCGTCGCGGAATGGTCGACGACGGATTGGCGATCGGCGTTCAGCCGCACTGCTGCGGCGTAGTGATGCGCGATCGCCCCGGCGTGCTGGTGTGCGTGGTGTGCGGCCGCGAGGACGTGTTGCGAATGGTGCCCGCTCCCCCGGTCTTCGTCGGCGCGAGCATCCATGGAGGGTGACCCCTACCTCGAGCTCGTCGTGACCTCGATGAGACGGGGTGCGATCGCTGCCGGCGCCGGAGTGATCGGGTGCTCGCTGAACTCTGCCGGCTCGGCTTCACGCCAGATGATCCGTCGCTCGTTGCACCAGGCGCAGTGCCCTGCCCAGTGGTACGGATCGGCGTTGTGCAGCCTGGTGCGCAGCGGCGCCGCGTAGGGGCTCTGGATGCCGGCGCGCCATCGGATGTGCGGGTGGAGCTCGCCCGCGGCGAGGTACAGGCGTCGGCCGATGCCGAGACCCGCGTACAGCTCCCATCGGTTGCCGTCGTCGTGCGGGTTGTTGGGGTTGATCGACGGGATGTCGTAGGGCTTGGAGAACACGTCGCCGAAGCCGTCGACAGGATCGACGGCGAAGCGGCCGCGCAGCCCGCTCGCGGCGTGCTGCAGCACGACCATCGGGCCCCCTTCGGGCGTCGTGGTGTGCAGCAGGTAGATCGTGGGGTCGTCGGCCACGAGCCTGACCCGGTCGACGTTCTCGCGCGCGATCTGCGCCGCGGCCGCGGCGGTGAGTAGCGGGTGGAGCAACTCGTCATCGCCGGCCTGCAGAACCGCCTCGGCCGCGGCCTCCTCAGCGAGGTCGGGAAGATGCTCGAGCAGTCGCGGATGCCACTCGTTGGAGTGTCGGGAGGTTCGGGCCCAGGCGTTCGCGATCTCGGTGCGCAGCAGCTCGCGCGCCCACAGCTGTGCAACCTCCTCGAGGCCATCGCTCTGCTCGAGCTCGCGGAGCTGGCCGATCGCTCGTCGACGCGACCACCAGCCCGCGGCCGCGACCTCGCGCCGCGCGCGCCGGCGATCCAGCACGCGCCGTAGGTACTCCCCTTCGGGGCTGTAGTACTCGCCTGACATTCACTCGTCCTGGGGAGGTCAACGGGGCAAGGGAGCCGCGGCGACTGAGGATTCATCCAAGATCTCGAAATCGTCGGCTCCCGCAGTTCGCAGGTCGCGCAGGAGGGCTCCGGTTATGCCGAACTTCCAATGCTGTTCCGCCGGCATGATGGAGAAGCAATCATCACCGGGGCGCCCGAACACCACCAGTCCGTGATACCGCGGCAGGACGATGCCAGGCGGGTTCTCGATCTCCACCGGGAACGTCGAGTACCCCGTGGCGCGCGATTCTTCGAGGACGGCCACGAATCGGTCACTGGCGATCTTCGTGGGGCCAGTCGTCCAGAGGAGGTCGCCGAACTTCCGACCCTTGTTCTGGCGAGCGAACCGGGGTTCCACCGGAAGCTCGTCAAGCCGTCCCCATTGGAGCGCGCGAAGCATCTCCGATCTATCGACGGAGCTCAGGCGGGGCGAGGACTTGACGTTGACCCAGGCGTAGCCCCGGCGTGAAGGGGCCTGAATGAGGACCGAGTTCAGCATGTGTAGACGTACAAGCCGACGAGTGACTTCATGTAGGCCAATATCTCGTCTTGGGACGGGCTCGCTGTGGTCGCGAAGAACTGCTCCCATTTCGCGTTGTAGTTCGCTGCTTGGCTCGAGTGGTTGGTGGGAACCCCTGCCTTCGAGCACCACCAGAGCCCGTATCGCGGATCGTCGATCGCGAGGCCTGCTTGCTCGAACGTGGCGCGATACATCTGCGGCAGCTGATGGTGGGCCTGATAGTCGGGATAGTTCTGCTTGGTGAGGGTGACTAGGTTCTCGCGGAAGTTGGCTGCGGTGAACGGCTTGCCGACCCAGATCGGAACCATCTTCATTTGGTCCGGCATCCCGGCCTGGGTCATCTTGACCCAGAAGTAGCCGTCCTGCGAGAGCGGAATTGGCCCGGTCGGTTTGGTGCAGGCGGTGGGGACGGCGACCGTAGCTGCTACCCGAGTTAGCTGGCTTCCTCCCGCAGGGCGCGATGGATCCGGCGGGATGACGATGGTCTGCGCTGAGCTTTCCGCCACTGGCCGACCCGGGGAGTTGCACACTATGCCGAAGGTGATGGTGACGGTGGCTGCGCTGGCGTTCGAGTTGTTACCCAGGCCCGCGCTGACGGGTGCGATCAGCCCTGGGTAGACGACCGGCGGAGCGACGAAGAAATGGCCATTGTTCAGAGAGAACGAGCCTGCAGCTTGCGCCGGTGTTGCAACGAGGAGAGAGCTGACGGTTATGAGTGCCGCGGCCACCGCAGACAGTGTGAGGCGCCAGGTGCGGGTCCGTGTTTTCACAAGCTGCCCTTTCGGGTTCATGAGTGTGGGCTTGAGGCGGCCTCTGCGGTCGCGGTGCATCTGTCCAGACAGATCACGAGGGAACGATCGCGGCGATCGCGACGATCGCGCCGGCAGCGAGCAGATATGGCCCGAAGGGGAGGTCGTGGGTGTCGCGTCCGCGGCTCTTGAGGATCGCCGCGGTGATCGCGTGCGGGAACGCGAGGACGTACGCGAGCGCGATCGCCACGAACGGGAGGTACCAGGTGTGCCAGCCGGTGAGCAGTCCGACGCTGAGGGCGAGCTTGACGTCCCCGAATCCGACCTGCCCGGCCAGTCCGATCGCGGCCAGCAGAATGGCGAGCCCGATCGCGCCGCTGATCGCGGCGATCGCTTCGGTGCCGGCGCCGGCGGTGAGAGCGAGGGCTAGGACGGCGCCGGTGAGGATCGCGGCGAGGGTGAGCGTGAGCGTGTCAGGCAGGCGACGCTCCTGCAGGTCTGTGCGCGTCAGGAAAGCTCCGTAGGCGGCGTAGACGGCGATCATGGCCCAACCGCCCACCGTGAGGCGCAGATCGGGGCTCAGAGGCGCTGTGAGGGCCGCTGAGAGCGCGAAGCCCCCCAGAGCTGCGAGCGGGTACCGCAACGCCGGGTATCGTCGCGCACGCACGCTCTGGGGAGCCTCGCGGGTCGTGGTCATGATCAGCTGGCCATCGCGTGCCGCTGGCGCAGCTGCGTGATGAGCTTCTGTGTCTCGGGTTCGGGCTCGTAGTCCTCGTCGACGGCGGCAAGGCTCTGCTCGAGCTGGGTGATCAGCCGCTCGACGCCGGCGTGGTCGCCGGCCTGGTGCTCGGCGCGCAGCCCGTCGCGCCAGAAGACCTCGTTGACAGGGTCGACCATGCGGCCGATCGCGGAGGCGAGGCGTGCGTGGCGGACCTTGCCGGTGGACAGGCTGCGGGTGGCTACCTCATGGGCGACGTCGCCGATGGTCGCGATCATCTCGTTGCGCAGCCGGTCGGCGAACACGTAGCGCTTGTCGGGGACGCCGCTGATGGGCTGTCCCTTGACGAGCTCGAGCGCAGCGAGCAGCCGGTCGGTGGGGGTGTCGGAGATCTCGTCACCGATGAGACCGAGGAAGTCCTGCCAGTCGGAGCGGACGTCCTCGTGCAGCCGGTACTCCCCCGTCGTCACGAGCGGCACATAGAGCTCGCCGTCATCGTTCTGTCCGAGCCAGCGGCGGGTCTTGGAGGTCAGCCCGTTGCGGTCGTCGTTGGCCTTCTTGCCCGAGGCGATCTGGCCGGGCCAGAACACGGCGTGTACCTGCTCGGCGGTGGCGTTAGGGTTCACCGACAAGAACGCGACCAGCTCGGTCCCCTTGCGGATTGCTGATCGCCACTGCGCGGCGGTGTTCGGGTTCACCGGCGCCTCTCCGCGCGCGCCGCGAACCTCGACGGGTCCGAGCAGCTGCAGGTACGGCCCACGGTGCAGCGGTGTGATCGCCGCGAGCGGCTCGTCGTGCTCGGCCGCGGCCTCCTCGTCGACCAGGTTGACCGTGACGGTCTCCACCGGCTCCTCGTCGACGGCGGCAGGTGCTGCCTCGTCCGCCTCGGAGATCTCCGCCTCCGTCTCGGCGGCGACGGGCTCGGAGATCTCGACGTCGGGCTCGTCGACGAGCGGGAGCTGCTCGGCTTCGACCTCGTCGGCTTCGACTGCGGCGGCGGGGATCTCGTCGAGCTCGAGTTCGTCGTCGAGCGCGACGCCGGTAGCGGCGCCCTCTGTGGCGACGTCGAACAGCGCGAGGATCTCGTTGTACTCGCGCGCGCCGACCAGCTGCGGGGTGATCGGGACGGCGACGCCGGTGCCGGGGATCTCGAGCTGAGCTCGGCGGTCCTCGGTGAGTGCCAGGTTCCAGCTGCCCGTCAGGTGGCCGGCGCTGACAGCTGCGATGCCCACACGCGGGATCCGGGTGACCAGCTCGCTGATGGCTTCACGGGTGGCTTCGTCCGGGTTGTCGCCGAGGATGATGATCTCCGGCGCCCAGGCCTCCGCATCCGCTCCGGCAGTGCGTGCTTGCTCGAGCCCGTCGACGCCGAGCTCAGCGAGAGCAGCTTCGACCGCCGCGGCCTGTCCGTGCAGGTTACGCAGCAGCGTCTCGGTGTCCTCGACGTGACGCACGCGGCCGCTGCCGAGTGCGAGCGGGAGGCGATCGCCGACGCCGACGAGGGTGACCTGGACGTCCTCAGACCAGGTGTTCGCGGCGAGCTCGATCGCGATGGCGGTGAGCACGCCCTGGCGCAGCTCTCCGGTGGCGCCGGTGACGTTGAGCGCACCGATCCGCTCGAGGTCGACGAAGATGTGCCCGTTGTTGTCGTCGTGGCCGAGCATGACCAGCGCCGGGTACGGCGCGGACGGGACCGTGTCGAGAGGCTCGAGGTCGGTCAGCGCGACCATCCAGGCGAGCTTGTCTTCGGGGTCGTATTGGGTGAACGGTGCCGGAAGGTCGGTCGGCTCGTCGAGGTAGACGGCGACCGAGCTCTCATCGAGGCGGAGGGCGTACAGCGCGGGGAGCCGGCTGCCGGTTTCCTGCGCCCACACGGCCAGGTGGCGCAGGGCTGTGTCGACCGCCTCGGCACCCAGCGGGTTCTCCACGGCGCGCAGCTCGAGCTCCACGGAAGACACCGTCTCGTCAGGCATCGCGATCCGCTGGCGGGGCTTGCGGTCGCGGCGCTGCTTGAGACGCCGCCACCCGAGGAGGGTGAGGAGGCCGGCGGCGAGTGTGGCGCCGATGCCTCCGATGGTGGCGACCTGGAAGTAGTCCTCGATGCCGCTCGTGTTGTCGTCCTCGTCGACGTCGACGGCCGCGGCCGGAGCTGCAGCCTCGTCGACGGGCGCCTGGGTGGCATCCGTGGTGAACCCCAGACCGCTCGTGGCCTCGTCCTCGGCCGCGGCATCCGCACCCGACGCGCCAGCGCCTTCGTCAGCGCCGCCGCCAGCACCCGCGGCACCAGCACCCTCGTCTGCGTCGACGTCGACGGCGCCGGCAGCGCCCTCGTCCGTGTCGATCGAGCCAGTGCTGCCGGTGGTGCCCGCCGCGTCGTCGGTCGGAGCGATGGGGACGACGGTGGCCACGGGGATGTTGACCTGCTGGCCGGGGTAGATCCAGTTCGGGTCGGTGATGGTGCCGCCGCCGGGCTGAGCGATGTCCTTCGACGCCTCGAAGATCTCGGGGTAGCGGGCACCGTCGCCGAGCTCCTCGGCCGCGATGTCCCACAGGGTGTCGCCGGAGACGATGTCACGCTGCTCGTAGGTGATCTCGGTGACCGTCTCCGCTTCGGCACTGGCAGGCGCGGCCGCGCCATCCGCTGCGGCCGGCACGACGGCGTCTGCCGGCAGGGTGAGCACCCATCCCTCTTGCAGCCATCCCGACGCGGTCAGCGCTCCCCCATCGGCCTGCTGCGCGCCGAGGTTGAGCGCGGAGATCTCCGCAGCGCGGCTGCGGTCGCCCAGCGTGTTCTCTGCGATCCGGGCGAGTGTGTCGGTGCCCGTCACCACGTACTGCGGGCCTGCCTCGACGACAGGGGCCTCCTCAGCCGCAGCATCGGTGGTCGCGACCGAGACGACGGAGGCGCTCATGGACACCGAAGGCTGCGTGGGTACCTCTGACGCGAACGCGGCCGCAGGCGAGAGCAGCGCGATGACTGCGGCGAGCAGACCGCCCATGACCTTCTGCTGGACGCCGAGGCCAGGGATCCGAGGCCGCGGCACACCGCGCAGCTGCGCGGGCAGCTCGGCGAGGAAGCCGACAGCGAAGGTCGCCCACGCGATCCACGCGACGATCGGCATGATCGTCCCGATCAGGAAGGATCCGGTGTAGTCGCGCATCGTGAACCCGGCCACGAGCTCGTCCCACGACGGCAGCGGGTTGCCGGCGAAGAACACGAGCCCGGCGGGGATACCGACCAGGAGCACGGCGAGCAGGATCAGCGACCCGAGGCCCTTTCCGATGCGGTTCATGATGCCTCCTTGGGGGTCAGGGGACGATGACGGTCTGCAGCTCGTTGACCTCGAGGTCGACTGCGCTGTTGGTGGTCAGGTTGACGGTGCCGCCAGGGCCGGCGAGAGAGGTCCACGTCACGGTCCAGTTCGTCGTGGCCGTGACCGTGAAGCGATCGCCGGGGTTCCGGCTCGATGTCGACGTGTACTGGTAACCGCAGGTCGGCGACGTCGTCATGCCGTAGCCGACGTTGTACGGAGTGCCAGTGTTGCCGCAGGTCGTCGACGCACCGTCGCCCATTTGCCAGCGAACGGACGTGGCCTGAGCTGTCGCCGTGATCGTCTGCCCACCCAGCGTCGCGGTCTCCGTGTAGGGGCCCCAGGTCAGCGGTTCGGGGTTGTTGACCCAGAGCCAGATCGGAACCCCGACGTAGCCGCGACGGTGACCCCATTCGGGGTTGACCTCGGGAGCCATGCCGATGTCGATGCCGCGCAGGGCGAACGTGGAGATGAGCTGCTGAGCCGCGGCACCCGGAGTGAGCACACGCAGCCCAGGCGGGACCGTCTCGCTCCAGAAGTTGCTCTCCGTGCCCAGGCCCGGCGATCCACCCGGCGACGGGTTGAACATGATGCAGCCGTAGTAGCCGGCCTCCTGCGAGTAGCCCGGCGGGCGGGCCGGCCATACGCCGTCCTTCATGAAGACGTAGCACTGCCGGGTGTTCGACCAGTACGACGTCGAGCCGCCGCAGTCGATGATCGCGTAGAAGCGCTGGTAGGTGCCGCCCTCGAACACTCGAATCTGATCCTCGGTCCAGCCCAGCTGCAGAAGGCCAGACTGCGAGTTCTCGTAGTAGCAGGTCGGTGCGCCAGGGGTCCACCCGTTGCTGTCCGGGTTCGGCGCCGGATCCGAAGGCATCGAGATCGTGAGGTAGCAACGCGAAGACTCCGGGTCACACCAAACACCGCCGGCAGCGTTAGCAGGCGCAGCCGTGGCCATCAAGGTGCCTGCGATCAAGGCGATCGAGGCAAGGGCGGTGACTAGTCGTTTCAGCATGCGATCTCCCGAGCTACGGTCAGCAGCTCTCCCCCAGACTGATCAGGTTGTAAACCAGCCAGGTCTCGCTCTCGCTGTCGTAGACGACCTGGTAGTCGAAGGTGCTGCGAGCTTCGGGGCGCATGGCCTCCGACCCGTCGCTAGCCCAGACCTTGTACTCGCTCGCGTCCTGGCAGGCATTGATCGTGACAAGACCGTTCTCGACGCCTTCCCACTCCTGCCCGTAGGAAGCAACCGTTTCGTACTTGATCGCTCCCTCTGTGGTTGCGGGGCCTTCGACGTTCACCTGGTCGACGTTGAGAATCGGGCCCTCCGCGATGCCGGCTGCATCGTTGACAGCGACCTCGAGAGCTCGCCCGGTCGCCCACGCCTCAAGCGGCGCAGTATCGGTACCACCAGCTGCGTTGACCTCGCCCCGTGTGACGAAGTACTGGGTCAGCACGTTCTCCGCTGCGGTGATCGCCTCATCCTCGCTCGCCGGCGGCGGAACCTGTGCGTTGCTGGCGGTGGGCGTAGGGGTCGGGGTGTCTGTGGGGCTGGCGGTGGGGTTCTGGTTGCCGGTGCCCGTGCATGCGGTCAGCGTCAGTGCGGCGGCGATGATGCCGGCGAGGGCGAGGCGCTTGATGCTCATGGTGGGGCTCTCCTACTGGGTGATCAGCTCTGCGGTGGCTGTGGCTTGGACGGGGAACGGCACGGGGAGGAAGGTGGCCGAGTAGTCGGTGTCGACGGTGACGGTGATGCGGTCGCCGCTGACGGCGACGCTTCCGCCGAC
>JAFDWP010000221.1 GCA_018268435.1 Actinomycetota bacterium
CCTGGCTCGCCGACCCGGGCGTCGCCATCCCGGCCGGTGCGACCGCGATCCACGGCGTCACCTCCGAGCGCGCCCAGCGCGACGGAGCCCCCGCCGCCCAGGTCGTCGCCGGCGTCATCACCGCGCTGCGCGCGCTGCTCGATCAGGGCGTGCCGGTCGTCGCCTACAACGCGGCGTTCGACTTCTCCCTGCTCGCGCATGAGGCGCGGCGTCACCGGATCGCGCCGCTGGAGGTTCCGTCCCCGGTGATCGACCCCCTCGTCATCGACAAGGCGTACGACCGCTACCGCCCCGGCAGGCGCACCCTGGAGATCGTCGCCGCCCACTACCGCGTGGACCTCGTCGGCGCACACGACGCGTCGGCCGACGCGGTCGCGGCCGGGCGGGTCGCGCAGGCGCTGGCTCAGCGCTTCCCGCTCCCCGCCAGCGCGGTCGAGCTGCACACGAGGCAGATCGGCTGGGCACGCGCCCAGGCGGCGAGCCTCACCGACTACTTCGTGCGGATCGGCCGCCTCGAGCCCACCGAGCGCGTGGACGGACGCTGGCCGGTCCGCGACGACGACCAGCCGCGTCGGGAATCCGTCGCGATCCCCCGCTGACGACGGATCCGGCTCGGGCGACGCCCGCGGAGGGCATCGACGGCGACGGATCCGAATCGACCTCTGACGTGCACCTCGCGCGGAGATGTACGCCAATCTCGGAGGGAATCCCGTCATCGGCCCGACGATGCCGCACATCTCCGCGTGAAGGCCACGCGCCCGACGCACCACCGCCCGGGGACGACGAAGGCCCCGCCGGAGCGGGGCCTTCGTGGAAGCGATTACTTGGAGGAACCGCCGAAGTTCTTGAAGCGCTGGTTGAACTTCTCGACGCGGCCGGCCGAGTCCATGATGCGCTGCTTGCCCGTGTAGAACGGGTGCGAGGCGGAGGAGATCTCGACGTCGATGACGGGGTACTCGACGCCGTCGAGCTCGATCGTCTTGTCGCTGGTCACCGTCGAGCGGGTCAGGAACGTGTCGCCCGAGCCGAGGTCGCGGAACACGACGGCGTTGTACTCGGGGTGGATGTCAGTCTTCATGGGATTCCTTACGTGGTGCCCTGGATTGTGCCAGGGGCGAGGGAAGTCTGCGGTGCAGAGCGCACCGAGGATCGATTCTAGCAGACCCGGATCGTCAGGATGCGGCGCGGGCGGCGTAGCGACCGTCGACGCGGTCGAGCGCGATCGGCATCGCGAAGGCCTCGCTCAGCGCCTCCGCGGTCAGCGTCTGCTCGATGGGCCCGGCGGCGACGATCGCGCCGTCGCGCAGCAGCAGCACGTGCGTGAAGCCGACCGGGATCTCCTCGACGTGGTGGGTGACCATGACCATGGCGGGCGTCGTCGGCGACTGGGCGAACCCGCTCAGCAGTGCCAGCAGCTCCTCGCGGGCGCCGAGGTCGAGGCTTGCGCTGGGCTCATCGAGCAGCAGCAGCTCCGGGTCGGTCATCACGGCGCGCGCGATCTGCACGCGCTTCTGCTCGCCGTCGCTGAGCGTGCCGAAGTGCCGCTCGGCGAGGTGCTCGAGGTGCCACTGCTCCAGCACGCGCATCGCGCGACGCTCGTCGAGGGTCTCGTAGGACTCGTTCCAGCGCCCCATCACGGAGTATGCCGCCGTCATCACGGTGTTCAGCACGGTCTCGTCCGCGGGGATCCGGCGCGCCATCGCCGAGGACGCGAAGCCGATGCGCGGGCGGAGCTCGAACACGTCCGTGCGGCCGAGCGTCTCCCCCAGGATGTCGACACGACCCTGGGTCGGGTGCATCAGCGTGTCGGCGAGCTGCAGGAGCGTGGTCTTGCCCGCCCCGTTGGGTCCGAGCACGACCCAGCGCTGGTCGTCCTCGACGGTCCAGGAGAGGTGATCGACGATGTTGCGGCCGTCGCGGCGCACCACGACATCCGAGAATTCGAGGACGGCAGACATGCCCCCAGCCTATCGGTCAGGCCGTCAGCTCCTCGTAGAGCGCCCGGGTCGTGTCGGCGATCGCGGCCCAGCTGAACTCCGCCGCGGCACGCTCGCGACCGGCCGCTCCATACTCCGCGGCACGCGCCGGATCCGAGACGACCTCGGTCAGCACGGCGGCCAGATCCGAGACGAACCGCTCCGGATCCACCGGGGTGCCGGTGCCGTCCTGCACCTGCTCGATCGGCACCAGCCGACCGGTGACCCCATCCACCACCACCTCGGGGATGCCGCCCGTCGCCGTGCCGACGACCGCGGCGCCGCAGGCCATCGCCTCGAGGTTCACGATGCCGAGGGGCTCGTACACCGACGGGCACACGAAGGTCGTCGCCGCCGTGAGGATCGCAGAGAGCTCGGGGCGCGGCAGGAACTCCTCGATCCAGACCACGCCCGTGCGCGTCGCGGTCAGATCGGCCACCAGACCCCGCACCTCGTCCATGATCTCCGGCGTGTCCGGCGCGCCGGCGCAGAGCACGAGCTGGACCTCGGGCGGCAGCTTCTCCGCGGCGCGCAGGAAGTACGGCAGCCCCTTCTGCCGGGTGATCCGGCCGACGAAGACGACCGAGGGCCGCGTCGGGTCGATCCCGTGCTTCGCCAGCACGCCGGGATCCTCGACCGGATGCCACGCGTCGACGTCGATCCCGTTGTAGATCACGTGCACCTTCGCGGGGTCGACCTGCGGATAGGCGCGCAGGATGTCGTTGCGCATGCCGCCGCTCACGGCGATGATCGCGGCCGCGTTCTCGTACGCGAGCCGCTCGATCCCGCTGGACACGGCGTAGCCGCCGCCCAGCTGCTCCGCCTTCCACGGCCGCAGCGGCTCGAGGCTGTGCGCCGTGAGCACATGCGGTATGCCGTGCAGCTGAGACGCGATGTGCCCCGCGAAGTTCGCGTACCACGTGTGGCTGTGCACGACATCGGCCCCCGCGACGTCCGGAACCATCACCAGATCGGTGCCGAGCGTCTGCAGCGCGGCGTTCGCCGCGGCGAGCTCCGCCGGCGTCCGGTAGGCCATCACATCCGGTTCGTCCCGGTCCGCGCCGAACGCTCTGACCTGCACGTCGATGCGCTCGCGCAGGGCTTTGACGAGTTCCGCGACGTGCACGCCGGCCCCGCCGTAGATCTCCGGCGGGTACTCCTTGGTGATGATGTCGACGCGCATGTCCTGAAGGTAGTA
>JAFDWP010000222.1 GCA_018268435.1 Actinomycetota bacterium
GTCCTCGATGCGCTCGAACTCGTTCGCGAGTCCCAGCGCGATCGCCTGCTGACGCAGGTTCGACAGCTGACCTCCGGGGATCTCGTGGTGGTAGACCCGGCCGGTGGGCGCGGTGAGCCCGGACTCGAACGGTCGGTAGAGCTGACGCACGCCCTCCCAGTACGGCTCGAGGTCGCCGACGGCCTGCAGATCCAGCCCGGTGTCGCGCTCGGTGTGCGCGAGCGCGGCGACGAGCGCCGACAGCGAGGGCTGGCTCGTCGTGCCGGACATCGGCGCCGCGGCCGCGTCGACCGCGTCGGCACCGGCCGCACTGGCGGTCAGCAGCGTCGCGAGCTGCCCGCCGGCGGTGTCGTGCGTGTGCACGTGCACCGGCAGATCGAAACGCTCGCGCAGCGCGGTGACGAGGCGTGCGGCCGCGGCGGGGCGGAGCAGCCCTGCCATGTCCTTGATCGCCAGGATGTGCGCGCCGGAGTCGACGATCTGCTCCGCGAGGCGCAGGTAGTAGTCGAGCGTGTACAGATCCTCCGCGGGATCCAGAAGATCCCCGGTGTAGCAGAGCGCGACCTCGGCGACCGCCGTGCCCGTCTCCAGCACGGCATCGATCGCGGGACGCATCTGGGACACGTCGTTGAGCGCGTCGAAGATGCGGAAGATGTCCACGCCGGTCGACGCCGCCTCCCGCACGAACGCGTTCGTCACCTCGACGGGATGCGGCGTGTACCCGACCGTGTTGCGTCCGCGCAGCAGCATCTGCAGCGGGATGTTGGGCATGGCCGTGCGCAGCGCCTCCAGACGCTCCCAGGGGTCCTCGGCGAGGAAGCGCAGCGCGACGTCGTAGGTCGCGCCGCCCCAGGCCTCGATCGACAGCAGCTGCGGCGTCATGCGGGCCACGTGCGGGCCCACGCGCACCAGATCGCGCGTGCGCACCCGTGTGGCGAGCAGCGACTGGTGGGCGTCGCGGAAGGTCGTCTCGGTCACGGCGAGCGCGGTCTGCTCGCGCAGGGCGCGGGCGAAGCCCGCGGGGCCGAGCGCGAGCAGCCGATCGCGGGCACCGGGCGGCGGAGGCGTGCTCAGATCGATGGCGGGGAGCTTGCTGCCCGGCGAGGGCGACAGCGGCTTGTCCCCGTACGGCCGGTTCACCGTCACGTCGCCGAGCCAGTTCAGCAGGCGGGTCGCGCGGTCCCGGGACGGGTTGCTCGTGAGCAGCTCCGGCCGCTCCTCGATGAACAGCGTGGACAGGTCGCCGACCACGAACGACGGGTCGTCGAGCACGGCGCGCAGGAACGGGATGTTGGTGGCGACGCCGCGGATCCGGAACTCCGCGAGCGCCCGCTTCGCACGCGCCACCGCCGCGGGGAAGTCGCGCCCGCGGCAGGTGAGCTTGGCGAGCATGGAATCGAAGTGCGGGCTGATCTGCGAGCCCGCCGCGGTGGTGCCGCCGTCGAGGCGGATGCCGGCGCCGCCCGGGGAGCGGTAGGTGGTGATCCGCCCGGTGTCCGGCCGGAAGCCCTGTGCCGGGTCCTCCGTCGTGATGCGGCACTGCAGCGCGGCGCCGCGCAGCTGGATGTCGTCCTGCTCCAGTCCCAGATCGACGAGGCTCTCGCCCGCCGCGATCCGGATCTGCGACTGCACGAGGTCGACGTCGGTGACCTCCTCGGTGACCGTGTGCTCGACCTGGATCCGCGGGTTCATCTCGATGAACACGACCTCGCCCGCGCGCTCCCCCGCCGTCTCCAGGAGGAACTCGACCGTGCCGGCGTTCTGGTAGCCGATGGACCGCGCGAAGGCGACCGCGTATCCGTGCAGGGCGGTCCTGATCGCATCGTCGAGATTCGGTGCGGGCGCGATCTCGACCACCTTCTGGTGGCGGCGCTGCACCGAGCAGTCGCGCTCGAAGAGGTGCACCGTGTTCCCCGTGCCGTCCGCGAGCACCTGCACCTCGATGTGCCGAGGGCGCTGCACCGCCTGCTCGAGGAAGACCCGCGCATCGCCGAACGCGCTGCCCGCCTCGCGCATGGCCTCGGCCAGCGCCGGGGCGAGATCGCCGATCGACTCCACCCGGCGCATGCCGCGCCCGCCGCCGCCGGCGACGGCCTTGACGAAGATCGGGAATCCGATGCCCTCCGCCTGCGCGACGAGCTCATCGACGTCGTCGGAGGCGTCGGTCGAGCGCAGCACGGGCACGCCGGCGGCGACCGCGTGCTGCTTCGCCGTCACCTTGTTGCCTGCCATCTCCAGCACGTGGGCGGGCGGGCCGATGAACGCGATCCCGTTCTCCGCGGCGCGCGCCGCGAGCTCCGGGTTCTCCGACAGGAAGCCGTACCCCGGGTAGATCGCGTCCGCACCGCTCTCCAGGGCCACGCGGATGATCTCGTCCACGTCGAGGTAGGCGCGCACCGGATGCCCCACCTCGCCGATCTGATAGGACTCGTCCGCCTTCTGGCGGTGCAGGGATCCGCGGTCCTCCCAGGGGAAGACGGCGACCGTCTTCGCTCCCACTTCGAAGGCTGCACGGAACGCACGGATGGCGATCTCACCGCGATTGGCCACAAGGATCTTTTCGAACATGGCACCTCGAACACTGTTCTGCGCGACGACGCGCATCGGGGGGCTGAGTGTGTCCTCAGCCTAGAGGACGGTAACGTGGTGTGCGTGCACGTACTCAGCGTCAGTTCCCTCAAGGGCGGTGTCGGCAAGACGACCGTGACCCTCGGCCTCGCCTCGGCGGCGTTCGCGCGCGGCGTCCGGACCCTCGTGGTCGACCTCGACCCGCAGTCCGACGTCTCCACCGGCATGGACATCCAGGTCGCCGGGCGGCTCAACATCGCCGATGTCCTCGCCAATCCCAAGGAGAAGGTGGTCCGTCAGGCGATCACGTCCTCGGGCTGGGCGAAGGTGCACCCCGGGACGATCGACGTGCTCATCGGCAGTCCGTCCGCGATCAACTTCGACGGCCCGCACCCGAGCGTGCGCGACGTGTGGAAGCTCGAGGAGGCGCTCGCCGCCGTCGAGGCCGACTACGACCTCGTGCTCATCGACTGCGCCCCCTCGCTGAACGCGCTCACGCGCACCGCCTGGGCCGCGAGCGACCGCGTCATGGTCGTGACCGAGCCGGGGCTGTTCTCGGTCGCCGCCGCCGACCGCGCCCTGCGCGCGATCGAGGAGATCCGTCGCGGACTCTCCCCCCGGCTGCAGCCGCTCGGCATCGTGGTCAACCGCGTGCGCCCGCAGTCCATCGAGCACCAGTTCCGCATCAAGGAGCTGCGCGACATGTTCGGCCCGCTCGTGCTCTCGCCCCAGCTGCCCGAGCGCACCTCGCTGCAGCAGGCCCAGGGCGCCGCGAAGCCGCTGCACATCTGGCCGGGAGACTCCGCGCAGGAGCTCGCCGCCGACTTCGACACCCTGCTGGACCGGGTGATCCGCACCGGGCGCATCGCGCTGCCGGACGACACCCGCGTCTGAGTGCCCGCACGCCCCTGCGGCGGTGCGGACGCGAGAAGAGCCGGCCCCTCGGGGACCGGCTCTTCTCGGTTTCGGTGCCGCTCAGGCGGAGCGACGGGCGCGCCGCGCGGCGAGGTCGTCCATGGGCTCCGGCGCGAGCGCGTCGAACTCGACCAGCGTGGCCTCGACCTCGTGGAACACCTTGCCGACGGCGATGCCGAAGACGCCTTGACCGCGGCTGAGCAGATCGATGACCTCGTCGTTCGAGGTGCACAGATAGACCGAGGCGCCGTCGCTCATCAGCGTGGTGCCCGCGAGATCGCGGATCCCCGCGGCGCGGAGCTGGTCGACGGCGGTGCGGATCTGCTGCAGCGAGATGCCGGTGTTCAGCAGTTCCTTGACGAGCTTCAGCACGAGGATGTCGCGAAAGCCGTAGAGGCGCTGGGATCCGGACCCGCTCGCGCCGCGGACGGTCGGGACGACCAGCTCGGTGCGCGCCCAGTAGTCCAGCTGGCGGTAGGTGATGCCCGCGGCGCGCGCCGCCACCGCGCCGCGGTAGCCGACCTCGTCGTCCATCGCGGGCAGCCCGTCGGTGAAGAGGAGATCGTCCCCGAACGACGGTGCGTCGCTCCGTTCGTCGGTGCTCATGGCATCCTCCTCATCCTGAAGGCACAGCATCCTTCAACCACAACCTGAAAGTCGATGTCTCCACGCTAGAACAGCACGTGTCCGCCGACAACGACATCCGTCCGGAGCCGGGGGTGTGTCGCAATCAGTTCGTTACGACCGCGACGTCTTCACGACAGCAGCCGGCCGATGCCGTCCTTGACCAGGAGAGCGCGCACCTCGTCCAGCCGGGAGGCCAGCTCCGGGGCCACCTCGCTGGCGCGTGCGCGCGACGGGGTGTCGGTGCGGCGCAGCAGCGCGGACAGCGCGGACTGCACCAGCGCCACGTCGCGCTCCGCGCTCTGCCGCAGCGGCCGGAGGTGACGCGGCCCGATGCCGTGCCCGTCCAGCGCCACCAGGGCGCGCAGCAGCGAGACCGCGGACTCGGGGTAGGCCTCGGCGGCCGGCAGCATGCCGCTCGACACGGCGTCACCGAGCAGCGCGTGCGTCGCCCCGGCCGCGCTGACGAGCTCGTCACGGCGGTAGCGGCGCGGCCCCTGCACGATCGACGCGGGCAGCTCTGGCGCGCCGCCGGAGGCCTCGAGCGCGTCGAGCTGATCCCGGATCACCTTGAGCGGCAGGTACTGATCGCGCTGCAGCGTCAGGGCGATGCGGATCCGCTCGAGATCGGCGGCGGAGAACTTGCGGTACCCGGACGCGGTGCGCACCGGGTTCACGATGCCCTTCTCCTCCAGGAAGCGGAGCTTGGACGCCCGCACATCGGGGAACTCCGGCGTCAGGCGCGCGAGCACCTGGCCGATGCTCAGCAGCCCGGTGGGGGCGGCACGCTCGGCGGCTGACGCCACCATCAGTCGTTCGCCTGTGCGAGATCCACGGGTGAGGCGAAGAAGTTCAGCCGGAACTTGCCGACGCGCACCTCGTAGCCGTTGCGCAGCACGCTGCGGTCGACGCGTTCGCCGTTCACGTACGTGCCGTTCAGCGAACGCTGATCGACGATCTCGAAGGCGGTGCCCGTGCGGATCACCTCGGCGTGACGGCGCGAGACGGTCACGTCGTCGAAGAAGATGTCGGCCTCGGGGTGGCGCCCGACCGTGGTCACCGCGGAGTCCAGCAGGTAGCGCGCGCCGGCGAGCGCGCCGGAGCGGACCAGCAGCAGGGCCGAACCCGACGGGAGCGCGGCGATCGCCGCCTGCTCGACCTCGGTCAGCTCGGCGCCGAACGGGACGAACGACAGGTCGGAGTCGTGTCCGAACGTCTGCGTCGTGTCGTTCAGGGGCTCCCCCCCGCGGCGGACCGCCCCTTCGGGAACGTCGTTCTCAGTCACTGTGCACCCCTCCTCTGGCGATCCAGCCTATCGGAAGCGGGTCACGGTGGGGAGCCGGATCCGGCCCGGGTGGGCCCACCCGGAGTCCCGCCGTCGAACGATAGGCTGAGAGCATGCCACACTACGACGTCGTCATCCTCGGCGCTGGCCCCGGCGGTTACGTCGCCGCCGTCCGCAGCGCCCAGCTCGGCCTTTCCACCGCGATCATCGAGGAGAAGTACTGGGGCGGCATCTGCCTCAACGTGGGGTGCATCCCCTCGAAGTCCCTTCTCAAGAACGCCGAGATCGCGCACACGTTCACCCACAAGGCCGACTTCTTCGGCATCTCGGGCGACGTGCACTTCGACTTCGGCGCGGCGTTCGATCGCAGCCGGAAGGTCGCGGACACCCACGTCAAGGGCATCCACTTCCTGATGAAGAAGAACAAGGTCACCGAGTACGACGGCCGCGGCACCTTCACCGGCCCGAAGTCGATCTCGGTCGCCAAGGCGGACGGCACGACCGAGGACGTCACCTTCGACAACGTCATCATCGCCACCGGTTCCACGGTGCGCCTGCTGCCCGGCGTGCAGCTCAGCGACAACGTGGTCACCTTCGAGGAGCAGATCCTCACCCGCGACCTGCCCGAGTCGATCGTCATCGTCGGCGCCGGCGCCATCGGCATGGAGTTCGGCTACGTGCTGGCGAACTACGGCGTGCAGGTCACCATCATCGAGTTCCTCGACCGCGCCCTGCCCAACGAGGACGTCGAGGTCTCCAAGGAGATCCAGAAGCAGTACAAGAAGCTCGGGGTCGAGATCCTCACCTCGACCGCCGTGAAGACCGTCACCGACAACGGCTCGTCCGTGCACGTCACGTATGAGACGCGCGACGGCCAGCCCGGCGAGATCACCGCCGGCAAGGTCCTGATGTCGGTCGGCTTCGCCCCCAACGTCGACGGCTACGGCCTGGACCGGACCGGTGTGAAGCTCACCGACCGCGGCGCGATCGACATCGACGACCACATGCGCACCAACGTCGAGGGCATCTACGCCATCGGCGATGTGACCGCCAAGCTGCAGCTCGCCCACGTGGCCGAGGCGCAGGCCGTCGTCGCCGCCGAGACCATCGGCAAGGCCGAGACGATGACGCTGGGCGACTACCGCATGATGCCGCGCGCCACGTTCTGCCAGCCGCAGGTCGCCAGCTTCGGCCTCACCGAGGAGCAGGCGCGCGCCGAGGGTCGCGAGATCAAGGTCGCGAAGTTCCCGTTCAGCGCGAACGGCAAGGCCAACGGTCTGGGCGAGCCGATCGGCTTCGTCAAGCTGATCGCCGACGCCGAGCA
>JAFDWP010000223.1 GCA_018268435.1 Actinomycetota bacterium
GATCGCGCTCACGGCGCCGGCATCGGGCAGCCAGACGCCGGCGTATTCGTCCAGCGTGACGTCGAGCGTGGCGGCGGTGCCGGTGGCACCGGCGGACATGTTGTCGCGGATCGGGCTGAACGCCCCGGACGATCCGACGCCCTTGTCCGACACGTCGTACACGACGCCGTTGTAGGCGTCCATCGTGCCGACCCGGATGCGGGCGCCCTCGGGCAGCCCCTTCACGGTGAACAGGGTGTCCTGGCGGTGATCCTTCACATACCCGCGGTACGACTGCAGCGGGCTCGCATACTGGTGCACGTCGAACGGAGGCAGCACCACGTCGCGGAACACGTGCCGCGGCTCGGCGATCGTGGTCGCGGCCGCAAGGCCGGTGCCGGCGAGACCGGCGACGACGAGCACGGCGCCGCCGGCGAGGATGCGACGGCGCAGCAGCGCCGAGGACCGGGACCCGTCGGCCGCGACCGACACGGCGGCGTCGGCGGTCGCGCCGGTGCCGCGCAGCGCGAGCCAGGCCACGGCCACGAGCGCGAACACGACGCCCTGCGCGATCGGCGCGGCGGGAGTCGGCACGCCCATGGCGATCACGAGCATGAGGTGCGCGGCCGCGGGGATGAGCGCCCACGCGACGCGGCGCAGACGCAGCGCCAGTGCCGCCGCGACCACGCTGAACACGAGCGCGGACAGGAACGGCACGAGCGCGTAGCCGTCGCCGACCGCGACCGGCGCGACCGTGGTCAGCATCGCCTTCCAACTGGTGACCGCGCCGGCGGACAGCGCCCCCATCGTCTCCCCCGTGGGCAGCACGCCGAACAGGGTCGTCTTCGGCAGCGCGAGCGCGCCGCCGAACAGGAAGTAGCCGAGCAGGGTGAGCCCTGCCGTCGCCAGGATGCCCCATCCGCGCCAGGCGCAGAGCAGGGCGACGCCGAGGCCGAGCAGCAGAGCGCCGATCGCCGCAGGGAGGTACGAGCCGCCCGCGAAGGACGGCCACCAGCCGGCGATGCCGACGCCGATGAGCAGGGCGACGGCGACGAGATCGATGATCACGCTCTGGGGGGAGAGCGGGGTGCGGGCGGGCTTCGGCGGCTTCGGAGCGCGCGGCGCGGCGGCCGGCTTCGGGGGCCGGGGAGCACGGGGCGTCCTGGTCGCCGCGCTCCTGCGGCCGGATCGGACGTCTGCGGGCGCGGTCATGCGAGCACCTTCCCGAGGGCGAGGGGCAGCTGCTCCAGCGCCCCGACCGTGATCACGTCGGCCTCGCCGATGCGGCGCAGCGACGGCGCCTCGCCGAGGTCGGCGACGATGGCGAGCACCCGCGAGCCGAACGGCAGCCGGGCGCAGGCGGCCCGCAGCTCCTCCGCCGAGGTGCGACTGCCGCCGACGAGCACGACGACGCTGGACAGCGGCATGTGCCGGGCGACGAGGCCGGCCAGTGCGGCGAGGCCGCCGTCCTTCGCGCGCCCCTCCTCGACGGCGGCGAGGGAGTCCAGCAGCTGCTTGCTCGTGCCGGACGGCATCGCCCGGCCCTGCACGCGCAGGTCGACGTGCTGCGAGTCGCGGATCGCGCGCAGGCCGACGGATCCGGCGAGCGAGATCGCGAGCTCGAACTCGTCGGGTTCGGCGTACTCGTTCGATGCGCGGCTCAGCCCGATCACGAAGTGCGAGCGACGCGTCTCCTCATACTGGCGCACCATGAGCACCCCGGTGCGGGCGGAGGAGCGCCAGTGCACGCGACGCAGGTCGTCCCCCGGCTGGTACTCGTTCAGCGCGTGGAACGACACGTCGTCGCGGGACAGATCCGCCGCCGGCAGCCCCTCGAGGTCGCGCAGGAAGCCGAGCGACTGCCCGTCGAAGGCGATGGTGCGCGGGTGCACGAACAGGTCGATCGGGTCGTCGCGCCGGTGCGCACGCTCGAAGAGGCCGAGCGGGTCGCCGCGGACGACGCTGACCGGCCCGACGGAGACGACGCCGCGGCGATGGGTGGGGATCGCGAAGAGCTCCTCCGCCTCCTCGCCCGGGGCGAGCCGCTTGATGCCGAACTCTCCGCGCCCCGCACCGACGGGCAGCACCACGCGGGAGGGCAGGATCGCGCGAGTGCCGCGGTTGGCCAGGGTGAGCGCACCCACGGCGCGCTCCCCCACCACGACACGGGTGCGGGCGAGGTCGAGGGAGACGTCGTAGGCGGTGCGGCCGATCAGGAACAGCGCGCACAGCGCCAGCACCACGACGAGCACGAGCGCGATGACGACGACCTCGATCCAGCCGAGCGGCAGCGCGACCACGAGGCAGCCGAGCGCGATGCCGCCGAGGACCCAGGCCAGCGGGCGCACGGCGGAGGCGATCAGGCGCAGCCGCGCGCCGACGCGCGCGAGCACCAGGGTGGCGATGTCGCGCCACCCGGCCTCGCGGTCGGATCCGGCCGGGCGGTCGATGCCGGGCGCCGGGGCGGTCGTGGTCATGCGTGCTCTCTGTCTTCCTGCGGTCCGGGGGCGGTCAGGCCGCTGCGCGCGCCTGCGGCGCGGCGACCTTCTCGACCACGCGGGCGATGACGGTCTCCGCGGTGGTGCCGGCGAACTCGGCCTCCGGGTCGAGCAGCAGACGGTGCAGCCACACGGGGCGGGCGAGCGCCTTGACGTCGTCGGGCAGCACGTAGTGCCGTCCGTGGGCGGCGGCCCACACCTTGGCGATGCGGACCATCGCCAGCGCTCCGCGGACGGAGACGCCGAGGCGGATCGCGGCATCGGCGCGGGTCGCCTCGACGAGCTCGGCGATGTAGCGCAGCACGGCGGGCTCGACGTGCACGGCGGCGGCGAGGTCTGCCATGTCGGCGACCGCGCTCGTGGTGATCACCGGAGAGAGCTTCGCGGAGGGGTTGCGCTCGGCGGCGCCCGCGAGGATCGAGGCGGTGATGTCGAGGTCGGGGTACCCGATCGACGTCTTGATGAGGAAGCGGTCGAGCTGCGCCTCGGGCAGCTTGTACGTGCCCGCCTGCTCGATGGGGTTCTGCGTGGCGATCACGAGGAACGGCCGACCCGCCTCGTGGGCGACGCCGTCCACGGTCACCCGGGACTCCTCCATCACCTCGAGCAGCGCGGACTGCGTCTTCGGCGAGGCGCGGTTGATCTCGTCCGCGAGCACGATGGACGCGAACACGGGGCCACGGTGGAACTCGAACGTGTGCGTGTTCTGGTCGTAGATGGTGACGCCGGTCACATCCGACGGCAGCAGGTCGGGCGTGAACTGGATGCGCGTGCTGGTGCCCTGCACGGTCGCCGCGAGCGCCTTCGCGAGGCTCGTCTTGCCGGTGCCGGGGGCATCCTCCAGGAGCACGTGCCCCTCTGCCAGCATCGAGGCGAGCACCAGGCTCACCACGTCGCGCTTGCCCTGCACGGCGCGGTCGACGTTGTCGGCCAGCCGGCTGAAGGTGCCCTGGAACCAGGCGGCCTGCTCGGGGGTCATCGTCATGTCTGTGTGTTCCTCTGATCTTTGTTCGTCTGCGGTGCCGTGCGGCCGGGCCGGTGCCCGGCTACGGTCTCGGCCAGAAGTTCTTCTCGGTGTCGACGCTGCCGCCCCAGCCGGCGATGTCGACCCACACGTCGACGCCGTCGCGGCCCTTCCAGCAGGAGAGCTGCGCACTGCCGGATCCGTTGAAGTTGACTGTGTGGTTGCCGCCGATCTGGCCGTCCACGTTGGAGTGGCAGGTGACGGTCCTGGATCCGATGTTCAGGTTCTGCCAGTTCACGACCATCAGACGGCATCCGTTCACGCAGTTGCTGCCGGCCGCCGCTCCCTGGGTCACCCACACCCGCGGGGGCGGCGGGCTGTCGGTCTTCTTCGAATCGGAGGCCACGCCCGACTGCTGCCCTGCCGTGTCGAACGCCTGCACCTGGATCGAGTGCGTCTGGTCGTACCCGTTGCCGACGGTGCGCGAGCCACTGTCCGCCACCGACTGCCATCCGCCGCCGTCGACGTTGATCTTGATGGAGACGTCTCGCCCGTTCCGAGCGGGTGCGGACCAGCTCAGCGTCACGCTCTGGCCGTTGTTCACGGCCCGGGCGCCCGGAGTCCCGATCGGACCGTAGGGCTGCAGTCCGCCCTTCGACCCGGCCGCCCCGGGCTGGGACTCCTGGCCGCCGACCACGGAGTATGCGCGCACGGAGACCGTGTAGGTGCCGTTGTTCGACGCGGGGATGTTCGCGCCGTCCCAGTTGCGGCTCCAGCCGCCGCCGGTGGAGTACTCGTAATGGATCTCGCTGCCGGCGGCGCCGTTGGCGTCCGCCAGGTTGTACCCGACGCGGATGTTGTTGTTCAGCTCCTGGGTGCTGGTGATCGTCACCGCTCCCGGCTGGCCGAACGCGCGCTGCGCGTTGGACGGGGCCGACCACGCGCCGGCTCCGGCCTTGTTGTTGCCGCGCACCTGGAACGTGTAGTTCGCCGTCGAGTTGCCCACCGTGACGGCCTGGCTCTTCGCGGTGCCCGCGATGCCGGTGATCGTGCGCACCACGGATCCGCCCTGCAGCACCTGCAGGTCGTAGCTCGAGATGGCGTCGCCGTTCGCACCGGCGGGCGACCAGGTCACGGTCATCTGGGACTGGCTGCCCACCGACGGCGCGCTCTGCGCCTGCGGCGTGCCCGGAGCGGTCGGCGGACCTGCCGGGATCTCGGCGGCCGACCAGCCGGACCAGCTCGAGGGCTCCGGTGCCAGGTTCACGGCCTGCACGCGCACCGTGTAGTTGGCGCCGTTCTCCAGGCCGTCCCACTTCAGCGAGTTGCCCGTGACTCCCGTCTTGCTCGCCACGCCGCTCGGCGGGGCCGGCGAGATCTCCAGGTTGTACGACTTCACCGGGGATCCGGGGGTGGTCGGGGTCGTCCAGGACACCTGCAGCGACTTGTCGCCGAACTTCAGGGTCGGCGGGTTCGGGGTGTCCGGACGCGCGTCAGGACGCGCCACGGCGGAGGTCGGCGACGGCTTGCCCTCGCCCACGCGGTTCGTGGCGGTCACGGCGAAGGTGTACTCCACGTTGTTCGTGAGGCCGTCCAGGGTGCACGTGGTCGATGCGCACTGCTTGGTGTAGCTGCCACCGCTCGAGGCGCGCACGGTGTAGCCGGTGATCTCCGCGCCGTTGTTCGACGGCGGGCTCCAGCTCAGCACCACGGTGCGGTCCTGCACGCTGGTGACCTGCGGCGCGCCGGGGGCATCGGGCACGCCCTGCACGGTCACGACGATGCGGCCGTCGACCTCGCGGTCCGGATCCTTCGTCGCGTCCTGCACCCGGTACGTCGCGATGACCTGCCCGACGAACTTGGCATCGGGGGTGATCACGATCTTGTCGCCCTGCACGGAGGCGTTTCCGTCACCGGTCTGCACGTCGACGGAGCGGATCTTCAGCGGCGTGTCCGGGAACGGGTTGACGTCGTTGGCCAGCACGGGGATCGTCACCGGCTTGCCCTGGTCGGCCTGCGGGACGGTGTCCTCGTTCGCCACCGGAAGAGGTCGCGTGGAGGCGGCGACGGTCACGGCGACGGTGCCGCTGACCGGTTCGGTGGTGCCGTCGGTGATGCTCAGCTCCACCGTGGAGCCCGTGCCCTTGGCGGTCGAGGAGTCGGCCTCCACCTTCAGCGTCGAGCCGTCCAGGCTCGCGCGGATGCCGTTCTCGGGCTGCCCGGTGATCGTGTACCTGATCTTCTTGGCATCGCCCGGATCCGGATCCTTCGTCAGCGGGGCGAGCTCGACGCGCTGCGCCGCCTCACCGGGCGCGACCGACACCTGGGCGTTGGTGAACACCGGCGGCTGGTTGTCGGGCGGGAGCACCGTGATGGGCAGGCTCAGCGTGGCCTTGCGCCCCTCGGGGTCGTCGGGTCCGGTGCCGTCGGTGACCTCGAAGGTGAGCGCGTCGTCGCCGAAGTACCCCTCCTTGGAGGTGTACACGAGTGTGTGCTCGTCCTTCAGCAGCGGCGAGCCGTTGCTGTTGACGGCGCTGACCTTGCCCGCCTCGGTGATGCGCACCTCACCGCCTCCGGCCACGGACACGTACTTCGAGAGCGGGAGGTCGATGGTCTCGCCGCTCTTCACCTCCACCGCCTTGGTGGAGGTGAGGGTCGGAGCGAGCTCGGACAGCGCGGGGACGAAGATGAACGCGGAGGCGGTCTGGTCGTCCTGGTCCGTGACGGAGTACTGCACCAGCTGGCGCTTGGCGGTCACGGTGACCTGGATGGTGCGGTTCGGCAGCACCTTCGACGTCGGGTCGGCGACGTTGAGCGCGAGCGCGTCGACGGTGCCGTCCGGATCCTCGTCGTTGTCCAGCACCGGCACCTCGACCTGCAGGCTGTCGCCCTTCACGTCGGACGCCTGGATGCGGTCGTCGCGAGCGATCGGCGCCACGAGCGGCACGTCCTCCGCGACGGTGATCTGCACCGGCGCGGTCGCCGTGGCGCCGCGCGAGTCGGCGACGGTGTACTGCACGGAGGTCTGCAGCGGCCGGTTCGGTGCCGTGATGAGCACGCGGTCGCCGGACACCTCGGCCTTGAGCCCGTCCACGCCGGCGGCGACCTCGATGCCGTTCTTGACCAGGCCGATCGTGTCGCCGTCCGGATCCGAGTCGTTCGTCAGCACGGCGACGGCGACCGTGCGGCCGGGACGCATCACGATCGCGTCCTTGACCGCGTACGGCGCCTGGTTGATGTTCGCGCCGGGGGCGATCCCGACCCGGATGGTCGCGGTCGCCTCCTTGCCCAGGCGGTCGCGCACCTTGTACGTGAACGAGTCGATCCCGCTCGCCTTGTCGAAGGCGTCGTAGGTGAGGTAGTTGGATCCCACCTCGCTGACCTGACCCTGCTTCGGAGCGGAGTCCAGACCGACGAGCTCCACGGAGTCGCCCTCGGCGTCGAGCCCGTCCAGCGGCACGGGGATGCGCACGCTGGTGCCGCTCAGGGCGCGCACGGTGATGTCGCGCGGGCGCGGTGCGGTGTTGGTCTTCTCGTCGACCGGGAGGATCTGGATCGTGATGTACCCGGCGGCCTTCTGGCCGTTCGTGTCCACGGCCTCGTACGTGACATAGGCGGTGCGCGGGGTGTCACCGGCGCGGAACCGCACGGTGTCCTGCGAGACGAAAGCCTCGCCGACCGTGGGGTCGACCAGCGGCTCGACCAGGTTCGGCGCGACGTGCAGCGCGGTGCCCGGCGCGTGCTTGTCGTTCGCGAGCACGGGGATCGTCACGACATCGCCGGCGCGCACCACGGCGGTGTCGTCGTTCGCCGTCGGCGGGTCGAGCTTGCCGGGCGCGGGGATCGGGATCACGATGACGTCGCCGTCGGCGGTCTGGGATCCGTTGGAGATGCGGTAGCTGATCCGCACCTCCTTGTCGAGGTTGCCCTGGTCGGTGATCCGCAGCGTCTCGTGGTTCAGCACCGACACCGCGACGCCGCTGTGCGGGGGCACCGTCACCGACTGCACGACGAGGATGCCGCCGGCCGGGTCGATGTCGTTGTTCAGCACGCCGGCGAGCACGTCGCCGCCGCTCGGCAGCAGCGCCACGTCGCGCACCGCGATCGGCGGCGCGGCCTCCGCGGACTTGTCCAGCACATCCACGCGGACGAGGCCGGGCACGGCGTTCGGACCGGCGCTGACCAGGTACTGCATGTAGTAGGTGCCGGGCAGATCCGCCTGGAAGGTGAAGGTGCCCTCGGCGAAGTTGGGCGTGATCACGGCGCCCGGCGTCTCGTCGACGCGGGTCAGGCGCAGCTGCTCCTTGCCGGAGCTGGAGTCGTTCAGCAGGGGGGTCGCGGTGACCTGCTCGCCCGCGCGGGTCACGTAGTGGTCCGCGTTGGTCGTCGGCGCCGTGGTCCCCGGGGGGCGGATGTCCAGGCGGATCGTGCCGCTGGTCAACTCGCCCATCGCATCCGCGACCTGGATCCGGATCTCCTTGCGCCCGGGAAGGCTGGACACGGCACGGTAGGTGAGCTGGCCGTCCGGCGTGTAGTCGACCTCGTCGCCGGGCGCCGCCTCCACGTCCTTGAGGTACACGTCGTCGCCGTCGGGGTCGATCCAGTCGGGCAGCGCGTTGTAGGTCACGGTGCCGCCGGCCTCGACGAGCAGACCGGGGGTGCGGCGCTGCTTGGGCGCCGCGTTCACGCTCCAGTCGTGCACGCTGACCGCCGCGATCGCCGTGGCCGTCCCGCCGCGGCCGTCGTCCGCCTGGTACTGGAACGAGGCGGACTCGGTGGCGTCCTCCGGCACCGCGATCTGCAGGGCGCCGCCGTCGTTGATGGGCTGCACCGCGCCGATCGAGGGCTGCTCCTGGGCGAGCGAGGCCACGAGCACGTCGCCGTCCGCGTCGGTGTCGTTGTCGAGCACCGGCAGCAGCGTGGTGCGGCCGGGGCGCACGCCGAACTCGTCGTCGTGCGCGATCGGCGGCGTGTTCTCGGGCGTGCGCTTGGGCAGCGTGGTCTCGACCTGCTCGTCGGTGGTCTCGTCCTGCTGCTCGCTGTCGCCCTCCGGCGGCACGATGTCCTGCCAGTTGTCGACGCGCTGCAGGTTGTCGGTGGCCATCCAGGCCGCGCCGCTCGCGGTGTCGTTCAGCACGACCACGTCGCGGTTCACCCGGAACACGAGGGTGGAGGTGCTCTCGGCCCCCTCGATCGAGGTCCGCAGGTCGTTCGCGGATCCGATGCAGTCGCGGACGAATCGAGCCGATCCGCCCCAGGCGCCGTACGTGCAGCCGTTCAGGGAGACGGGGGCGGCGGGCGCACCGGCGCCCCCGGCGTCCTGCGCCGACGGCGTCGAGCCGTCCAACGGCACGGAGATCAGGGCATCGGCGGTCGCCACCACGACGTCGGAGGTCTCGGCGGAGGGCTGCTGCAGCACCGCCGCGTCGAGGTTCTTCGCCCCGGCGCCGTCCAGCGCCGTGCGGTGGCCGGCCGCGAACACGGTCTTCGCCTCGGCGTCGAGCACGACGGGGGTGCCGCCGACGACGGTGATCGTGGGCTTCGCGTTGTCCGCGAGTTCGATCTTCTCGGAGGACGGGGGCAGCGGGTCGCCCTGGCCGTCCACGCGGACGGTCACGATGCTGCGGTCCTTGGCGGACACGCCGTAGACCGTGCCGTCCTTCCCGACCGTGACATCGGCTCCGGCGCCGAGCGTCGCGGAGGGCTTCGCACCCGCGGCCTTGAATCCGCTCAGCGACGAGGCCGAGCGCACCCAGAGCTTGCCCTCCTTCGGGTCGAGGATCGCGACGGTGGTGCCACCGAGCGCCGACTTCGCACCACCCGGCACGAGCACGGCGTCGCCGAGCACGACGCGCGCCGGATCGACGCTGGTGAGGGTCGAGGCCGTGCGGTCGGTGACGAGCACGGTGCCGCCGGACTGGAGCACGTCGTAGTCCTCGTTGCCGGTGCGCAGGCCGCCGTCCAGCACGCGGGACTCGTTGTTGAAGTGTCCGACGAGCAGGCTCGAGGTCTTGGTCAGCCAGACACCGCCGTCGTGCAGGTCGACCTCGGCCGTGGGGTTGCCCTCATAGGCGAAGGCCATGCCGGTGACGGCGATGGCGGCGGCCGTCACACCGGCCACGGAAGCGAGGGTCTTCGGTCGCATCCGCAACCACGCGAACGACTTCACCACGTATTTCCCCCCGAGCAAGTGACACAGCGGTCCCATGCACAACTGTCAGGGGACTCTAAGAGTGTAAATGCCGTTCCTGAGAGCCGCGATGGGCAGGACTCCCCATGACGCAGGGTCACGGCACGGGTGACGTTCAGGTGAGGTGTTCGGTGCGGGCGCATCCCCAGGCGGGGATCCGGTGCCTGGACCCCTGCCCCCGCGCATCGTCTGCACGACGCTGCGACACCTGCACGACCGGATCCGCCTTTCGATCGTGCAGACGTCGCACCGTCGTGCAGGTGTCGCAGCATCCATCCGTGCGCGACGGAGCCGCATAGGCCGGAGCCGTACGCTCGGAGGCATGTTCCTGGACCCCCTGCTGCGGCGCATGGAGCCGCTGCTGCTGCGCGTGGACCGCATCGCCGGCGGCCGCAACGCCCACGAGAAGATCGTCGAGACCGATCGCGACCACCACCGCACCGTCCGTGCCTTCCGCTGGGTGTTCTGGCTGCTCGCGGTCGAGCTGCTGATCGGTGTCGCCGCGGTCGTCGTGGCCGTCGTGATCGCGGTGCAGGCCGGATCCATCGCCGCCGTGCCGTTCGCCGTGTGGATGCGCGCGCTCATCGTGCTCGCGATGACGGTCACGCTCTTCTACTTCGCCTGGCGCGCGGCGCTCGGCTGGCGCTGGGCCTATCAGCGGCTCCGCCTGTTCGCGCAGATCTTCCCCGTGATCACGCTCGTGATGGCGGCGATCCCCGGGCTGTATCCCGCGTGGATGGTGACCGAGCAGATCATCTTCAGCCTGATCATGATCGGCATCGCCGACTTCCTCACCAGCGACCACATGCGGGCGGCCTTCCGCAAGCCGGAGGCGCCGGAGGCGGGTCTCGCGACCTGACGCCGGCGGCGACGCCCGGCCCGGCGCCGGTCGGCCCGCCTACTGCGCCCGCCAGCAGCCCTCGACGTGGTCGTCGACCATGCCCGCCGACTGCATGAGCGCATACATCGTCGTGGGACCGACGAACCGGAAGCCGCGCTTGCGGAGCGCGGTGCTCATCGCCTCGGACTCCGGAGTGACCGCCGGCACGTCGGCCATCGTACGAGGGCGTGCGCCGGCGCGCGCCGGGGCGAACGACCACATCAGCGCGTCGAGCTCGCCCTCGGCCATCGCGCGCACCAGGGCCGCGTTGCCGATCGTCGCCTGGATCTTGGCGCGGTTGCGGATGATGCCCGGATCCGTCATGAGCCGCGCCACGTCGTCGTCGCCGAACTCCGCCACCGCCTCGGGATCGAACCCCGCGAACACCTCGCGGAAGCGCGTCCGCTTGCGCAGGATCGTGATCCAGCTCAGCCCCGCCTGGAACCCCTCGAGCGACATCTTCTCGAACAGCGCCCGGTCGCCGTGCAGCGGCCGGCCCCACTCCTCGTCGTGGTAGCGGCGGTACTGGACGTCGTCTCCGGTCCAGGGACAGCGCACGAGATCGTCGGCGGTGCTCGTCATGACGACCAGGCTAGGCGACGGCGCCGACAGGCGGCGCGGCGCCCTTCGTCTCGTCGCCGCGCTCCTCGCTCAGGGACCGATCCCGGTTCCTGAGCGAGCGCAGCGAGACGAAGGACCTCCTCGCTCAGGGACCGATCCCCGGTTCCTGAGCGAGCACAGCGAGGCGAAGGACCTCCTCGCCCAGGGACCGATCCCGGTTCCTGAGCGAGCGCAGCGAGACGAAGGACGCAGCGCCCTACAGCCGGCGGGCCTTCTTCAGCGCCTTCTCGTCGACCGGGGCGTCGCCCGAGGCCTTGAGGTCGGCGTAGTACGCGCGGGCCTCGTCCTGGCGGATCTGCTCCGCGCCGGAGGCGAGGGGGGCGCGCACGTGCTCGGGCTCGTAGCCGAACGCGTTCACCAGATCGAGCGCGTGCGGGCGCAGGCGCGTGCAGAGGCGGTCGATGTAGCGCGAGACCGAGGCCGCGCGCTGCGCCGAGAGCCGGCCGTTGATGAGATACCAGGCGAGGTGCTTCTCGATGAGCTGCAGCCCGAACAGGTCGCGCAGCCAGGTGAGCACCGCCTTGCTGTCCTCGTCCTGGATGCGGCCGAGGGCGTCGGTGAACGCCTCCCACTGCAGCAGCTCGCCGTGCGCGCGGGCCGCCTCGATGAGCTCGGCCTGGTTCTCGTTGAACAGCTTCTCGCCGAGCACCTTGTCCTTGCCGGCCGCGCGCAGGCGACCGGCGATGTCGGCGACCATCTGCTGCACGCGGTCGGTGAGCAGTTCGTGCTGCTGCTCGGCTCGCAGGCCGTTCTCGACCGAGCGGGCCGTGGATCCGAGATCCGCGACGGCCTGTCCGAACTGGCGCAGCCCCGCGCCGTGGAACACCCGGCCCGCAGTCTGGCCGACGGCGTACTTCGCGAGCGCCGCCGCGTCCTTGCCGGTGAACTGCTTCGCGTAGTCGGTGAGCAGACGCTTGCCGACGAGCTGCAGCAGGATGTTGTTGTCGCCCTCGAACGTCACGTAGATGTCGAGGTCGGCGCGCAGGCCGACGAAGCGGTTCTCGAACATGAACCCCGCGCCGCCGCACGCCTCGCGGCACTCCTGCAGCGTGTCCAGCGCGTGCCAGGTCGACAGCGGCTTGAGCGCCGCGGCCAGGGTCTCCAGGTCCTCGCGGTCGGCCGGGGTGTCGGTGCGGCCAGAGAAGACGCCGTCGAACTTCTGCAGGAACTCGTCGTGCGCGAAGAGCTGCGCGTACGTGGTCGCCAGGCGCGGCAGCAGTCGGCGCTGGTGCTTGCCGTAGTCGAGCAGCGTGGTCTCCGAGCCGTCGACGCCGTTGAACTGGCGGCGCTGCGTGGCGTACGTGATCGCGATGTGCAGGCCGAGCGCCGACGCCCACGACGCGGCGCCGTCGAGCGAGACGCGGCCCTGCACCAGGGTGCCGAGCATCGTGAAGAAGCGGCGGCCCGGGCTGTCGATCGCGCTCGAGTAGGTGCCGTCGACGGCGACGTCGCCGTAGCGGTTCAACAGGTTGGTGCGGGGGACCCGCACGTGGTCGAAGCTCAGCCGGCCGTTGTCGATGCCGTTCAGCCCGCCCTTGAGTCCGTCGTCCTCGCGGCCGATGCCGGGCAGGTCCACGCCGTCCTCGCCGCGCAGCGGCACGTAGAAGCAGTGCACGCCGTGGTTCACGCCGTTCGTGATGAGCTGAGCGAACACGGTCGCCGCGATGCCGTGCAGAGCCGCGTTGCCGAGGTACTCCTTGGTCGCCGCGCGGAACGGCGTGTTGATGACGAACTCCTCGGTCGCCGGATCGTACGTCGCCGTGGTGCCGATCGAGGCGACGTCGGAGCCGTGCCCGATCTCGGTCATCGCGAAGGCACCCGGGATCTCGAGGCTCATGATGCCCGGCAGCCAGCGGTCGTGGTGCTCGGCGGTGCCGAGCTGCAGCACAGCGGATCCGAACAGGCCCCACTGCACGCCCGACTTGATCTGCAGGCTCGGGTCGGCCGCGACCAGCTCCTCGAACCCGGCGATGTTGCCGCCGTTGTCCTCGTCGCCGCCCAGGCGCTTCGGGAACGCGCGGTGCACGGCCTTGTTCTGCACCAGCAGGTGCATCTGGCTCAGCACCCGCTCGCGGTGTTCGTCCTTGCCGAGCGAGTCATCGCGCCAGAACGCCGGATCCTTGATCATCGCGCGCGCCTCGCGACGCGTGTCGGCCCAGGTTCCCAGCAGCAGCTCGCCGACGGCGTCGACGTCGATGTGCGTCGCGGAGTCGTCCTGGGTGCTGTGCGCGGTGTTCGTCCGAAGGGCGGCGTCGACCATGAGGATCCTCTCGAGAGGTGTCTTTGGATGCCTTCATGGTAGGTCTGGCACAACGCACCGCGAAGGCCGCTGTGGAGTTCTGCCAACCCGTCTCGGCGCCCAGGATCCGGCCGGTTGTCGGCTCCCCACAGATCCCGGGTCGATGCGCGATGCGCTCAGCCCGCGGCGGCGATCACCTCGAGCACGGCCTCGCCATACGCCTCGCGCTTGCGCTCGCCGATCCCGCTGATGCCCACCAGCTCCGACGCCTGGCCGGGGCGGTGCTCGGCGAGGGCGCGCAGCGTCGCGTCGCCGAACACGACGTAGGCGGGCACGCCCTGCTCGCGCGCGGTCTGCGCGCGCCAGGCCCGGAGCGCCTCGAACAGCCCGCGGTCGCCCTCGGCGAGCGCATCCGCGGCGCTGCGCTTGGCCGAGCGCCCGCCCCCGGACGACCCGGCGCGGGCGACCACGTCGCGGCGCAGCTTCACCTCCGCGGTGCCGGCCAGCACGCCGGCGCTGGCTTCGCTGACCGCGAGCGTGCCGTACTCGCCCTGCGCCTGCATGAGGCCCTGGGCGAGCATCTGCCGCACCACCGAGCGCCACTGCGCGTCGGTGAGATCGGATCCGATCCCGTAGGTCGCGAGCTCGTCGTGCCGGAACTTGCGGATCTTCTCCGTCGACGCGCCCCGGAGGATGTCGATGAGGTGCCCGGCGCCGAACGACTGGCGCCGCTCGCGCTGCAGCCGCACGATCGTGGACAGCAGCTTCTGCGCGGGGATCAGCCCGTCCCAGCTCTCCGGCGGCGTGAGGCAGGTGTCGCAGTTGCCGCACCGGTCCGAGGGCTGCCCGAAGTACCCCAGCAGATTCTGCCGACGGCAGTCCACCGTCTCGCACAGGGCGAGCATCGCGTCGAGGTGCTGGTTCTGCCGCTGCTTGATCGCGCGGTCGCCGTCGCCCTGCTGGATGAAGCGGCGCTGCTGCACCACGTCGCCGAGGCCGTAGGCCATCCACGCGACCGAGGGCTCGCCGTCGCGGCCGGCGCGGCCGGTCTCCTGGTAGTACCCCTCGACGGACTTCGGCAGGTCGATGTGCGCGACGAAGCGCACATCGGGCTTGTCGATGCCCATGCCGAACGCGATCGTGGCGACCACGATCACGCCGTCCTCACGGAGGAACCGGGACTGGTGCGCCGCACGCGTGCCCGCGTCGAGGCCCGCGTGGTACGGGATCGCGTCGAGTCCCTGCGCCCGCAGGTACTCGGCGGTCTGCTCGACCGAGGCACGGCTGAGCGCGTACACGATGCCGGCGGATCCCTCGGGCTGGCTGCGGATGAACGAGACCAGCTGGGAGCGGACGTCGACCTTGGGGTCGATCCGGTACTGGATGTTGGGCCGGTCGAAGCTCGCGACGAAGTGCTCGGCCTGCGGCAGCTGCAGCCGCTCGGTGATCTCGCGGTGCGTCTCGCGCGTGGCCGTCGCGGTGAGCGCGATGCGCGGGACGCCCGGGAAGCGCTCGGCGAGGGCGCCGAGGGCGAGGTAGTCCGGGCGGAAGTCGTGCCCCCACTGCGACACGCAGTGCGCCTCGTCGATCGCGATCACGCCGAGCGTTCCGCGCTGCAGCAGCGCCAGCGTCTGCGCGTTGGAGAGCCGCTCCGGGGCGACGTAGAGCAGGTCGAGGTCGCCGGCGAGGTACGCGCGCTCCACCTCGGCGCGCTCGGCAGCGGTCTGCGTCGAGTTGAGGTAGGCGGCGCGCACGCCGTTGGCGCGCAGGGCATCGACCTGGTCGTGCATGAGCGCGATCAGCGGGCTGACCACGAGTCCGGTACCCTCGCGCACGAGGGCGGGGATCTGGTAGCAGAGGCTCTTGCCGCCACCCGTGGGCATGAGCACGATCGCGTCGCCGCCGCCCACCACCTGGTCGATGATCGCCGCCTGGTCGCCGCGGAACGCCTCGTAACCGTAGACCGTGCGCAGCGCCTCGAGCGGCGTCGCGAAGCGGCTGGGCGCGGGCTCGCCCCGGGCAGGAGCCGCGGCCGGGGCGGGGAAGCTGCCCTGCGGCGCGGCGCCGGGGGATCCCAGCCACTCGCCCTCCTCGGGCGGCGGCGCGTCCCACGGCTCGTCCGCGAAGGGCAGGTCGGCGTAGGGGTCGTCGAGCGGCGCGTCGGACCACGGCAGATCCGCATAGGGGTCTCGCGGATCGTTCTGGGGCATGCCTCCAGCGTAACGAGGAGCGCCGACACCTCGGTCCGCCGTCCACAGGTCCTGAACCGCCCCCGCACCCTCCCGCCGGGCTTAGGTTGGACGCGAGCGGATCCGTCGCTCGACGCGGATCCCCCGCCGATCCACCGCACGAAGGAGTGTCATGCCCGAGACCGCCGTGACCCTGAACGAGGCGGCGTCCCGCTACGAGATCACCAGCGACGGGAAGCTCGCCGGGTTCGCCGAGATCGAGCGCCGGCCGGGGCAGATCCGGTTCACGCACACCGAGGTGGATCCGGCGTTCCAGGGACAGGGGCTGGCGGCGACGCTGGCCGCCGCCGCGCTCGCCGACGCCGCCGCCACCGGCGACACGATCGTGCCGTTCTGCCCGTACATCAACACGTACCTGCGCACGCACGAGGTACCCGGCGCGACGGTGCGCTTCCCCGGCGAGCCCAGCGGAGACACGCACGGCGCGGCGTCCGAGGGGCCGGCGTGACCCTGCGCGGGCCGCGCGCCGCCGTGCTGCCGGCGCGCGAGGTGCCGCTCGGCGGAGTGCGCGCCATGAACGTGCGACGCGTGCTGCCCAGCAAGGACGTACCGACGATCGGCGCCTGGTGCTTCCTGGACCGGTTCGGCCCCGCCGAGGTGCGCATGCGCGTGGAGCCGCATCCGCACATCGGCCTGCAGACCGTGACCTGGCCGCTGGTCGGAGAGATCCGGCACCGCGACACGATCCAGAGCGACGTCGTGCTGCGCCGCGGACAGCTGAACCTGATGACCGCGGGTCACGGCGTCGCGCACTCCGAGTACTCGGTCGGCGAGGACGCCGGTCCGCTCGACGCCCTGCAGCTGTGGGTCGTGCTGCCCGACGGCGCCGCGACCGGATCCCCCGGCTTCGAGCAGCACCGGTCCCTGCCCGGATTCGCCCTCGCGGCCGAGGAGGGCTCCGATGCCGACGTCACCGTCGTCCTGGGCTCGTATGCGGGGGTCGCCTCGCCCGCGACGGCGTACACGCCGATCGTGGGTGCGGAGATCCGCCTCGAGCCCGGATCCGGCGTCGTCCTGCCGCTCGATCCGGACTGGGAGCACGGCCTGCTGCTGGTGACCGGAGACGCGCACGTGGCGGCGGCGGATCTCGACGAGATCGCGCTCTCCTCCGACGACGTGCTCTTCCTCGGCGACTCGCGCGAGGGTGTCCGCGTCTCCAGCGAGCGGGGTGCCCTGCTCTTCCTCCTGGGCGGGGAGCCGTTCGAGCAGGACCTGGTGATGTGGTGGAACTTCGCCGCCCGCAGCCACGACGAGATCGAGCAGGCCAGGGAGGACTGGGAGGCCGGATCCGCGCGTTTCGGCCACGTGGTCGGGCACGGCGACGAGCGGATCCCCGCCCCCGCGATCCCGTCCGTGCGGCTCATGCCGCGGCGCCGGCGGATCTGAGCCGGAGCGCGCGGGTAGGCTTGACGGATGCCCGCCACCCGATCGCCGCTGTCCACGCGCGTCCTCCTCGTCTGCGCCGCGATCGGCGTCGCCACCGGGCTTCTCGGGGCCGTCGCCGGCTGGAGCACGCTGGGCGTCCTCGCCGTCGCCCCGTTCGCCTACGGCCTCGTGCTGGGCTCGCACGTGGTCCCGGGCATCATCGCGCAGGAGGTGCTGCGCCTCCCGCTCGTCGCGCTGCTCACGCACTTGCTCGCCGCGCTCGTCGGAGGCGCGTTCAACCCGATCTGGTTCCCCCGGTTCATCGGAACCGCGCTGCTGTTCGGTCTGATCCAGGAGGGCGTCGCCGCACTCACCCGGTACCGGTCGTGGGGGACGTGGCGGTTCTTCATCTCCGCGGGGATCATCGGCGTGATCATCGCCGTGGTGGTGTTCTTCGCCGTGGATCTCGAGAAGCTGCCGCTGTGGGCGCGCATCATCTACCTCCCCCTCGCCGTGCTCGGCCCGGTGATCTGGACCGCGATCGCGCTCCGCATCGGCACGGCCCTGCGACGGGCGGGCGTCGCCCCGAAGTGAGTCTCGGCGGCGGCGCCACTAGGTTAGGCTTGCCTAAGCAACCTTCCCGAAACGGAACCCCATGCCCGCCGCCCCGCTGCTCCGCGTGCGCGACCTCACGGTCACGTATCGCGGCGCCGACGACCCGGCGGTGCGGAACGTCTCCTTCGACGTGCACGCCGGCGAGGTCGTGCTGCTGCTCGGCCCCTCGGGATCCGGCAAGTCCACGCTCGCCCTCGCGCTCAGCGGCCTGATCCCGCACTCGCTCGAGGCGGAGGTCACCGGATCCGTCGCGGTGCGCGGCCACGACACGGCCACGACGCCCGTCTCCGTGCTGAGCCGGGACGTCAGCACGGTGTTCCAGGATCCGGATGCCCAGATCGTCACCGGATCCGTGCTCGATGAGACCGCGTTCGCGCTGGAGAACCTCTGCCTCCCGGTCGACGAGGTGCTGGCGCGCGCGGAGCAGGCCCTGCGCCGCACCGGCCTGTGGAGCCGCCGCGCCGAGAACCCCGACCGGCTCTCCGGCGGAGGGAAGCAGCGGCTCGCGATCGCGGCGGCGCTCGCCACGGCCGCCCCGGTGCTGATCCTCGACGAGCCGACCGCGAACCTCGATCCCCAGGGCACCGCGGAGGTGCACGCGGCGCTCGCGGACATCGCCGGGCCCGAGCGGGCGATCGTCCTCGTCGAGCACGACCTCGACGCGGAGTGGCTCCTGAACGGCCGGGGCACGTCGACGGAGGGACGCCCGGCCCGTGCGATCGTGCTCGACGACGCCGGCCGGCTGGCCTTCGACGGGCCGATCGACCGCATCCTGCACGAGCACGCCGACGAGCTGCTGGCGCTGGGGGTGCGCGTGCCCACCGCAACCCTCGTGGCCCGCCACCTGAACGCCCGCCTGCCGCAGCCGGCCCCCGTGCTGACCCCTCTCCCCCTGACCGCCCCCGAGCTCGCCGCCGCGCTGACCGGTTTCGACGTGCGCACTGTGCTCGATTCCGGCGCCGAATGGAGCAGACTTCGCGCTTCGAACGCCGAGGAGCCGGGGCCGGATCCGATCGTCTCGGCGCGCGGGCTCGACGTGGTGCGGGGGGGCGCGCCGGTCCTGCACGGGGTCGACCTCGATATCGCTCCGGCGTCGATCACGGCGGTGATCGGGCCGAACGGCGCGGGCAAGACGACGCTCGTGCAGGCGCTGGCCGGGGTCGTGCCCCCGCCGCGCGGCCGCGTCCTCGTCGACGGCATCGACCCCGCGACCGCGTCGCCGCGCACGCTGACCGCGCACCTCGGCTTCGTGTTCCAGAACCCGGAGCACCAGTTCATCGCGGCCACCGTGTTCGACGAGCTCGCACACGGACTCCGGCTGCGCCGCACGCCGCCGGACGAGGTCACCGCGCGCGTCGAGGAGATGCTCGACCGCTTCGGCCTCGCGGACAAGGCCGCCACGCACCCGTTCCTGCTCTCCGGCGGCCAGAAGCGCCGGCTGTCGGTCGGCACCGCGCTGATCACTCACCCGCGGATCCTGGTGCTCGACGAACCCACGTTCGGCCAGGATCTGCGCCGCACGAACGAGCTGATCGCGCTGCTCCACGAGCTCCGGGCCGAGGGCACGACCATCGTGCTCGTGACCCACGACCTCGATCTCGTGGTGCGGCACACCACGCACACCGTGCTCGTCGAGGACGGGGCGGTCGTCGCGGCAGGCCCGACCCCGGCGCTCGTGCGGGGCGGCCGGATCCCGCTCCCCGCGGCCTATGCCGCGATCCCGTCGGCACTGCGCACGCTGCTCGCCGGCGACGGGTCCGACGCGCCCACGGACGGCGCCGGCTCCGTCGACGATCCGCCCGCCGACGGCACCGCCACGCTCGCGCCCGCCCCCGCGGCCCCCGCGGCCCCCGCGACTGCCCCGGCCGAACCCGCCGAGCGCACCCCGACGTCCCCCACGCCCGCCGTCGACCCCTACGCCGACCCGCATCCGCGACGCGCCTGGCTGCATCACCTGAATCCGCTCGCGAAGCTCGGCGCGGTGATCCCGGCCATGGTCCTGCTGGTGTTCGTGCGCGACCTGGCGACGCCCACCGCGTTCCTCGTGCTCGCTTACGGCCTGGTGCTCACGGGCGCCCGGCTGAGCGCCCGGATGTGGGCGGTGCTGCTGCTCGCGGTCCCGGCCGGCGTGCTCGTGCTGACGCTCGCCATGGCACTGTGGGCCGACCCGGCGCAGGTCGCGGCGACACCCGTCGTGCTGCGGATCGGCGGCTGGGCGCTGCACGCCGGCGCTCTCGAGACCGGCTTCGCGACGGGCCTGCGGCTCGCGGCGATCCTCGGGCTCTCGCTCATCACCGGGGTCACGACGACCGGCCCCGACGTGGTGCGGGCGGCGGTGCAGCAGTTGCGCGTCCCGTATCGGATCGGCTACGCGGCGCTGGCGTCGTACCGCTTCATGCCGCGGTTCGGGTACGAACTCGGCGTGATCCGGGCCGCGCACCGGGTGCGCGGGACCCACAGCGGGCGCGGGCCGTTCGCGCGGATCGCCCGCGGCTGGGGCTACATCGTGCCGCTGCTGGCGAGCGCGATCCGGCATGCCGAGCGCGTCGCCCTGGCCATGGACTCGCGCGCCTTCGGCGCCCACCCCACCCGCACCGAGCGGCACACGGTGCCGTTCCGGATCCGCGATGCGGTCTTCATGATCCTGATGCTCGCGGCCTCGGCGGCGATCTTCGCCTGGTTCTTCCCCTGGCAGCTCTGAGCCTCGCGCCGCCCCGTCACGAACCGAACCGCCCCGAACCGCCACGAACCGCCTCCGGGCGCACGGGGCACCGAAGGCGGTTCGGGGCGGTTCGCGAGATCAGCTGATCCGCTTCCGGTAGATGGCGATCGCGGCGACGTATGCCACGACCAGGATCCCGACCATCCAGGCCAGCGCGACCCAGATGCTCGACCCGACCGGGGTGCCGGCGAACAGGGCGCGGATCGTGTTCACGATCGAGGTGACCGGCTGGTACTCGGCGAACCACGCCACCGGCCCGGGCATCGACGACGTCGGCACGAAGGCCGAGCTGATGAACGGCAGGAAGATGAGCGGGTAGCTGAACGCGCTCGCACCGTCCACGGTCTTGGCGGACAGGCCCGCGATCACGGCGAGCCAGGTCAGCGACAGGGTGAACAGGATGAGGATCCCGGCGACCGCCAGCCACGCGCCGACCGAGGCGCCGGTGCGGAATCCCATGAGCAGGGCCACGCCGACGACGATCGCGACCGACACGATGTTCGCGACGACCGAGGTCAGCACATGCGCCCACAGCACGCTCGATCGGGCGATCGGCATGGACTGGAACCGCTCGAAGATGCCGCCCTGCAGATCCAGGAACAGCCGGTACGAGGTGTACGCGATGCCCGATGCGATCGTGATGAGCAGGATGCCGGGCAGCATGTAGTCGATGTACGACTGGTCGGATCCGGTGTGGATCGCCCCGCCGAGCACGTAGACGAACAGCAGCATGAGCGCGATCGGGGTCACCGCGGTGGTGATGATCGTGTCGGGGCTGCGCAGGATGTGCGTGAGCGACCGGCCGGTCAGGGTGCCGGTGTCACGGATCACGTGAGTGCTCATCTCGATTCCTCCTTCTCGGTCGCGGAGGCCTCCGCTGTTCCGGCCGACGGGCCGACGAGTGCGAGGAAGACCTCCTCCAGCGTGGGCTGCTTCTCGACATACTCGACCTTCGCCTGCGGCAGCAGTCGTTTGAGCTCGGCGAGCGTGCCGTTCTGGATGATGGTGCCCTCATGCAGGATCCCGATCCGGTCTGCGAGCTGCTCCGCCTCGTCGAGGTACTGCGTGGTGAGCAGCACGGTCGTGCCGCTGTTCGCGAGCTTCTTCACGGTGTCCCAGACCTCGAGCCGCGCCTGCGGATCCAGGCCCGTGGTGGGCTCGTCCAGGAAGATGACCGGCGGGGCGCCGATCAGGCTCATCGCGATGTCGAGCCGGCGCCGCATGCCGCCCGAGTAGGTGCCGGCGCGGCGCCCTCCGGCCTCGGTCAGCGAGAACCGGGCGAGCAGGTCGTCGGCGATGGATCCGGGATCCTTCAGGTGCCGCAGCTTCGCGACGAGCACGAGGTTCTCGCGTCCGGTGAGGATCTCGTCGACGGCGGCGAACTGGCCGGTGAGGCTGATCGACTCGCGGACCTCGTTCGGCGTGGCCGCGACGTCATAGCCCCGCACGGTGGCGGATCCGCCGTCGGCCTTCAGCAGCGTGGAGAGGATCCGGACCAGGGTGGTCTTGCCGGCGCCGTTCGAGCCGAGCAGGGCGAAGATGCTGCCCCGTTCGACCTCGAGGTCGACGCCGCGCAGCACCGGCAGATCCTTGAACGCCTTGGTGACGCCCTGCACGCGGATCGCGGGGGCGGTTGCAGTGCTCATCGTCACCTCTCCCTTCCGGCGGCCTTGTCGATGGCGGCCGTGAAGCGGGTGCGTTCCTTGTCGATCCACTCGCGACCGGCGTAGGCCTTGGCGAAGGACTCCGCGAAGTCGACCGGGTCGTCGCCGACGATGTCGCGCACCGGGGTGCCGTCGACCGCGGCGCGCTCCCAGAGATCCGCCATGTCGGTGTACATCCGGATCAGGGTGTCGCCGTCGGTGATGCCGCCGGCGTACATGAGGTAGCGGTGCATCGCGGTGGCGGCCTCCGCGTAGGGGGCGGGGAGTGCCTCGATGCGGGCCTTGTCCTGCTTGTACTGCTTCTTCTGCTCGAGAGACCCGGTGAGGGCCTCGATCCACTTGGCGGCCATGTCAGGCTCCTTCGTTCGTCTCGGTCGTGCTGTTCGTGTCGGTGTGGCGGAGCGGTTCGATGTGTGCTGCGAGGAAGCTCCAGGTCCTCCAGAACTCGGCGAGCTGGTCCTGCCCCCGGCTGTTGAGGGTGAAGACCTTGCGCGGCGGACCCTTCTCGGACGGGACCTTCTCCACGTCCACGAGCCCGCGCTGCTCGATGCGCACCAGCAGGGCGTACACGGTGCCCTCCGCGATGTCGGAGAACCCTCCGTCGCGCAACCGCGTGGTGATCTCGTATCCGTAGGCCGATCGCTCGGCCAGGATCGCGAGGACGATCCCTTCGAGAGTGCCCTTGAGCATCTCGGTCATCTGGCTCGCCATGCGATCGCCTCCTCCTACTCAGTGTTGCTGACTACTGGTAGACAGTAACACTGAGTACCGGTACATAGCAACCCTGAGTACCGAAGGATTCTCGTCGTCGCGAGGTCGCTCCCCCGACAGCGGGAACGCCCTCGGATCCGCGGGGGATCCGAGGGCGTTCGCCCGGGCGCCGGCCTCAGAGCCAGTCGTCGGCATGCAGCTGGCGCACGCCGCGGTCATGCAGCAGGAACTGACCGCGAAGGGGGATTCCGAGCGCTGCGGCCTGCCGCTTCATCGCGCGCGCCCAGAGTCGGATGCCGTCCTCCTCGCCGGCCACGGCGTCACCACCGACCCGCTCCCACACCAGTACGACCGCGTCATTGCCGGTGAGCTCGCGGAGCATGCCGATCCGATGTGCGAGCAGCTGCGCGTGGCCGAGGTCGCCGAGGTCCTCGACGGAGACGATCTCGAGGGGGTCGGACGGGTAGTCCGCCATCGGCATAAGCGGTTCGCCGAGCCGACCCCTGCCGTCGATGAAGAGCAGCCAGAGCTGCCGCTGGTTCGCACGTCGGAGGAGCATCTCCAACGCATCGCGGAGGTCGTCATCGTCTGCGAGCACATGGTCGCGGAGTGTCTCGGAGTTCATGCGGCCAGCCTGACCGCCCGGCCGGAGCCGCGGTGCGCCGATCCCGCGATGCGTGCAGAACTCGCCGTGCGACGCGGCGGTGGAGGACGATCCGACCCGAACACGACGACGCCCTCGGATCCGGGCAGGGGATCCGAGGGCGTCGTCCGGGAAGCGTCGGAGGCTCAGCGCTTGCCCGCGATCTGGCGGCCGACGAGGTCGCGCATGATCTCGTTGGTGCCGCCGTAGATGCGGTGCACGCGGGCGTCGGTGAAGGCCTTCGCGATCGGGTACTCCATGA
>JAFDWP010000224.1 GCA_018268435.1 Actinomycetota bacterium
CCGGATCCACCGAGCGGGGACAAGCGAGGACGGGATGGCGTCGACGCCCATCGAACATCCACCGCACCTGTCGGAAAACGGAGGAGGATCCGGCGTGTCGCGCGCGAGACTCCCGGAACCCCGGGCGACACGCCGTGAGCTCGTCGGTTTTCCGGTGGGGCGAGTGGGCCGAGCGCGCCGAGCGCGCCCCGGGTGATCAGACGGGGTCGCCCTGGACCGGGCCTTCGGTGTTCGGCTTCCAGCCCAGCGCCGGCGCGACGTGCTCGGCGAAGGCCTGCAGCACGTGCAGGTTGTACTCCGGACCGAGCTGGTTCGGGATCGTCAGCATGAGGGTGTCGGCGGCCATGACCGCCTCGTCCTGCTGCAGCTGGGAGATGAGCACGTCGGGCTCGGCCGCGTAGGTCTTGCCGAACGTGGAGCGCAGGCCGTCGATCACGCCGATCTGGTCGTGGTTCTCCTCTGAGCGCAGCCCGAAGTAGGCGCGATCCTGATCGGAGACGAGCGGGAACACGCTGCGGCTCACCGACACCCGAGGGGATCCGGTGTGGCCCGCGTCCCTGTACGCGGCGCGGAACAGGTCGATCTGCTCCCGCTGCAGCTCGTGGAACGGCTGCCCGGTGGCCTCGGTGAGCAGCGTGGAGCTCATCAGGTTCAGGCCCTTGCGGCCGGTCTCCTCCGCGGTGGCGCGCGAACCCGCTCCCCACCAGATGTGGTCGCGCAGGGTCGGCGACTGGGGCTCGATCGCCAGGTACCGCCCGGCGCCGACCATGCGCGGGTCGCCGGGCGCCACCCGGGCCCCGTCGATCACCTCCAGGAACAGGTCGAACTTCTCCCGGGCCAACACACCGCCGCGCTCCGGATCCTCCGCGTCGTGGAAGCCGAACGTCTCGTAGCCGCGCAGCGCGGTCTCGGGTGAGCCTCGGCTGACGCCGAGCGCGATGCGGCCGTCGGCGATCCAGTCGAGGGCCGCGGCCTCCTCGGCGAACTGGAACGGGTTCTCGTAGCGCATGTCGATGACGCCGGTGCCCACCTCGATGCGCCGGGTGCGGGCGGCCATCGCGGACAGCAGCGGCATGGGCGAGGCGGCCTGGCGCGCCCAGTGGTGCACGCGCACATACGCGCCGTTCACGCCGATCTCGTCGGCGCCCTCGGCCAGCTCGATGCTCTGGTGCAGCATGTCGCCGGCGGTGCGGGTGACGGATCCGGCCACATCGCCGTAGTGCCCGAAGGAGAGGAATCCGAAAGCCTTCATGATCTATTCGAACGCATGGATCTGCGCTCTATTCCTCCATCTCGTCCGCGGGGACCAGGAATCCGTCGGTCACGAGCGTGCGCAGGCGCGGCTCGAGCTCGGCCCAGAGCTCGGTCGGCGGCACCTCGAACAGATCGGCGAGCGCCCCGGCGATCTGGGTGACGGTGAGGTCGCCGTCGCAGGCGCCGACGAATCCGGCGAGCGCGGGATCCGCCGACACAGTTCGGCCGAACCCGCCGCCCTGACGCAGCTCGATCACGCTCGGCGCCTCCTGGCCGGGCATGTGGTGACGGGCCTCGGTGACGTCGGGGGCGACCAGCAGCACGTCGGGGATGCCGTCGGCCAGCGCGTCGTGTCCGGCCAGGCCATCCTGGAAGGCGCGGCCCACGCTCGTGACGGGCTGCAGGAGGGTCTCGAAACGGCGCAGCACGGGGGACCCGGCCGTCGCCGGACGACGGATCAGCACGTAGCCGAACCCGATCTCGGTCACCCCGCGGGCGGCGAAGTCGTCGAGCCAAGCGTCCAGCAGGGGCTCGAACGACGCGTCGCGGGGCGTCGTCCCGCCGTCGCGGATCCACAGCTCCGCGTAGCCGAGCGGCGACAGCGTCTCCCGCTGCACCACCCAGGCATCCAGCGCCGGGTCGATCCAGGACTCCAGGCGGCGCAGGCCCAGGGCGGATCCGACCGACTCCCAGTTGCCGAGCAGCTGCGCGGATCCGCCGGGCGCGAGGTGCGCCGGGGCCTCGCGAACGAACGCCTCCACGAGCGCGTCGCCGACCAGGCCGCCATCCCGGTACTCGTACTCGGGCACGTCCGCACCGCGCGGCGTGATCACGAAGGGCGGGTTCGAGACGATCAACCCGAAGCTCTCGCCGGCCACGGGCTCGAACATGCTGCCGCGGCGGAACTCGATGTTGCGCACGCCGGCGAGCATCGCATTCATCTCGGCGTAGGCGAGGGCTCGGGCGGAGATGTCGGTGGCGACGACGGATCCGGCGTGCCGGGAGACGAGCAGCGCCTGGATCCCGCAGCCGGTCCCGAGGTCCAGCGCACGCTCCACCGCGATCGGCATCACGAGCGACGCGAGCGTCCGCGACGCACCGCCGACCCCCAGCACGTGATCCGGTGGCAGCACGCCGTCGTGGTCGAGGTGCTGCAGCGCGAGCTCATCGAGGTCGCTCGCGATCCACCACTCCCCCACACCGTCCGCGTCGACGAACGACTGCGGCCGGATGAGCGCCGTCGGGACCACCTGCCCGTCCTCGCGGTAGCCGAGGCCCAGGGACTCGATCCCGTGCACCCCGGTGCGCGGGAGCGCGGCGGCCACATCGGCCTCCGGCTGCGGCATGCCCAGCACGAGCAGCCGGCCGAGGGTCGCCAGCGGGTCCGTGCGGCCCGCGATCGCCCGCAGCAGCGGAGACCGGACGCCGCGTGCGAGCGCATCGTCGGCCTCCGCGCCCCACGCCGAGCGCAGCGGCTCCGAGCGCAGATCGGCGGCGTCCAGGTCGGCGGCGAGCGCCGCGCACAGCAGGGGATCGGGGCGGGGCTGGAGGTGACGGACCACGGCGTCAGCCTACGCGGCCGGTCGTCTTCGGCCCCCTGCCGTCGTCCGCATCCTGCCCGCCTCCAGGGATCGACGCGCCGCGCCGCCTAGAATCTCAGGGCCAGCACTCGCCGCGCCCCCGCGCGCCCGACGGATTCCCCATGACTGCGACACCGACCGAGATCACCCCCCTCCGCCTGCGCCTCCGACGCGCCGCCGGCGCCGTCGTCGTCGCCCTCGGCCTCGTGCTGCCACTCGCGGCGCCGACTCCGGCCGCCGCCGCCGACAGCACCCCGACCCCGAGCCCCACGCAGACGCCGCAGCACGCCGGGGTGCAGCTGTCGCTGCTGCCCGACTCCAACGGGTCCTACGCGTCCGGGTCCCCGCTGACGGCGGCGCTCGTGCTGCACAACGACGCCACGACCGGCCTCGGCGCCGGCACCGTGCACCTCGAGCTGGGCCGCACCGCCCTCGCCGACCGACGCGCCGTGAGCGCGTGGCTGGACGGCACCGCGGATGCCCCTTCCCTCGACTCGATCGGTGATGTGCGCACCGCGGTGCTGGACGCGGAGGGCACCTCTCGCACCGAGATCCTGGTGCCCGCCGCCGAGGTGGGCTCCCTCTCCCCCGGCGTCTACCCGCTGCGCGCCCGGTTCGAGGGGCCCGCGGGGTCGACCGGCGGCACCGACCCCACGGCCGACTCGCGCAGCGCCCTGGTCGTCGCGCAGGGCGCGCCCGCCACCGTCGTCACGGTCGTGCCGATCACGGCCACCCCGGAGGGCCCCCTGCTGAACGCCGCGGAGCTCACCGCGCTCACCGCACCCGCCGGTTCGCTGACCGCGCAGCTGAACGGCGTCACCGGCACCCCCGCCGTGCTGGCCGTCGACCCCTCCATCGTCGCCGCCATCCGCGTGCTCGGCGCGGGTGCGCCCGCCACGGCGACCGCGTGGCTGGCGAAGCTCGACGCGCTGCCCAACGAGCGCTTCACTCTGCAGTTCGCCGACGCGGACGCCACCGCCCAGGCCGCGGCCGGGCTCACCGCACCGCTGACGGTGGACGACTTCGAGCCGTTCCTCAACCCGTCGGGCAAGACGCCGTCGACCCCCACGCCGACGCCCACCGGCACCGGGACCACGCCGGCCGCACCTGCGACGCCGGCGCCGGATGCGATCATCGGCGCGCGCGGCGACATCCTGTGGCCGCGCGGCGAGGTGACGGCCGGCGACCTGGCGATCATGGCGCACTACGGCGCAGAGGACACGACGACCGTGCCGATCCTGCCGTCCACGAGCTTCACCGCAGGCGCGCAGGACGCGCCCGTCGCCGCACACGGCACCGTCGACGGCACCGACGTGCTCGTGGCCGACGAGGCCGTGTCCGAGGCCCTGAGCGCCGCCGCCGTGCAGTCGGATGCGACCGTCCGCGGTGGTGCGCTCATCACGGCCAACGCGATGCTGTGGTTCGACGCCCCGGGTTCGACGGTGCTCGCCGGGCTGTCCCGCGCGGACACGCGCTCTGAGCAGGGCGTCACCGGCGCCGTCACCGCGTTCAGCGGCGCCCAGGACGGACGCTTGGACCGGGTGCTGTCGAGCGCCCCGGCCCCGCTGTCGGTCGCGACCGAGTCCGCGGAGGACCGTGCGGCCGCCGTGGTCGCACTGGACGAGGACGCCGACCGCGTCGCCCGGTTCGCCACGATCCTGGAGCGCCCCGCCGACCTCACCGTGCGCGAGCGAATCTCGATGATGCGGCTGCTCGGCGTCGGCGTGCACACGACTCCCGACGACTTCCGCACCGCCCTGAGCGAGCACCGCGCCGCCACGCGGAAGACCCTGAACGCCGTCGGGATCCAGCCGTCCAATCCGATCCTGATCAGCCCGAAGGTCGACGTGCCGGTGTGGGTGCGCAACGAGCTGCCGTATCCGGTGCGCGTGCAGCTGAACGTGGTCCCCAGCGACTCCCGCATCGACGTCCCGGCGACCACCGAGGTCGAAGCCCAGCCGTCCAGTACGACGCGGGTGCGCCTTCCCCTCGAGTCGCACGTGGCCAATGCCGAGATCGCACTGACGATGACGCTGACGAGCCCGACCGGCGTCGCGATCGGATCGCCGCAGACCGCGCGTCTCACGATCCGTGCGGAATGGGAGACCATCGGGCTGATCGTGTTCGGGGCTCTCGGAGTGCTGCTGATCGGGGCCGGCATCATCCGCACGATCCGGCGCCGCAGGGCGGCCGCACGGAAGCATGCCGATGACGGCATGGAAGGATCCGAGGTGGACGACAGCGCGGATGCGAAGCCGGTCGGATCCGATGCCGACGGCGGGGAGTGGCATGAGTAGCCTCGGTCGGGCGAGCGCCCTGCTCGCCGCGGGGACGATGGTCTCCCGCGTGACGGGTCTGCTCCGCACGATCGTGCTGGTGCAGGTCATCGGCGCCTTCGGTCAGGCGACGGACGCGTTCAGCCTCGCGAACCAGCTCCCGAACGACGTCTTCTCCCTCATCTCCGTCGGAGTGCTCACCGCCGTGCTCGTGCCGCAGATCGTGCAGGCGACGGCGCACCGCGACGGCGGCAGCGCGTTCATCTCGAAGATCTTCACCGCGGGCACGGTGGTGCTGCTCATCACGACGGCGCTCGCGATGCTCGCGGCGCCCTGGCTGGTCGGTCTCATCGCCGGCGGCCGGCCCGCCGCACAGGTGGAGCTGGCGATCGCGTTCGCCTACTGGTGCCTGCCGCAGATCTTCTTCTACGGCCTGTATGCGCTGATCGGCGAGACCCTGAACGCCCGGCGGATCTTCGGCCCGTTCACCTGGGCGCCGGTGCTGAACAACGTGGTCTCGATCGTCGGGTTCGTGGTCATCGGGCTGCTGTTCGGGACGCCGCTGCGCAACGTCGACGACTGGTCGCCGGACCGCATCGCCTGGCTCGGCGCCACCGCGACCCTGGGCATCGCCGTGCAGGCCGCGATCCTGCTCGTGTTCTGGCCGCGGACGAAGCTCGCGCTGCGTCCTGACTTCCGCTGGCGCGGCGTCGGCCTGGGCAACGTCGTCAAGCTCGCGGGATGGACCATGCTCATGGCGCTGTCCAGCCTCGCCGCGGGCTTCTACCAGCACCGCATCGCCATCGAGGCGTCCGGCGATTACCCGTCCATCACGGTGATGAACAACGCCTGGCTGATCTTCATGCTCCCCTATTCGGTCATCGTCATGTCGATCGGCACCCCGTACTTCACCCAGCTCAGCGAGCACGCGCATGCCGGCCGCGACGAGGAGGTGCGCGGCGACATCGTCCGGAGCATCCGCACGCTCGGATTCTTCCTCACGGGTGCGCTGGCCGCGGTGCTGGCCGCTGCCATCCCGGCATCGCGCATCTTCACCGACGACGCCGCCGAGGCGCAGGCAGCGGCGCTGGTGCTGGTGGCGTATCTGGTGGCGCTGCTCCCCCTGGCCGTGCTGTTCATCGTGCAGCGCACGTTCTACGCCTACGGCGACACCCGGACGCCGTTCTTCTTCACGATCTTCCAGTGCGTGCTGATCGTGGCGACCGCCCTCGGCGCGAAGCTGCTGCACGACGCCCACATCATCCCGCTGTCGGGCCTCGCCGCGACCATCGCCCTCGGGCAGTCGCTGTCCAGCATCCTGCAGACGATCGTCGCCACGGTCCTGCTGCACAGGCGCCTGGGCGGCATCGGCACTGCGCGCTGGGTACTGGCGCTCGGCCGCTTCGTGCTCGCGGCAGTGCCGGCCACCGCCGCCGGCTGGGGCGTCTTCCTGCTGCTCGGAGGCGCCACAGGGTGGACCACGGCGAACGTCTTCGCCGGTGCGCTGGGCTGCGTGCTCGTCGCGATCCCCGTCCTCGCCGTGTACGTCGGTGTGCTCGCCCTGCTGCGCGCCCCGGAGCTCGACGCGCTGCAGGGCCTGCTTCGCCGGGTCCTCCCCTCCCGCTGAGCGCCGCACCGATCCGGATCCCGCCCGATGACGTCCACCCGCAGCTACCCCGACACCCTCGTTGCACCCGTGACCCGGGAGCTCGTGGTGAAGAAGTCGCGCTTCATCGCGCACCTGGTGCCGGTGCGCTCGGTCACCGAGGCCGAGGAGGTCATCGCCTCCGTGCGCCGGCAGTACTGGGACGCCCGGCACAACTGCACCGCCATGGTGACCGGTGCGACCGCCGACCAGGCGCGCTCCTCCGATGACGGCGAGCCCTCCGGAACCGCCGGCGTGCCGATGCTCGAGGTGCTGCGCCGCCGCGGCCTCACCGACGTGGTCGCCGTGGTGACCCGCTACTTCGGTGGCGTGAAGCTCGGCGCCGGCGGACTGATCCGCGCCTACTCGACCGCCGTCTCCGATGCCCTCGACGAGGCGGCCCTGCTGCACCGTCGTGAGCTCCTGGAGGCGCGGGTGGAGGTGCCTCATGCCGAGGCCGGGCGCATCGACAACGCTCTCCGGGACTGGTCCGCCGTGCATGGGGCCGCCTTCGGTGCGGTGACGTACGGGTCGGCGGCGTCGTTCACGTTGTGGGTTCCGCCCGCGGCGCGGCACGAGCTCGACGATGATCTCGCCGCTCTCTCCGCGGGATCCCTCGTGCCCGTGTACGGCGCGACACGCGTCGTCGACGTGCCCGCGGTCTGAGCGCCGAGGAGCCGCCTGTGCGGACTCTGCATCCCCCACGCCCAGGCTGGCGGAATGCCGCGCCGGTACCATGTGTTGAAGCGTGCGACAGCGAGGAGAAGCAATGCGACAGGTCATCATCATCGGTTCGGGACCCGCGGGATTCACGGCGGCGATCTATGCGGCCCGCGCGAACCTGAGCCCGGTGCTCGTGGCGAGCTCGGTCGAGGTCGGCGGCGAGCTGATGAAGACCACCGAGGTCGAGAACTTCCCGGGCTTCCCGGAGGGCATCCAGGGCCCCGACCTGATGGCCAAGATGCAGGAGCAGGCCGAGAGGTTCGGCACCGAGGTGCTGTACGACGACGTCACCGAGCTCGAGCTCGACGGCGAGGTCAAGAAGGTCACGCTCGGCAGCGGTACCGTTCTTGAGGCATCGTCCGTCATCTACGCGACCGGATCCGCCTACCGCACGCTCGGTATCCCCGGCGAGGAGCGTCTCTCCGGCCACGGCGTCTCGTGGTGCGCGACCTGCGACGGCTTCTTCTTCCGGGAGCGCACCATCGCCGTCGTCGGCGGTGGCGACTCGGCGATGGAGGAGGCCACCTTCCTCACGAAGTTCGCTTCCAAGGTCTACATCATCCACCGCAAGGACACCCTGCGCGCCTCGAAGATCATGCAGGAGCGCGCGTTCGCGAACGACAAGATCGAGTTCATCTGGAACAGTGCGGTCGAGGAAGTCCTGGGCGACGACGCGACCACCGGTGTGCGGCTGCGCAACACGGTCGACGACAGCGTCACGGATCTCCCCGTCGACGGTCTGTTCATCGCGATCGGCAACGACCCACGGACGCACCTCGTGCACGGAAAGCTGGATCTCACGGCCGAGGGCACGATCTGGGTCGACGGGCGCTCCTCGCGCACGTCCCTGCCCGGCGTGTTCGCCGCCGGGGACGTCATCGACCCGACCTACCGGCAGGCCATCACGGCAGCCGGCTCCGGCACGGTCGCGGCCCTCGACGTCGAGCACTTCCTCGCGGCGCTCTCCGACGGGAGCGCGGCCGAGAAGGCCCTGGTCTGAGCACCGGGAACACTTCGGCCCTCATCGCTGTTGACACCCCTGAGCGTTCCGTACGCTCACGAACAAGGAGAATCATGACTGCCAAGGCAACCAGCCAGGCGACCTGGGAGCAGGACGTGCTCCAGGCCGAAGGCCCCGTTCTGGTCGACTTCTGGGCCGAGTGGTGTGGACCGTGTCGCATGGTCGCGCCCGTGCTGGACCAGATCCAGTCGGAGAACAGCGACAAGCTCACCATCCTCAAGCTCAACGTGGATGAGAACCCCGACCTCGCCATGAAGTACCAGATCACGTCGATCCCGGCGATGAAGGTCTTCCAGGGTGGAGAGGTCAAGACCACGATCATCGGCGCCAAGCCGAAGTTCGCGCTCGAGCAGGATCTGGCCGCCTTCCTCGGCTGACACCCGAACTCACGATGCCCGTCCTCCCTACGGAGGGCGGGCATCGTCGTCTTCCGGCGGGCATGCGGTGGGTCACGGTGGGCCGCGCGGCGCGGGATCCTCCGGTTCTGCCTGCGGGGACAGCGCGGGCGGCGGCACGACCGGTGCGCTCTCCACTTCGCTGCGGGCCTCCCCGTCCGCGACGAAGGTCACGGTGATGCGGGCCCCGGTCCCGACGCGGCGCCCCGGCGCGATGTCCTGCGCGGTGACCCAGTACAGTCCC
>JAFDWP010000225.1 GCA_018268435.1 Actinomycetota bacterium
CCAGAACAGGCCCAGGCCGCGCACCTCGCCCACGCTCGGGTGTTTCTCGGCCCAGCCGCGCAGGGTCGGCTCGACCACACGCGAGCCGAGGTCGCGCACGCGCTCCAGGATCCCGTCGCGGCGGAAGACCTCGAAGGTCGCCACTCCCGCGGCGCAGGCGAGCGGGTGCCCCGAGTAGGTGAGCCCGCCCGCGAACGGCGCGGTGTCGAATGCCGCGGCGATCCGGTCGGAGATCACGACGCCGCCGAGCGGCACGTAGCCCGAGTTCACGCCCTTGGCGAAGGTGATGAGGTCGGGCTTCGCGTCGAACGCGTGCACGCCGAACCACTCGCCGAGCCGGCCGAAGCCGACCATGACCTCGTCGGCGATGTAGACGATGCCGTAGCGGTCGCACAGCTCGCGCACGCCCTGCAGGTAGCCGGGCGGCGGCACGAGCACGCCGTTGGTGCCGACGACGGTCTCGATGATGATCGCCGCGATCGTCGACGGGCCCTCGAGCTGGATGGTCTGCTCCAGGTGCTCGAGCGCGCGCTGCGACTCCTGCTCCAGCGTCTCCGAGTGGAACGCCGAGCGGTACAGGTACGGCCCGAAGAAGCGCACCGTGCCGTTGTCGACGGAGTCGTTCGCCCAGCGCCGCGGGTCGCCGGTCAGGGAGATCGCCGTGGCGGTGGAGCCGTGGTAGCTGCGGTACATCGACAGCACCTTGCGGCGACCCGTGACCGTGCGCGCCATGCGCACCGCGTACTCGTTCGCGTCGGCGCCGCCGTTGGTGAAGAACACCTTCTCCATGCCCTCGGGGGCGACCTCGGCGATGAGCCGCGCGAGCTCGCCGCGCACGTCGTTCGCCATCGACGGCTGGATCGTCGCGAGACGCCCGGCCTGCTGCTGGATCGCCGCGACCAGATCCGGCTGCTGGTGGCCCAGGTTGAGGTTCACCAGCTGGCTGGAGAAGTCGAGGTAGGCGTTGCCCTGGTAGTCCCAGAACGTGGATCCCTCGCCCGCGGCGACGGGCACCGGGTCGATGAGCGCCTGCGCGCTCCAGGAGTGGAAGACGTGCGCGCGGTCGTCGGCGCGCACCTGCGCCTCGGCCTCGGCGGCGGGCAGCGCGTGCGCGACGCCGTGCCGGTCGGTGAGCGCGGCGGTTTTGGTGGTGACGGTCATGATGCTGATCCTTCCGCGTCAGTGGTTGCTCGGGAAGCCGAGGTCGACCTGCGCCGGGGTGTGGTCGGGCCAGCGCGTGGTCACGACCTTGGAGCGGGTGTAGAAGTGGATCGATTCGGGGCCGTAGATGTGCGAGTCGCCGAACAGCGACGCCTTCCAGCCGCCGAACGAGAACGCGCCGACCGGGACGGGGATCGGCACGTTGACGCCGACCATGCCGACCTCGATGTCGAACTCGAACTGGCGGGCGGTGCCGCCGTCGCGGGTGAAGATCGCGACGCCGTTGCCGAACTGGTGCGCGTTGATGAGCTCGACGGCCTCCGCGTAGCTGTCCACGCGGACGACCGACAGCACGGGGCCGAAGATCTCGTCCTCGTACAGCTTCATGCCGGGCTTCACGTCGTCGATCAGGCTGATCCCGGTGAAGAAGCCGTTCCCGTCAAGGCGCTCCCCCGCGGCGACGCGTTGCGTACCGTCGATGAGCACCGTGGCGCCCTCGGCCGCCGCGCCGGTCACGTACGACTCCACCCGGTCGCGGTGCTCGCGGGTGATCAGCGGGCCCATCTCGCTCGCGGCGTCGGTGCCGTCGCCGATGCGCAGGTCCGCGACCTTCTCGGTGATCGACGCGATGAGCGGATCCGCCACCTCGCCCACCGCGACCAGCACGGACACGGCCATGCAGCGCTCGCCGGCGGAGCCGTAGGCGGCCGAGACGGCGGCCGCGGCCGCGCCGTCGATGTCGGCGTCGGGCATGACGACCATGTGGTTCTTCGCGCCGCCGAGGGCCTGCACCCGCTTGCCGTTGGCGGAGGCGCGCTCGTAGATGGACTTCGCGATCGGGGTGGATCCGACGAAGCTCACGGCCTTGACGTCGGGCGAGTCGAGCAGGGTGTCGACCGCGACCTTGTCGCCGTTGACGACGTTGAGCACGCCGTCGGGCAGCCCCGCCTCCTGGAACGCCTTCGCGAGCCAGATCGCGGCGGACGGATCCTTCTCGCTCGGCTTGAGCACGACGGTGTTGCCGCAGGCGATGGCCGAGGCGACCATCCACAGCGGCACCATGACCGGGAAGTTGAACGGGGTGATGCAGGCGACGACGCCGACCGGCTGCTTGACCGAGTGCACGTCGACGCCGCGCGAGACCTGCTCGGCGCGCTCGCCCTTGAGCAGGTGCACGAGGCCGGCGGCGAACTCGACGTTCTCGATGCCGCGGGAGACCTCGCCGGCGGCGTCGGAGAGCACCTTGCCGTGCTCGCTGGTGACGATCGCGGCGAGTTCGGGCGTGCGCTCGGCAAGGATCTGGCGGAGCCGGAAGAACACGTCCGCGCGCTTGATCAGGCTGGTCTCGCGCCAGGCGGGGCCGGCGGCCTTGGCCGCGGCGATGGCCTGCTCGACCTCGGCGATGCTCGCGAAGGCGACGGTGCGGTGGGCCTCGCCGGTGGCCGGGTTGTAGACCGGGCCGGTGCGCTCGGCCTCGCCGGTCTCGGTGCCGGCGATGAAGTGACAGATCAGGGTCACGGTGATGCTCCTCGGGTCGCGGGGTTCAGTCGGGTTTGGTGGGGCGTGGGGGCCCCGGTTCGTGCGCCGCGGCTCCGTGCGAGCCGCGGATCCGCGAGACTCCACTTTCGGCGTGAGACTCCACGCCAGGAGTGTGGTCTCACGCGAAAAGTGGAGTCTCGCGAAGATGCGGGTGCGGGTGCGGGGTTCGGATCCGGACACTCTGATCGGTGGACTCCGCGGGCTTGCTCTCCCATGCTGGCAGGGCGGAGGATGGATCCATGCCCGCAGATCGTCTGGACTTCACCGCAGATCGGACAGATCGTCCGGACGGAACGGATCCGGGCCTTCCGACGGTGGCCGACGTGCTGGAGGTGGCGTCGCTGCAGGCGGCGATCCCCGAGGTCCTGGCGGGATCGCTGGATGCGCCGGTGCGCTGGGTGCACGTCTCCGACAGCGACCGCGTCGCCGCCCTGCTCGACGGCGGCGAGCTGCTGCTCACCACGGGCGCGGGCTGGCCGGGCGATGCCGCGGCACTCGGCCGCCTCGTCGACGAACTGGTCGACGCCGGTCTGGCCGGGGTCGTGCTGGAGCTGGGCACCCGCTTCACCGTCGTGCCGCCCGCCCTGGTCGCGGCGTGCCGCACCCGCGACCTGGCGCTGGTGACCCTCGACCGCGAGGTGAAGTTCGTCACGGTCACGGAGCAGGTGCACCGCCGCATCATCGCGGGGCAGGTGGAGGCGCTGCAGGAACGGCAGCGGCTGCACGAGCTGTTCACCGCCCTGAGCCTGCGCGGCGCTCCGGTCGAGGTGGTGGTGCGGGAGACGGCGCGGGCGCTGCACGCCCCGGTGGTGCTGGAGGATCTGGCGCACGAGGTCGTGGTGGCCGACACCGCCGGCCACACCGAGGCGGAGGTGCTGGCGGGCTGGGCGGGCCGATCGCGACGCCTGCCACCGGAGTGGACCCGGGTGCCCGTCGCGGCGCGCGGCACGCGCTGGGGGGAGCTCGTCGCGCTGCCGGGTCCGCCCCATCCGGCCGGCCCGGCGACCGTGCTGGAGCAGGCCGCGACCGCACTGGCGCTCTCCCGCCTGGCCGATGGGCAGGGCGCCTGGACCCGGCTGCGCGCGGAGGGCCTGATCACGGCGATGCTCGGGGAGCGCTACACGACGGTCGCCGACATCGAGGCCCGGCTGGAGGCGTCGGGGTTCCCGGTGCACGGGCGGACGCTGTTCGTCGCGGTCGGCGCGGCGCCGGTGGCCACGGCCCTCGCGGCATCCCCGAGCCGCCACGATCTGCACAAGGTGCGACGATCTGCACACGGATCCGCCCCGGACGTGCGCGAAGCGTCGCAGGCTGTGCAGATCGTCGCAGGCTCCCGCGGCGGGAGCGGCCCCGCGGTCGGCACGGGCCCCGCGGCCGCCACCAGCACCAGCACCAGCACCACCACCAGCACCACGGTCGGCACCGCGGTCGGCACCGCCACCAGCACCACCGTCGGCACCGCGGCCGACGCCCGCCTGCTGAGCGCCGTCGTCGACGGGGAGCGGATCCTGCTCGTGTCGCTCCCGGCCGGATCCCGCCTGCCGGAGCCGCTGCTCGCGGAACTCGGATCCGGGGCGCTCAGCGATCCCGCGTCCTCGACGGGAGAGCTGCTCGCGGCGATCCCCGTGGTGCGCCGCATAGCGCGGCGCGCCGAGCCCGGGGTGGTGCTGCGCGTCTCCGAGCGCCCGCTCGCCCGCCTCGCCGCCGAGCTCAGCGGCGACCACCGACTGCAGGAGCACAGCGCGCGGCTGCTCGCGCCGCTGATCCGCCACGACGACACCAACGACGGCGACCTGCTCCGCGTGCTGCGGGCCGTGGTCGCACACCCCGGCAACCGGACGGCGGCGGCGGGCGCCTCGCACCTCTCCCGCTCGGTGTTCTACCAGCGGCTGACCCTCATCGCGGATCTGCTCGACGCCGACCTCGACGACGGCGAGACC
>JAFDWP010000226.1 GCA_018268435.1 Actinomycetota bacterium
CTCGGGGATGCGCCGGGTGTAGAGCAGTCGTCCGGTCAGGGGCTCGATGCCACCGGGGACCCCGACGACCACGGCCGTGGCCTCGGTCTCGAGCCCGGCCATCCGGCGGGCCTCCGCGATCGCCTCGACGACGGCGTCCGTGGGGTGCTGCCCGTCGAAGGCCCGCACGACGCGCGCGAGCTCCTCCCCGACGAGATCGCACAGCACGACGGACACCTGCCCCTTGCGCACGTCGACCACCACGCCGTGGCCGGCTCCGCCGCGGATGGTCCACAGCTGGGCGCTGGGCCCCGGCCCGCCCGCGCGCTTTCCGGCCCGTTCGATCAGGGCGACCCGCTCGAGGCGGTTCAAGAGTTCGGCGACCCCGGGCTTGGACAGGCCGGTGAGGCGCTCCAGCGTGGCCCGGGAGACCGGCCCGCGTTCGGCCATGAGTTCCAGCGCGGTGCGGTCGTTGTGGACTCGCATGCGGCTCGGTGCGGTGCGCATCGATCTCCTTCCCGAGAATCGATTGGTAACTTACCAATCGATTCTCGGGATGTAAAGCGCCGCCTCTCTCTGTGACGATCGCACCCCGTGCCGGGCGATCGCACCCTCGCGGGGCGTGCCGTCAGCGCCCCGGCCTGTCCCGTCGCACTGCGGCGAGGAGGAGATGCGCGGGCAGGATCTCGGCCGGATCCGACAGCGGTATGCCGAGCGCCTCCGCTTTCTGCAGCCTCGTCTGCACAGTGTTCCGATGTGCGCCGAGCCGTGCGGCGGCGGCCGAGACCGAACCACGCTCGGAGAGAAATGCGAGTACGGCGTCCATGATCTGTTCGGCGGCTGGATCAGCCATGAGCCGCGGATACAGCACCTCGATGAGCTGTCCCGCAAGGTCGAGCGGCACGAGCCGACCGACGAGGCGCGACGGGATCCGGTCGAAATCCACGAACGCATTCGCCCGAGGCGCATCCGAGGCCGGATCTGCAAGGCGTGCTGCGAGCCACGCTTCACGGACCGCGTGTCGCGCGGTTCCCGGTGAACGATGCACCTGGGAAGCTCCGCCCGCCAATGGCAGCCCCGCGGTACGCACGAGGCCGTGCCGCACTCGGTCCAGGCCCTCCCTGACTCGCTGAGGATCGGCCGCGGGGAGAAACCCGATCCACCCGCCGTCGAATCGAGCGAGGGGCGAATCGGGGAAGGCAAGGTGCCAGAGCTGATGCACCAGTGCGCCGAGTCGATCCGGTTCGTCCGAGAGCAGGCAGACCGCGAGGAACGCGTCCTCGAACAGTCCGGATGCATCAGAGACCGAACCCCCGAGCGCGGGCTCGTCGAAGCCGGAAACGGGCGCGGAGCCTGTGAGTGCCGTGATGGCGACGGCAGGCAGCGACGCATGCGTCGCGGCGAGCCTGAGCTCCAACATCAACGCCCGGAGCGAGGGTGCTGATCCGGCGAGCAGTGCCTCGGCGAATCCCGCCGTGGCTGCAGGGACCTCGGTGAGAACCGTCTCGTGTTCGCCATCCCGCGGGGAGAGAGGCGCCCGCACGAGCGTCATCGGGAGTCCGCCAGTCGGAACCTGCTCCAAGCCCTGCCCGGACGGCGCGGAGAACGTCCGCACTCCCGCGGACTCGATCCACACCCGCGCTCCGTCCAGTTCGGCCGAGAGCAGTGCCACGGCCTGCGCCGGATCGCCCGCCGCGGCGAGGCGCTCGACGACCGACCGTACCCGGACTGCCGATTCGGCACGAGCCGCACCGATCTGGATCGCGACGTCGAGTGCGAGTCTGGTCATGTCTCGACGCGTGCTGAACAGCGACACCTCGAGGCGCTTCGCGAGCTCGATCACGGAGGTCGTGAACGGCTGCTCGGGAATGATGACCGCGCACGCTCGTCGTTCCCAGGCATATCGGAGCGCGGCGGAGATCACCCATCCACCGCGGGCCTCTCCCGGAGCGAGCAGGATCATCGTGTCGGGCCCCACGGCGCCGATGTCCTCAAGGTCGGAGAGCAGCGCAAGGTCGCGCACGGGGCTGCGCTCTGAGACGAGGTGGAGCACGACGAGCCCGTCGAGCTCGCGGGCATTCGTGAGGTCACGCAGCTCGACGGCTCCTACGCGAGTGCGATTCACGGGCTGCTCCTTCCATGGTCGGGGAGCAACGCGTGCAGTGTCTCAGGTGCGGCGAGTCGTCGTCCCTGAGGGGTGTACCACTGCGCGGCGGCGGGGAGCACGACGAGGTCGAGGGTGTTGCCGACCCAGAGGTCGTCGAGGCTGGCGACCCGGCCGTCATCCGGATGGAGCATCGTGATGATGTCCGGGATCACGGCGTCGACGGTTCCGTCGACCATGAGCATCAGCAGCTCGTTCTGGATCTCAAGCTGGACGAAGCGGCCCTGCGCCTCCTCGACGAGAACGACGCTCGAGGGATGGTCAGGCTCTCCGCTCGGCGCCGGCCGCGAGAGACCTGCGACGTCGGTCACCCTTGCACGGATGATCCGGCGTACGCCTTCTCCGCGCTTGAGCAACTCGTGCTTCTCCTGCGTACTGCGGGAAGACTCGAGGATACGACCGATACGCACCATGCGCGACACGCTGCCGATGACGCCTGTGCGCGCGAGTTCGAGCGCGGTCATCGGGTAGAGCGCCGTGGCAGACCAGCCGCCGAACTCACCGGCGAGCGCCCGCACCAGGCGTTCGGCCCTGCGCGGCTCGCCGACTCTCACGAGCGCGGTCTCACCGACGGGCCCCGTTGCTGCCAGCGGTCCGGCCGGCATCCCCGCGAGTGTGAAGACGGACTGGTTCAGGAGCGGAAACACCCGCCCCATAGGGTCTGCGTCGACCACAGGCCGCTTGAGCTGCATCCCGGTCAGAAGCGGCACCATGGAGTTCACGTTCGCGGCGGCGAGCGGGAAAAGCCCCTCGATCCGCCGCCCGAGCTCCCGCTCCAACATCTCGACGCTGCTGACGAACTCGTCTCCTGCCGGCCGGAGTTCGGAGAGCGGCAGACCGTTGTTGACAAAGCCCACCGCAACGACGAGCGCATCATCGGCGAAGTCCTGAACCGACAGGAGTTCTGGGCCCTGCGCCCCCGCCGACATCCGTGTGAGGATCCGGTCCTGTTGCTCGTCGCACCATTCTGCATCCGCCGCGCAGGCGAGGAAGAGTGCCCCGGTGCGCAGATGCCGGACATCCTCAGACGTCAACAGCATGCGTCGTCCTTTCCGCCTTCAGCAACCCGCCGACCGGGTCGCCGGCCACTCCGCGCACCCGCACCGAGATCACGCGCGCGTGCTCATAGGTGGTCGCCACGAATCGCGATTCGAGGATCCGCACGGAGGACGGCGGTGCGCCGAACCCGGCGAGCCTGGCACGGACTCTGGCCTCGGCCGCCTGCAATTCGTTCGCCATCTCTGCGGCACTTCCGGCGCCCACGGTGCCCAGTGCCCAGTCGGAGAGAGGCGCGCATGCGGCTCCCAGCGCACGCAGGTCGATCTCCGTCTCGACGACGTCGCCGTACTTGAGCCAATCGGGCAGCTGGGCGCCGCACACGCGCACGAGCCGCGGGCTCGGAACGCGTCCGTTGAGCAGGATCTCGGTCGCGGGCACCAGATGGGCGGCCGGGGTGGCGAGTCGCATCCCGCCCCGCGCAAGCTGAGGCATGACGGCGGGCACTCCCGCGCGCAGCGAGCCGAGCAGCAGGTCGTCCCCGCGAGCGAGGAGGAGGTCCCCCTCGTTGAGGCGGCAGAATGCCGCAGCACCGAGGAACTCGATCGAGGCACCGGAGAATGCGGAGTGCACCGGCGCCGTCGGAAGCCGGCTCAGAGGTACCCGGCCTCCGTCATTCCGAGTGACGAACAGCCTCGCCTCGGGGAAGCAACGGCCCGCAACCAGCGCCACGGACGTCGCGAGCGGTTCTGTGCCGGACGCCAAGGCACTGTTGAGCACCGCCGTACGCTCCCGCGTCGCGAACGAGTTGCCGTCGAATGCGTGCGAGAAGGTCACGCCCAGCGTCGCATCATGATCGAGCAGGATCTCGCCGGCCACGAGCTCATGGGCCGGGTTCATGAGCGCCCCGACACTCGTGATCACAACGCGGGAACCCGCAGGGATCCTCGGCGCATCCGCATGGAGGGTGCTGGCGTCGAAGGGGGCGAGCTCCTCCCCCAAGGTCGTGTGACCGCCGCGCACATGCATGATCGGAGCATCACCCACGAGCGGCTCGTCGCCGCGATCGATGGGCGGCCGCGGCGCGATCCTGACGACAGTGAGCGCACTCGTCCGGTTCGGGTCGAGTACCGCGCTCAGATCGAAGGTGATCGAGCGCACGGAGGCGCCGGTCAACCCGCGCTGCGCGAAGAGCCGGTCGAGCGCTGCCTCGAAGCCATCGGCGACGACGAGAGTCTCGTACGCCGAGCAGGTTCCGTCGGGGTACAACGCGACGGCCGCGATCCGGTCGTGATGCACGCTGATCCCGATCCGCATATGCCACTCCCTCCTGTTCGATGCCCGACATCTCGCAGGACACCGAAGCGCGGAATGCCCTTCGCCTGCAATTTCATTCTTTTGCACATCTTCTCCCCACCGCAAGATGCATCTTGCACAGGAACAAGTCGAACGCCCGAGATACCGTCAGGACACCCCAGCGGATCCCGATGGACGTGATCCGCGACAAGACAACCCTCACGATCGAGACGACGGAGTACCGACCGATGATCCGCTCAGTCCTGACCCTGC
>JAFDWP010000227.1 GCA_018268435.1 Actinomycetota bacterium
ATCGACATGTCGGAGTACGGCGAGAAGCACTCGGTCTCCCGTCTCGTCGGCGCCCCTCCCGGATACGTCGGATACGAGCAGGGCGGCCAGCTCACCGAGGCCGTGCGCCGGCGGCCCTACAGCGTCGTGCTGTTGGACGAGGTCGAGAAGGCGCACCCCGAGGTGTTCGACGTGCTGCTGCAGGTCATGGATGACGGGCGTCTCACCGACGGCCAGGGCCGCACGGTCGACTTCTCGAACGTGATCCTGATCCTCACCAGCAACATCGGATCCCCGATCCTGATCGATCCGACGCTCACCCCCGAGGAGAAGAGCGACGCCGTGATGGCGCTCGTGCGACAGGCGTTCAAGCCCGAGTTTGTGAACCGTCTCGACGACATCGTGATGTTCTCCGCCCTCACGGAGGACGACCTCGCGCAGATCGTGGAGCTCACGATCGATCAGCTGCAGCGTCGGCTCTCCGACCGCCGGCTGACGCTCGCGGTCACCCCCGACGCCCGCGCCTGGCTTGCGGAGCGCGGCTACGACCCGGTGTTCGGTGCGCGTCCGCTGCGCCGGCTCATCCAGAACGAGGTGCAGAACCGGCTCGCGTCGGCGCTGCTGTCGGGCCGGGTGCACGATGGTGACGTGGTGCGGGTGGACGTCGCGGCCGACGGATCCTCGCTCGTGCTCACGAGCGACGGCCCCGCGACGCCGCACGCACCGGCCGACGAGGACGACGACACGATCGAGGCGGAGCTGCTCGACGACTGACGCACGCCGTGACGCGAAAGGGGCCCGGATCTTCCTGATCCGAGCCCCTTTCCGTCGGTCGGGGCACGGATGCGAGTCCGTGCATATATCCACATTATGAAAATCTCACTCCAAGATTCGGAAAAAATGCTTGACCTGCATGGAGCCCCGTGGTTAGCCTGAGGGAGTCTCCAGAGCCGGAGACGCACCGGGACTAACAGCATCCCGCCCCGCTTGCGAGGCGGCGAAGGCATCGGTCGTCGAACCGCCACAGCGGCGTTGCGGACGGCCGGCCCCGCTCACCCGGTGCCTGCCCCGACGAAGAGGTCGAAGTGACTACCAAGCAGAAGAAGGAGTTCGCCCGTCCCGAGGACGAGCGGCTGCCGATCGGCGCGACGATCGGCTACGGCATCCAGCACGTGCTCACGATGTACGGCGGCATCATCGCCCCGCCGCTCATCATCGGGCAGATCGCGGGGCTCTCGGCCGGCGAGATCGGCGTGCTCATCGCCGCGTGCCTGTTCATGGGCGGTCTCGCGACGATCCTGCAGACGGTCGGCATCCCGTTCTTCGGATCCCAGCTGCCGCTCGTGCAGGGCGTCTCGTTCGCGGGCGTCGCCACGATGGGGGCGATCGTCACGAGCGGCGGCGGCCTTCCGGCGGTGTTCGGATCCGTGATCGCCGCATCGGTCATCGGCCTGCTCATCGCGCCGGTGTTCGCCACGGTCATCCGCTTCTTCCCGCCGGTCGTCACCGGCACCGTGATCACCACGATCGGTCTCAGCCTGCTGCCCGTCGCGGCCGGCTGGATCGTCGGCACGGGCGAGGGTGCAGCGGCCAAGGGCGCGCCCGCCGACAACCTGCTGCTGGCCGGCATCACGCTCGTGATCGTGCTGGTGCTCAGCAAGATCCCGGTGGGCGCGATCTCGCGCCTCGCGATCCTGCTCTCGATCGTGCTCGGCACGCTCGTCGCGGTCTTCATGGGCAAGGCCGACTTCAGCAAGGTCGGCGACGGCCCGATCTTCGCCCTGCCGCAGATCTTCGGCTTCGGGCTGCCGACGTTCGAGCTCGCCGGCATCATCTCGATGTTCATCGTGATCCTGGTGACGCTGACCGAGACCACGGCCGACATCCTCGCCGTGAGCGAGATCGTGGGCACGAAGGTCGACTCCAAGCGCATCGCCGCGGGTCTGCGCGCCGACATGCTCTCCAGCGCGGTGTCGCCGATCTTCGGCACGTTCACGCAGTCCGCCTTCGCCCAGAACGTCGGCCTGGTCGCGATCACCGGCGTCAAGAGCCGGTTCGTGGTGACCGCCGGCGGTGGCGTGCTCGTCATCCTCGGCCTGCTGCCCGTGCTCGGCCGCGTCGTCGGCGCCATCCCGTCGCCCGTGCTCGGCGGTGCCGGCCTCGTGCTGTTCGGCTCGGTCGCGGCGTCCGGCATCCGCACGCTCGCCAAGGTCGAGTACAGGGACAACATGAACCTCGTGATCGTCGCCTCGTCGCTCGCGGTGGGCATGCTGCCGATCGCGGTCCCCACGATCTACGCGCAGATGCCGGCGTGGTTCGTGACCATCTTCCACTCGGGCATCAGCTCGGCCGCGGTCACAGCGATCCTGCTGAACCTGCTGTTCAACCACCTCGGCAACGCCAAGCAGAAGAACGCCTTCGTCTCGGCGCCGACGCGCAGCATCCCGGTCGCATACCTCGACGCGTTCGAGGACGGCGACTCGGTCGTCGACGGCAAGATCGTCGATCGCGACGGCAACGAGGTCGCGGTCGAGCGCCCGGCGCACTGAGCCGGCCGCCCGTCATCTCGTCGCTG
>JAFDWP010000228.1 GCA_018268435.1 Actinomycetota bacterium
ATGGGCCGACCGGGCAGGGCGCCGTTCTTCGGCGCAGCGGGGCTCGTGAGCGATCCCCTCCCGCAGGCGCTCACGCTCACCGCGATCGTCATCACGTTCGCCGTCTCCGCCTTCCTCCTCGCCCTGATCTACCGCTCCTGGCAGCTGGGCAAGGCCGACACCGTCGAGGACGACGAGGCCGACATCGCCCTGCGCGAGCGCACGGAGATCGAGGAGGACCTCATGGACGACGAGGTCGACCTCGACGACGAGGACGCGACCACGGACTTCGTGGGGCTGGCGACCGCGCCGATCCGGATCCTGCACGCGAAGGATCACGCCGCGCTCGTCGACGACGCCCCGGTGGACCTCCCAGACGCCGCCGGTCCGCCGGCCGAGGGGGAGGAGGACCGATGAACGCCCTCGTCCCGTTGCTCGTCGCCCTGCCGCTGCTCGGCGCCGCGGTCACGCTGGTGTTCGGGCGCAGCCCTCGCGTGCAGGTCGTCGTCACGGTCGCCACGCTCGCCGCGGTCTCGGTGATCGCCGCGACGCTGCTCGTCGTCGTGGACCAGACCAAGCCGATCGCCGTGATGGTCGGCGGCTGGCCCGCCCCGTTCGGGATCGTGCTGTACGTCGACCGGCTCGCAGCCCTCCTGGTGCTCGTGTCGAGCATCGTCCTCGTCGCGGTGCTGCTGTTCTCCGTGGGCCAGGGAGCCGCCGACGGCGTGGAGGAGACCCCGATCTCGATCTTCAACCCGTCGTACCTGATCCTCGCGGCGGGCATCTTCAACGCGTTCATCGCCGGCGACCTGTTCAACCTCTACGTCGGCTTCGAGATCCTGCTGGTCGCCTCGTACGTGCTCATCACGCTGGGCAGCACGGAGTCGCGGATCCGCACCGGCGCCGTCTACATCGTCGTCTCGCTCGTGTCCTCCGTGCTGTTCCTCGTGGCGATCGCGCTCATCTACGCCGCGCTGGGCACCGTCAACATGGCGCAGATCGCGGAGCGCATCGGTGAGATCCCGCCCAGCACCCAGCTCGTGCTGCACCTCATGCTCGTCGTCGCCTTCGGCATCAAGGCGGCGGTGTTCCCGATGTCGTTCTGGCTGCCCGACTCGTACCCGACCGCCCCGGCCCCGGTCACGGCGGTGTTCGCTGGCCTGCTCACCAAGGTCGGCGTGTACGCGCTGATCCGCACCGAGACGCAGCTGTTCAACGTGTCGAGCATCAACACGCTGCTCATGATCGTGGCGCTCGCGACGATGGTGATCGGCATCCTCGGCGCGGTCGCGCAGGCGGAGCTGAAGCGGATCCTGTCGTTCACGCTGGTCAGCCACGTGGGCTACATGGTGTTCGGGCTGGCGATCGCGACGCCCGCCGCGATCGGCGCCACGGTGTACTACATCGTGCACCACATCATCGTGCAGACGACCCTGTTCCTCGCCGTAGGGCTCGTCGAGCGCCGGGCGGGCAGCACCTCGATCCTCAAGGTGCGCGGGCTCATGAAGGCGGCGCCGCTCATCGCCGTGCTGTACTTCGTGCCGGCGATCAACCTCGGCGGACTCCCGCCGTTCTCGGGTTTCATCGGCAAGTTCGCGCTGTTCCAGGCGGCCGCCCAGGTCGCGACGCCGCTCATCTGGGTGCTCATCGTCGGCGGTGTGCTCACCTCGCTGCTGACGCTGTACGCCCTCATGCGCGCGTGGAACCTCGCGTTCTGGCGCAGCAAGGACGAGACGCCGGAGGAGATCGAGAACGAGCGCATCGCGCACCTCGGTGCGGCTCCCGCGGCCGACGAGCAGCAGGAGCGGCGCCGGATCCCCACCATCATGACCTTCGCAACCGGTGGGATGGTGGCGGTCACCCTCGCCCTCACCGTCTTCGCGGGGCCGATCTACGGTCTCTGCGAGCGGATCGGCGCGAACCTGCTTCAGCCGGTGCATCTCGACACCCTCGACGGGGACGAGGCCTCCTCATGAGCCCCGTGACGAACCGGGCCCTCTGGCGCGGCGTCGCGCTGCGGCTGCCGTTCCTGCTCTGGCTGATCGTGCTGTGGATGATGCTGTGGGGCCAGTTCACGGTGCTGTCGGCGCTGACCGGCATCGCCGTGGCGCTGTTCGTGACGCGCGTGTTCCGGCTGCCGACGATCGAGCTGTCCGGGCGGATCAACCTGTGGTGGGCGGCGCTGCTGGCGGTGCAGTTCCTCGCCGCCGTCGTGCACGGCTCGCTCAGCGTCGCGTGGCAGGTGCTGGATCCGCGCCGCCCCCCGGGCGCCGCCATCATCGCGGTCCCGCTGCGCTACGCCGACGACCTTGTGATGACGCACGTCGCGGTCACCTCGTCGCTGATCCCGGGATCGCTCGTGGTCGAGGCCGAGCGCGACAGCCGCACGCTGTACCTGCACGTGATCGGGGTGCGCTCGCTCGAGGACGTGGAGCGCCAGCGCGCCGGCGTGCTGCGCTGGGAGCGCCGCATCGTGCGCGCCCTGGGCTCGCCGGCGCAGGCCGCGCAGCTGCGCGCCGATGAGCGCGCCGAGAGGGAGGCCCGCCCGTGAATCCGCTGCTGCTGGTCATCATGATCGTGTTCGCGGTCGCCGCGATCCTCGCCGTGATCCGCATCGTGATCGGGCCGTCGATCCTCGACCGTGCGGTCGCCGCCGACGTGCTGCTCACCGAGGTCATGTGCGTGCTCGGCGCGGACATGGCGATCAACCATCACACCCGCACGCTGCCGGTGCTCATCGTGGTCGCCGCGGTGGGCGTGTTCGGATCCATCTCGGTGGCGCGCTACGTCGCGCGGAGGGACAACACGCCCTCATGAGCGGCGTCGACAGGAGCGGGGGAGAGCGATGAACATCTTCGAGCTGCGCATCCCGGATGCGGTCGTGGACACCGCCGTGTGGATCCTCGTGCTGATCGGCGCGCTGCTGTGCCTGACTGCGGCGATCGGACTGCTGCGGCTGCGCGACGTGCCGAACCGGCTGCACGCGGCGACCAAGCCGCAGGTGCTCGGCCTGCTGCTGATCTGCCTGGCGATCGCGCTCTCGCAGCGCTCCGTGGTGGGCATCGTGCTGGGGCTGCTGCTCGTCGCGCCGGTGGTGCTGATGCAGTTCGCGACGGCGCCCCTGTCGGCGCACATGGTGGGACGGCAGGCGTACCGCAACGGCACGATCGACGAGCGCTCGCTCGTGGTCGACGAGCTGGCGGACTCGAAGCGCACCCCGCCCGCCGGCGGGTAGGGCGCCGACGGGGCGTTTCGGCGTGGGCTCGGGCGCCGCGGGCCCGTTCTCAGGATGAATTTCTCTGATCGGCGGTTTTCGGGGCGGTTTCGGTGGGTTCGGGCGAATCCGTCCTGAGAACGGGCCGGGGCTCGTGCGTGACTGCGAGAGGGTGCGGCGGATCCGATCGGTCCGCACAGGCGGCGGCCGGGATCGACAGTGCACCGATTGCGGAGCCGGCTCCTCACCGAGCCGCCGGCCTCGCCACGATTCCGGCATGAACGATGTCGAGGAATCGGCGGAGGCGCTCCGGCGGCTCCGCGCCCAGGCCGTGTTCTCGTGGGCCGAGCTGAAGGAGCGCGGGTTCGACCGGCGGACGCTCCGGGCCGCGCTCGCCGCGGGTGTGCTCGTGCGTGCGCGCCGCAACCGCTATCTCCGTTCGGACGCCCCGGCGCCGGTGATCGCGGCGGTCCGGTCCGGAGGCCGGCTGGACTGCCTGGCGCTGCTCGTGCTGCTCGGGGTCTTCATCAAGGACACCCCGCGGGTGCACGTTCGGGTGTCGCCGAACGCGGGCCGCTTCTCGCCGGGCGCCGTCGTGCACTGGCGCAGGATGACGGCGCACCCGCTGGGCCGACATGCGGTCGCCATCCGCGATGCCGCGATCCACGCGGTGCTGTGCCAGAAACCGCGCGAGGCCATCGCCACCATCGACAGCCTTCTGCATCTGCGCCTGCTCACCGAGGACGAGGCCGATGCGGTCTTCCGGAGCCTGCCGGCGCGGCTCAGGATCCTTCGGAGAATGGTCGACGGATCCGCCGAGTCGGGGCCGGAGACGCTGATGCGCCTGATCCTGCGCACGCTCCCCGTCAACGTTCGCACGCAGGTCACCATCGTCGGCGTGGGTCGAGTGGACTTCGTGGTCGACGGATGGCTGATCATCGAGTGCGACGGCCGGCGCTTTCACGAGGGCTGGGACAAGCAGGTGCAGGATCGGCACCGGGACGTCGAAGCCGCCGCGCAGGGCTACGTCACCCTGCGGTTCACCGCCGCCGACGTCCTCGACGATTCCGGAGGGATCCGGGTCTCGATCGCCCGGGTCCTCGACGCGCTGGCGCCGCGGTCACGCCGGGCCGGGTGACCGTTCTCAGGATGGAATTCGGAGAACGCGCGGATCCCTGTGGCAATTCCGCGGATCTGGCGAAATGATCCTGAGAACGGGCCGACGCGAGGGCCGGCCGCAGATGGGGGCGCTGTGCGTCAGACTGGGGCCATGGCCACCGTGGCGGAGTGCGAGCGGGTGCAGACGGAGTGGTTCCGGGCGCGGGCGGAGACGCTCGGGGGCGAGTGCCTCGTGGAGGACGGCCTCGTCTGGACCGACGGTCCCGATGGGATGAACCTGATGTTCCCCGCCGAGGTGACGGCCGCCGCGCTGCGCCGCGGTGTCGCGCGGGCGCGGGAGCGCGAGCTCCGGATCGTCGGGGTGTGGCTCGGCACCGGGGTCGACGAGGCGCCGTTGGCCGAAGCCGGGTTCGACCGCGGCTGGGCGCCGTGCTGGATGTCCCGTCCGCTGGAGGGGATCGCCGTCGCGGAAGACCCGCGGATCGCGCTGATCCGCGAACCCGGTTCGGTCGCCGGCGCCTTCGAGCAGGACCGGCTCGCCCTCGCCCGCGTCGAGCCCCCGATCGCGTGGTGTGCGGGGGCGCGCGATGCGGAGTCGGGCCGGTTCGCGGGGCGCGCATGGTCGTTCCGCACCGGGGCGCTCGCCGGAGTGTTCGACATGACGGTGTGGCCCGCGTTCCGCCGCCGGGGCCTCGGATCCGGGTTGCTCGCGGCGGTCTGCGCCGCCGCCGCACGGGCCGGCGCCCGCGAGGCGGTGCTGAACGCGACGTCGGAGGGTGAGCTCCTCTACGCCCGGCACGGGTTCATGCGCGTCGGCACCGGCATCACCTGGTGGCGGCATCTGCGGGAGGGGTGACGCCCTTCGTCTCGCTGCGCTCGCCCAGGGACCGGGGGCGCGCTCGCCCAGGGACCGGGGGGGTGCGTCCGCTCAGGGACCGGGGGTGCGCTCGCTCAGGGACCGGGGGTGCGCTCGCTCAGCGCGCGGGGCGGCCGATGCGGGCGAGCGAGCGGTCGAAGACCGTGATGAGCAGGAAGACCGCGGCGATCCCGACCACGACCCAGCCCAGGGTGTGCAGCCCGTCGGTCGTCGCCCGCGCGCCGTACACGTTGCCGTAGATCACCGCCGAGACGATCGCGCCCAGGTAGAAGAAC
>JAFDWP010000229.1 GCA_018268435.1 Actinomycetota bacterium
ACGAACAGCAGCACCAGGGCCCCGGCGGCCGCCCACAGCATCCAGTCCTTGGCCCAGCCGGAGACCGGGGCGGGCAGGTTGCCGGTGAAGTACCCGGTGGCGCCGGCCACGGCGACGAGCAGCAGCGCCGACCAGATCAGGTGCCGCGCATGCGGATGGAACCGCGCGATCAGGCGCTCCTCGGCGGACACACCGGGCGGCGGCGTCATCGGCCGTCCGCTCAGCCCCACCGGTTGCGTCACGCGTCCATTGTGACCCGATCCGGCTCCAACCGCACCGCCCGGCGCGGTGTGTCCGGATGCGCTCAGACGACCAGCGCGATCGCGACGCCGTCCCAGCCCTTGACGCCGACGGTCTGCAGCGCGGTCGCGTCGAACCGCGGATCCCGTCCCAGCATCTCGAGCCCCGCGCGCGTGCCGGTCACCATGGAGTCCGACGACGACGGGTCCACGATGTCGCCGTCGCGGCCGATGTTGTCCACGACGACGACCGTGCCGGGGTGGCCGAGCCGCGCGGCCCAGTCCAGGTAGATCGTGTTGGACTCCTTGTCGGCGTCGATGAAGACGAGGTCGAAAGGCTCCTCGGCGGCGAGCGCGGGGAGCACCTCGGCGGCGCGCCCGATCCGGATCTCGACGAGCTCCCCCACCCCGGCGGCGTCGATGCTCGCGCGCGCGACGGCGGCGTTGTCCGGCTCCGCCTCGATCGTGACGACCCGCCCTTCGTCGCCGACGGCGCGTGCCATCCAGATCGTGGAGTAGCCGCCGAGCGTGCCGATCTCCAGCACCCTGCGGGATCCGGAGATCCGCACCAGCAGGTTCAGCAGCTTGCCGCTGACCGGCGCGACCTCGATCGCGGGCATGCCCGCCTGCTGCTGCGCACGCAGTGCGGCCTCGAGGGCCGGGTCGTGTCCCACCAGGGTCTCGGCCAGGTACTCGTCGACGGCACGCCAGATCTCGGGTTTCGATTCCGCCATGCGCCCAGCTTCACCGGTTCCGCGGCGGCGATCAAGAGCGCGGGCGATCGGCGGCGAGCTCCGGCTGCCGGCCGAACCCGCGGCTGAGCGCCAGCACCACGATCACGACGGCGCCGACGATCCAGCCCGCGACGCCGAGCGGCAGCACGAGGGCGGGATCCGGCCGGGATCCAGAGGCGAAGAACCACAGGTACATCGCCGCGGACGCGTTCAGCGCACCGTGCGCGAACACCGCGGGCCAGAGCGACGCGGAGCGCAGGCGCAGCCAGCCGAACAGCACGCCCCACACGACGCATCCACCGACCATCAGCAGCACCCCGGTGGCGTCGGTGCGGCCGAAGTCGTACCCGAGCAGGATGATCGGCGCGTGCCACAGCCCCCAGATCGCGCCGCTGATCAGCAGGGCGGGCCAGGTGCCCCAGCGGCGCAGGGCGGGAACCAGGAAGCCGCGCCAGCCGACCTCCTCGCCGAACGCGGCGAGCGCATTGAGCGTCGCGGCGGCCACGGGGATGCTCACGGCCTGCGCCGCGATCAGCACGGCGGGCGGCGGCAGCGGCGTCCCGGCCGGCACCTGCGCCGCGAGCAGCTCGGAGAAGCCGGAGAATCCGGCGAGATCGACGCGGAGCCAGCCGCACAGCGCCGCGACCGCGACGGACGCCAGCACCAGCACGGGCGGCCCCAGCAGCCCGAGCACGACCATCCCGATCACGCGTTTCGCCGGCCGCAGCGGCCAGATGCCGAGGAACCGGAGCCGTCGCCCCTTCGGGATCGGACGGAGCACCGCGAGCACCACCAGCACGGCGACGGCCGGCGTGTACATCATCGCCGTCATCAGCGGCACCGCGTACGGCTCGCCCAGGCCGCGCCCGAGCCACAGCGGCAGCGCCACCAGCCAGGCGAGACCGAGCGCGAGCACCGCGTAGGCGACGATCGCGCCGACGCCGATCCGCACCGTCTGCTCGGGCGCGGCGGGAGCCTCCCCGGCGCTCACCGCGATCCCGTCACTCATGGTCCTGCTCCGCGCCGCCGGGCGCGGCGGGGGCGTGGGCGCCGTCCAGATACGCCTGCAGCACCGCGGCTCCGACGGCCGCGCCGTCGACCGTGACGACGAGCGGGCGCTTGTCGCGGCGCTCGACCTCGATCGCGGGGCCGCGGCGCAGCACGATGCCGGTGCGTCCGTCCAGGCCCAGACGCCAGCCGAAGCCGCCGAACTCGCCGAACGGGTTGCACTCGACGGCCCGCACCGAGACGATCTCGTCGAGCGGGACCCGCACGCGCGGAATCCCGATCTGAGAGCGCACGTCGAGTCCGTCGGGACCGACCCGCACCCGGAACGACGCGGAGGACGCGAACGCCCCGCCGAGCAACACCAGGGTCAGCACAGGCACCCACATCCGGTCCGTGAACCGGAGCGCCATGAACGCCGTGACGCCGACCACGACCACCATGAGCAGCGCGATCAGGATCATCGCCCGGCGGGACAGGGTCGCGGTCGTGAGCCAGACGACGCGCTCCCCGCGCGCGATCGCGTCGACGTGCACGGGCTGCAGCGGTGCGGCCGGAGCGGGGCGGATGTGCGGCTGCAGCAGCCAGCCGAGCCCGATCAACACGACGAACACCCCGAAGCCGACCAGCATCGCGGGCCCGAGGTCGTCGACCTGCTTCGCATCCGCGAGCCCCCGCTGCGCGCCCACCGCGCTCAGGGCGATGACGGCGCTGAGCCCGGAGATCCCGAGCGCCATCCCGACGAGCAGCCGCACGCCGCCGCCCCAGTGGTCGCGCACCCCGATCACCGTCGTGATCGTGAGGACCGCCGGGATCGCGAAGCCCAGCAGCACCGTCAGCCAGACGAAGGTGACGGGCGGGCCGAACCCGTCCACACCGGACGGGCCCCAGTGCGTCGCGGCCGGGGTGGGCAGCTCGGGCAGCCAGGACAGCACCAGGGCCAGCACCACGCCGGAGAGCACGAGGGGCACGCCGACGCCCAGGATCAGCGCCATCAGACGCGCCCGGCGCAGGTCGCGGGCCGGGATCGCGGTGACGTCCTGCGCGGCAGGACCGGGACGGGCGTTCATGATGGGATCCTCCTCATTCCTGTGCGGCGACCAGCGCCGCGAGCGTGGCGGGGCTGACGCCGAGGGCGGCGCCCCGGCGCACGAGAGCGGCGATGTCGTCGGCGAGCTCGGCGAGCGGCTCCGCCGACGCGGAGAGCACGGCCCCGCGCCCGCGACGCAGGTCGACGAGTCCCTCGTCGCGCAGCTCCTGATAGGCGCGCAGCACGGTGTGCACGTTGACCTCGATCGCGTCGGCGAGCTCGCGCGCGGCGGGCAGGCGCGCCCCGGGCCGCAGCCGTCCGGCGAGCACCTCCGCGCGCACCGACGCCGCGATCTGCGCGAACAGGGGCTGCGCACTGTCGGCGTCGATCCGGATCAGCATCACCCTCACCTCCTGTGCAATTATTCTAGGACAACTAGATCAATTGTGGAAGGGATCCATCGGATTCCTCCTCCGCGCGGCCGCTCCGGGAGACTGACGGGATGCGCATCACTCCCCGCCGTCTGGCCGTCGGCATGAGCCTGTGGGTCCCCAACCTGTTCAGCGGCATCCGGGTGCGCCGCTACAGCGAGGACTGGACGCACGCCACGGTCGAGCTGCACGTGAACCTCCTGACCCGCAACTACGTGAAGACCGCGTTCGGCGGATCCATGCAGGCGATGACGGATCCGTACTTCTTCATGCTCGTCATGCACCAGCTGGGCCGCGACTACGTCGTCTGGGACACCCGCGCCGAGATCGAGTTCGTCAAGCCGGGGCGGGGCGTGCTCACCGCGCGGTTCGACGTCCCCGCGGCACGGGTCGCCGAGCTCCGCCGTCGCGCCGAGGGCGGAGCCAAGGTGCTCGAGTGGTTCGAGACCGAGATCACGGACCGTTCCGGCGACGTGGTCGCGCGCGTGCGCCGCGAGGTCTACGTCCGCGAGAAGAAGCGCGTCACCGCGGCGAAGAGCTGACCGGCCGGGCCGGGGCGCTCACGTGCGGGCCCCGGCCCGGTACGACGACGGCGTGAAGCCCAGCACGGCGCGGAAGTCGTTGGCGAGGTGCGCCTGATCCGCGTAGCCGAGCTCGGCCGCGACGGCCGCCAGGTCGGCGTGCGGGTCGGTGCGGATCCGCTCCGCCGCCTCCTGCAGCCGGCCGCGGCGGATGATCGCCGCGGGAGCGAGCCCCACGTGCCGGTGCGCCATCCGCTGCAGGGTGCGGACCGAGACCGCCAGCCGGGCGGCCGCCTGCTCGGGGGTGCGCACGGACGGATCCGACATCAGCAGATCCGCCATCGCGTTCGCCTGCCGCCGGGTCGTCGTCACCGCGCCCGCGCGTTCCCGCAGCCAGGAGCAGAGCACCGCGGCAGCGCGCTCGCGATGTCCCTCGCCCGAGCGCATGGCCCGCGCGACCGCCGCCACCAGATCGGGCGCGACGAACGGCTGCACCCGGTCGAGCAGCGCGCTCGGCGCCTCGGTCAGCGCCGCGGCCGCGGCGGGGCGCAGCAGGGCGCCGACCGCCCAGCCCCGGCCGACGAGGTCCCGGGAGCCGACGCGCGTCGTGGCCCCGGACAGCACGGCGCCGTCCTGCTCCACAACCAGGTTGAGCGCGGGGTACGACACGAGCTCCTGCCGCGACGAGCGCCCCGGCTCGATGTCCCACTCCGGGATCCAGATCCACTGCACGAGCTCTGCCGCGTCGGCCGGCGGCGGGAGGCGATGGAGCTGCGGCAGGCGGGCGGGGTACAGCACGCCGCGCGTCGGATCGACCATGCCCCCGAGCCTAGGACGGGGCCCCGACACGGGGCACCGCGGCCGCGCCCCGCCCCTCCGCGCCTCCCCCGCGCCCCCGCGCCTCCCCCGCGCGAGAACAGGCGATCACGCCGGATCAGGCGATCGCAGCCCCTCCTGGCCTGATTCCGCGCGTCCGCCTGCTCCCCCGTGTCGCGAATCTCCAAGACCGGGTGCCCGGCCGCGCCGTAGCGTCGAGACATGAGCGAGAACACCTCCCCCACCCCCGGCGTCACCGGCCGGTACACGACCAACGGCCGCCCGAACTCGGCGACCTCCCTCACCCCGTTCCTCACCATCCCCGACTCCCGTGCCGCGATCGACTTCTACCGGGACGTGCTCGGCGCCCGCGTGGTCGACGTCACCGAGTTCGGCGGGGTCGTCGCGCACGCCGACCTCGACTTCGGCGCCGGGATGCTGCAGCTGGGCGACCCGAACCCCGAGTACGGCCTCATCGCGGCACCCGGCGGCGAGACCGACTGCTACTCCCTGGGCCTCTACGTGCCGGACGTCGATGCGGTCGTCGAGCGCGCCGTGGCCGCCGGGGCCACCGTGCGCGAGGCGCCGTCGACGTTCGTGTCGGGCGACCGCTACGCGAGCATCCGGGACCCGTTCGGCGTGCGCTGGTCGATCTTGACCCGCGTGGAGGACCTCTCCGAGGAGGAGAGCACCGCCCGTGTGGCGGAGTGGGCGGCCTCGTTCAGCGCACTGGAGAGCTGAGCACGGGATCCGGTCGGATCCCGTGCCGGGTCCGCTCAGCTCAGCGGCTTGACCTCGAGGGCGTCGGACGCGTCACCCGCGCGCACGGCGGCGAACGCCGTGTAGCCGTCGGCCGCGGCGCGCTCCAGCAGCGCCTTCAGGTTCTTGGTGCGCCGTTCCAGCCGCACCCGCGCGCCGCCGGCGATGAGCGCGGCCTTGTGCGCGACGAGCTCGGCGACCGGCACCTCGGCGTCGTGCACGAGCACGATCGCCTGCCCCGCCGCGGCGTCCGCGGACTCGAGCAGGTCGACGATGCGCTCGAAGCCGATCGAGAAGCCCACCGCCGGCACCTGCTGTCCGAGGAAGCGCCCGATCATGCCGTCGTACCGTCCGCCGCCGCCCAGGGAGTAGGCCACCGAGGGGTGCGCGAGCTCCATGATCGTGCCCGTGTAGTACCCCATCCCGCGCACCAGGAAGGGGTCGAACTGCAGCGGGATCGGATCGATGACGTACTCGGTCCCTGAGCCTGTCGAAGGGCGCGCAGCGGCGACGGCCTCACCGAGGCCCACCAGGTGCGCGACGAGCTCGTCGGGGGCGTTCTCCGGCAGCGCCTTGCGGATCTGCCGCTCGCCATAGGGGTTGTACTCGAGCGTCTGCGGGCGGCGCAGGAACGCGGCGAAGGCGTCCACCGCCCCGGCCGTCGCCCCGCGCTCGCGCAGCTCCGCGACGATCCCGTCCGCGCCGATCTTGTCGAGCTTGTCGATCGTGATGAGCACGCCGGGGCGCTCGTCCTCGGCGAAGCCGAACGAGTCGAGCATCCAGTCCAGGGCACGGCGGTCGTTCACGCGCACCATGCCGCCGGTGAGCCCCAGCGCGTCGATCGTGTCGAGGGAGGCGACGATGAGCTCGGCCTCGGCACGTGCGGAGTCGTCGCCGATGATGTCGATGTCGCACTGCACGAACTGGCGGTAGCGGCCCTTCTGCGGCCGCTCCGCGCGCCACACCGGGCCGATCTGGATCGAGCGGAACACGCCGGGCAGCTGGCCGCGGTTGGTCGCGTAGAAGCGTGCGAGCGGAACGGTCAGGTCGTAGCGCAGGCCGAGGTCGCTGAGCGCGGCCGGATCCTCGGCGGCCGCGTGGATCCCCTCGGCGTCGAGCCCGCGGCGCAGGATGTTGAACGACAGCTTCTCGTTGTCGCCGCCGATCCCCGCGTGCAGCCGGTCGTACTCCTCGACCACGGGCGTCTCGATCTCGTCGAAGCCGTGCGCGCGGTAGCGCTCGCGGATGACGGAGAGCACACGCTCACGGCGCGCCTTGTCGGCGGGGAGGAAATCGCGCATCCCGCGCGGAGGATTGACCGTTGCCACGGATCCATTCTTCCAGGTCCGTCGGC
>JAFDWP010000022.1 GCA_018268435.1 Actinomycetota bacterium
CGGATCCGATCCACTTCGACTTCTCGTCGTCGCGCATCGAGAGCTCGAGCTCGAAATCGCTGAGGCCGAAGTCGCGCAGCATCGACAGGATGAACTCGAGGACCTTGGTGACCTCGGACTCCAGCTGCTCCGGCGTGACGAACAGGTGCGAGTCGTCCTGGGTGAAGCCGCGCACGCGCGTGAGCCCGTGCAGGGCTCCGGAGAGCTCGTTGCGGTAGACGGTGCCGTTCTCTGCCAGCCGCAGCGGCAGGTCGCGGTAGCTGCGGGCACGCTCCTTGTAGATCAGGATATGCATCGGGCAGTTCATCGGCTTCAGGTAGTAGTCCTGGCCCTGCTTGGTGACGTGCCCGTCCTCGTCGCGCTCCTCGTCCATCCGGATCGGCGGAAACATGCCGTCGCGGTAGGTGACGAGGTGGTTCGAGGTGAGGAACAGGTCCTCCTTGGAGATGTGCGGCGTGTACACGTAGTTGTAGCCGGCGGCGATGTGCCGGCGGCGGGCGTGCTGCTCCATCTCGCCGCGGATGATGCCGCCGCGCGGATGCCAGACCGACAGGCCGGATCCGATCTCGTCCGGGAACGAGAACAGGTCCAGCTCCTTGCCGAGGCGGCGGTGGTCGCGCTTGGCGGCCTCCTCGAGGCGCTGCTGGTAGGCGCGCAGCTCGTCCTTCGTCGGCCAGGCGGTGCCGTAGATGCGCTGCAGCTGCGGGTTCTTCTCGGATCCGCGCCAGTAGGCGGCGGCGATGCGGGTGAGGTCCCAGCCGTTGCCGATCATGCGCGTGCTCGGCAGGTGCGGGCCGCGGCAGAGGTCCTTCCAGACGACCTCGCCGTCCTTGGACACGTTGTCGTAGATCGTCAGCTCGCCCTCGCCGACCTCGACCGAGGCGCCCTCGGTCTTGTCCGCGGACGGGCCCTTGAGCCCGATGAGCTCGAGCTTGAACGGCTCACCGGCGAGCTCGGCGCGCGCCTCGTCGTCGCTGACCACCCGACGCACGAAGCGCTGGCCCTCGCGCTGGATCCGCTGCATCTCCTTGGAGATCGCCTTCACGTCCTCGGGCGTGAACGGGGTGTCCACGCCGAAGTCGTAGTAGAAGCCGTCCGTGATGGGCGGGCCGATGCCGAGGTTGGCCTGCGGCTTGATCCGCTGCACGGCCTGGGCGAGCACGTGCGCGGTGGAGTGCCGCAGGATCGCCAGCCCCTCGGGGCTGTCGATGGTGATGGGCTGCACGTCGTCGTCCTCGTTCACGACGGCGGCGAGGTCCTTCTGCTGCCCGTTGACGAGCATGGCGACGACGGAGCGATCGCTGTACGGGCCGTTCGCGCCGTAGAGGGCGAAGCCGTCGCACGGGTAGGACGGCAGTTCCGGGGCGGACGCAGGGTTCTCAGACAAGGGGGATCTCCAGGTAGACGACGGTCTCGGCTCAGCTTCGGACGCGTCGGCGCCCTGCCCGCTCAGGCCCTGAGAGTTCGCGTGCCGGTGACCGCGACCACGGTCGCATGCGTCAGCCGGGCGAAGTCCATAGGAGAATCCTACGCCGCCCCATCCGCAGCACCGACCAGACCGGTGCCCAGCGCGGCGTCCAGATGGCGCTGCGCCAGCCGCCACCCGCCCGCCTCGTAGGCGACCACGAGGAACACGGGGCCCGCCAGCACGACGAGCAGGCACACCCAGAGCGGCGGGCCGACGAACGCCAGCACGATGCCGAGTGCCGGGAGCACGGTCGCGACGGCGTACAGGGACAGCCCCCGCATCCGCGCTCGGACGAGGTAGGAGTGCAGCAAGGCGAGCGCCACCACGAAGACGATCACGGGGATCGCGATCATCAGGATGACCACGGGCGTCGCCGGCGGATCCTCCTGCCGATAGGCGTATCCGATCGTGTGCAGCCCGGCGCCGACGGCGGCGACGCTCGCGAAGATGACGGCGTGGCCGTAGCCCCACACGAACGAGCGCCGGCGGTGCACGGCGAGGATCGGACCCGAGGGCATCGTCGTGTACGACCACCAGAGGGCGAACGTCATCGCGACCCCGGCTCCGATCACCACGACGGCGTCGCCGGTCCACCCCTGGGTGTCCGAGATCTCCTGCGCGGCCGCGAGCGTGCCGATGACCGTCTCCCCGAGGGCGATGATCGTGAGCAGCGCGTAGCGCTCCGCGATGTGATGCGCGTGCCAGGGGGTGCCCCGTCGTTCCCCCTCGCCGCGACGCTCCGCGACGACCGGACCGCCGAGCTCGACCAGCCAGCACAGCGCCGCCGCGACGAGCGCGGTGCCGAACGGCAGCGGCGCCCAGGCGACGACGACCCACCCGATCTGCGCGACGGCGATGAACACGACGTAGGTGAGTGCGTGCCGGCGGTAGGCGGGCTCGCGCGCGGCGCGCAGCCACTGCGCGAGCAGCCCGACGCGCATGACGATGTACCCGGCCACCATGATCCGGTTGTCGAAGACCCCGTCGCGCTCCAGGGACTCGAACATCCGCGGCAGGCCGATCGCGAGCACGATCACTCCGGCCATCTGCACCATCGTGAGCACCCGGAACAGCCAGTCGTCCGTGTCGAACGCGGAGGCGAACCAGGCGAAGTTGATCCACGCCCAGATCACGGCGGCGGTGGCGAACGCGAACGCCCCCACCGCGGCACCGGCGTGGCCTGCCGCGACCCCCGCGGCGAACTGCGCCCCCGCGACGCCGAACGCCGCGGCGAAGACGAGGTCGTAGAGCGCCTCGAGAGGAGTCGCCGCGCGATGGGGCTCATGCCGTGATCGGCCGCGCATCGGGCTCAGCCCGTGCCGGTATCGCTCGACCGCATCCGTCATGCTGCCGCCCCTCCGCTCGGATCCGTGCCGGGTCCGCCCCACCCCGGCGTGGGCTCTGCTCCGCTGCGACGCCGCTCCCGCAGCGCGAGCGCCGCGGCGACGGCCTTGATCACGGGGATCTCGCCGAAGCGGTAGTCGTCCGCGCGGATGAGCCGGGTCCCGAGGTCCGGACGGAGCGCACGCAGCAGTCCCCTGGCGCGCTCGGCGTGCAGCGCGTTGGACACGATCGCGATCTCCTCCGCGTCCTCGAGGAACGGGAGCACGTTGCGGATGTTCTCCTCCGTCGTGCGGCTCTGCTCGTCCAGGAGCACGGGGCGGGAGTATCCCCGCTCGGCGGCGTAGCGAGCCAGGATCCGCGCCTCGGGCTCGGCACCGCGCACGGCACCGCCGGCGAAGATCAGCACGTCCTCGGGCGTGCGCAGCGTACGGAGCCCGGCCCGTACGCGGAACCGGTTCACCACATTGGCCCGCGACGTGCGGTTGCCGTAGCCGAGCACCAGCACCGCCCGACGGGCCCCGGGCCTCCCCCGGCCCAGACCCCGTGCGCTGGCGCGGGCGGAGATGACCTCGCCCCACAGCAGGAACGCGGCCCCGCCGGCGGCCAGCACCACGGCGCCGTACCCGAGGACGAGGGTCTTCCGCATGGCATCCAATCTAGGGCTCACGACCGGTGGCGTCCCCGGTCCGGCACTGGCACGATGAATCCACGCGCGCGGTTCGCTGTCTCGGAGGGACATCGATGGGCTACTTCATCCTGGTGATCGGTCAGACGGTCGTGCTGCCCCTGGTCAGCGGCATCATCGAGCTCCTGGTCGTCGGCGGCGACCCGATCCTCGTGTTCGGGAAGTGGTGGGTCTTCTGGGGCGTCGGAACCCGGCTTCTGGTGGCGGGCCTCGCCCAGGTGTCCGGCAAGGGTCCGACCGCCGCGATCCTGGGGTCGAGCGCGCCCAGCGTGCAGGAGGTGCAGCTGACGCGCGAACTGGGGACGGCGAACATCGCGATGGGGCTGGCGGGACTGCTCGCGCTCATCCCCGGCTGGGCGCTGCCTGCGGGCCTCGCCGGAGGGGTGTTCCTGCTGATCGCCGGGATCCTGCACCTGCCGAAGAAGGGCAAGAACGCGCAGGAATCCGTCGCCACATGGACGGACCTGCTCGTCGGCGTCGTGGTGCTCGTGCTCGCCGTGCGGGTCCTGTGGGGCGCGCTGGGACCCTGAGCTCAAAGCAGGCTGAGGAAGTCGTCCGACGGTTCCGGGAAGTCCCGCCGCCATCCGCGCAGAGTGCCGTCCTCCATCACCTGGTGTACCGTCCCCCCGCGTCCCGCCACCGCGACGGCGAGCGAGAACGGCGTGGGCTCGCGCTCGCTGAAGATCAGGTCGGATATCGCGTCGAGCACCGCCACGAAGAAGAAGTCGTTGCCCGCGGAGTCCACCCCGGTGATCCGTGCGTCCGGCGCATCCGCCCGCACGTAGGCCATGGGCTCCGGAGCCTCGGCGCTGCGTGGTTCCATGATGCCGATGCTGAACACTGCCATGAGGTCCTCCCGAGGGTCATCAGTAGACCCTTGGTTCTACCCGGGGCCACGGACATCGCCGACGGAGCGGGGCCGGCGACGAGGTGAGGGTCGATAGCATCGACGACATGACCGGTGGCCCTGAGGATCTCGATCTGCGGGCCGTCCGGGATCCGGGTGCTCCGCCGCAACCGCCGTACGCCGCCGGGTACGCGCCGGCGTCGAGACCGCGCCGGCGGGGCATCGGCTGGATGTTCGCGGGCTGCGGATGCGCGACCGTCGTCGCGGGCGCGATGGCTCTGGCCGCGGTGCTCGGCGGTCTGGGCGCGGCCTCCTCCGGTGGTGACGACCGGACGTCCCCGCCCGCCTCCGGCACGGTCCAGGAGCACCTCGCCGTCGTCGCGTCGGAGAGCGCCGAGTACCGCAGGCTCGCCAGCCGGCTCGATGGGAATCCGGTAGAGGCGCTGGTCACGCGGCCTGCACGGTTCGCGCAGCTGCAGGCGCAGGCATCCGCGGGAGCGATGAACGAGATCCAGGCCGCACGGCTCGCCGACAACGCGCGGACCTTTCGCACGGAGCTGCAGGACCTGATCACCGCAGCCGAGGGCCGTCGCGCGAACGCCTCCGGGTCGCTCGCCGAGGGGCTCGTCGATTCCGCGGGCAACGGCTTCATCGACATCCGGTGGGATGCGGACACTGCGTGCGGCGCAAGCGACGAGCCCGGTCACACCACCGCGGGGTGCACGGGGGCGGATGCCGTCGTCGTGCACATCCTTCCGGACGGCCGACGGCTCGGCGGCGACCAGGGCACCCGGTTGGTGGTGCTGCACGAGCTCGCGCACCTCTACCAGTACGCCGACGCCGACGCCGCTCCCCCCGGCCAGGAGAGCGAGGCGTTGAAGCTGAAGGACCGCGGGCTGTTCCAGAGCAGCGGCGAGGTCATGGCGGACTGCTACGCGCTCAC
>JAFDWP010000230.1 GCA_018268435.1 Actinomycetota bacterium
CGACCGAGCTCGCGCTCCAGGTGCAGCAGCTTCTCGCTCTCGCCCTGCAGCAGCCGCCCCACGGGGATCCCGGTCCAGGCCGCGATCACGGCCGCGATGTCCTCGTCGGTGACCTGCTCGTTCACCATGCGTCCTTCACCGGTCCCTGAGCCCGTCGAAGGGTCGGCCTGACGCTCGGCCTCGGCGAGCTGCGCCTGCAGCTGCTTGATGGTCTCGTACTCGAGCTTCGACGCCTTCACGTAGTCGGCGTCGCGCAGGGCCCGGTCACGCTCGGTGAATGCCTCGTCGAGACGCTTCTTCAGCTCGCCGACACGGTTCAGGCCGCCGCGCTCGCGCTCCCAGCGCGCCTCGAGGGCAGAAAGCTCAGCCTCGGCCTGCGCCATCTGCTCGCGGAGCTTCGCGAGGCGCTCCTTGGAGGCGGCGTCCTTCTCCTTCTTCAGCGCGAGCTCCTCCAGCCGCATCCGGTCGACCTGGCGCTTGAGCTGGTCGATCTCGACGGGGCTGGAGTCGATCTCCATCTTGAGCCGGCTCATGGCCTCGTCGATGAGGTCGATGGCCTTGTCCGGCAGCTGACGGCTCGGCAGGTAGCGGTTCGAGAGCGAGGCCGCGGCCACGAGCGCGGAGTCGCTGATGGTCACGCCGTGGTGCGCCTCATAGCGGCCCTTGAGCCCGCGCAGGATCGCGATGGTGTCCTCGACGGACGGCTCGCCCACGTACACCTGCTGGAACCGGCGCTCGAGCGCGGCGTCCTTCTCGATGAACTCGCGGTACTCGTTGAGCGTCGTGGCGCCGATCAGACGCAGCTCCCCGCGCGCGAGCATGGGCTTCAGCATGTTGGAGGCGGCGACGGATCCCTCTCCCCCGCCGGCCCCCATGAGCACGTGCAGCTCGTCGATGAAGGTGATGACCCGGCCGTCGGACTCGGTGATCTCCTTGAGCACGCTCTTCAGGCGCTCCTCGAACTGGCCGCGGTACATCGCACCCGCGACAAGGGCGGAGATGTCCAGGGAGACGAGCTCCTTGTCCTTCAGCGACTCGGCCACGTCCCCGGCGACGATGCGCTGCGCGAGCCCCTCGACGACGGCCGTCTTGCCGACGCCGGGCTCGCCGATCAGCACCGGGTTGTTCTTGGTGCGCCGGGTGAGCACCTGGCTGACACGACGGATCTCGGCGTCGCGACCGATCACCGGATCGAGCTTGCCCTGCCGGGCGCGATCGGTGAGGTTGATGCCGAACTGCTCGAGCGCGGACTGCTGTTCGTCCTGCGATGCCTGCTGGGGGGTGGCCATTCGTCCTCCTGGGTTCTCCTTGCGTGCGATGCCGAGAGCCGGATCCGATCCGACTCTCCAAAGTTGAGTTGATAAGACTCAACTTTACCGGATCCCCCTCCGCCGAACAAGAGGGAGTTGCCCCCCTCCCTCCCTCCCTCCCACTACAGGGTCGTCCCCCTCAGCGCGAGCTATGGGTCGCGCTGAGGGGGACGACCCGATGGATGGGAGCGCTCCGGCGGGCGGGGCGAACCCGCGACACGGCACCGCAGCGCCCGCGGCGGCGGCCTCAGCCCTGCAGGAGGTCGGCGGCGCGGGCGACGGCGGTGATCGCCTCCGCGCCGAGGCTGCTCTGGGCCGACGCGGACCAGGCGTCCGCGATGGCGTCGGCGCGGGTCAGACGCTGCTGCCCGAGCTCGGTGAGATGCACGGCGATCCGTCGACGGTCCGCCGCATCCTGGTGGCGGAACACGGCCGCCCGGTCCTCCAGCGCGTCGACGACCCGGCTGAGCGTCGCGTTAGCGAGCCCCGTGGCCTCGGCAATCTCGCCCATGGTGGGCGCGCTGAGGCGCGAGATGCAGGCGAGCACACGCCACTGGTCGACGCTCGTGCCGTCCTCGGCGAGCGCGGTCGAGAGGCCGCCGAGCAGGTGCTGCTGGGCGCGGGCGAGCACGAGGAGGTGCTCCGCGAGGGGAACGACGACGACGTCGGCCATGGTGCGCACCCTCCTCCCTGGAGATACTGGTCGGGTGCCCGATTCCGTCAGTGTACTGTCGCCCGCCGAGGCGATCCTGCGCGGGCCGGATCCGCGCACGCTGACGATCGCCGTGCTCGCGCCGACGTCGGGTGCCATGGGCGTCACCGGTCCGGCGATCCTGAACGCCGCCCGGCTCGCCGCGGAGTCGGCCACGGCGGGCCTCGACCGTCAGATCGACCTCGTGCTGGTCGACGCCGGCCGCGCGCCGGACACCGTGGCGGCCGAGCTGCGGACGGTCATCGCGGCGGGCGCGGTGCAGGGCGTCGTCGGCACGCACACCTCCGACGTGCGGATCGCGGTCGAGCGGATGCTCGCCGGATCCCTGCCGTACGTGTTCACACCGCCGCACGAGCTGGATCGGCTGCACGGCGACACGATCTTCCTCGGCACGGGACCGCGCGAGCAGATCCTCGCCCCGCTCATGCTGCTGTGCGGCCGCGAGCGCGTGCGCCGCTGGGCCCTCGTCGGCAACGACTACGTGTGGCCCCGGCTGCTGCACCACCGGGCTCGCCGGATCATCCCCTCGCTCGGCGGCGAGGTGGTGACGGAGCGCCTGGTGCCCGTGGGGCGGTTCGACCCGGACCGGCTCGTGGGCGAGGTGCTGTCCTCGCGGGCGGAGGGCGTGCTCGTGTCGCTGATCGGTCGTGACGGGATCCGGTTCCACCGCGCGTTCGCCCGAGCAGGCGCGGGCGAACGCGTGGTGCGCCTGTGCACGGCGCTGGATGAGGCCTGCCTGCTGTCGGTGGGCGGCGACGAACAGGGCGCCCTGTTCACGGCGATGCCGTCGTTCGGCGATCCGGACGGCCCGTGGGACGGCGTCTCGCACGCCTACGATGAGCGCTTCGGTACGGTCGCGCCGGCGTTCGGCGCCTACGCCGCCGGTGCGCACGACGGCGTGCAGCTGCTCGCCGACCTCGTCTCGCGCGGCACGACACCGCCTCGGACGGGCGATGTGGCGGTGCGCCTGGCGCGCGCCGAGGGCGTCGTGCTCTCCCCTGTCGCGGTCTGATCCCGGATTCGGACGCGCGCGCAGACGCCGGAGGCGCTAGGATCCTTCCACCTGAAAATAATCGACGGAGATCCGGGGGGCGCGTCGACCGAGAAGGAGCACGCCCATGACGACACGACCCGCCGCCGACGACACCGGAGGCATCGAGGCCTACGGCTACACCCAGGAGCTGCAGCGCTCCCTGAAGGCCTCGGATCTGCTGATCTACGGCCTCATCTTCATGGTTCCGATCGCGCCGTTCGCGATCTTCGGATCCGTGTTCTCGCAGTCCGGCGGCATGGTGGCGCTGGCCTACCTGATCGCGATGGTGGCGATGATGTTCTCCGCCAACTCCTACGCGCAGATGGCGCAGGCGTTCCCGATGAGCGGATCCGTGTTCACGTACGTCGGACGCGGCGTGCACCGCGCCGCCGGCTTCGTCGCGGGATGGATGATCCTGCTCGACTACGTGCTCGTGCCCGCGCTGCTGTACCTGGCGGCGTCGATGGCGATGGCGAGCTTCGTGCCCGGAGTGCCGCTGTGGACGTGGCTGCTCGCGTTCGTGGTGCTGAACACGATCATCAACTACCTCGGGATCACGATGACCGCGCTGGTCAACAAGATCTTCCTCGTCGGCGAGCTGCTCGTGCTCGCGATCTTCCTCGTGGTGGGCATCACCGCGCTCCTGCAGGGACGCGGCCACTTCAGCTTCGAGGCGTTCTTCAACCCCGCCACGTTCAGCTTCGTCGTGGTGTTCGGCGCCGCCTCGCTCGCGGTGCTGTCCTTCCTCGGGTTCGATGCGATCTCCACCCTTGCCGAGGAGAACGCCGGGACGAGCCGTCAGCTCGCGCGCTCGATGATCCTCGCGCTGCTGCTGGTCGGCGTGCTGTTCATCGCGCAGACCTGGGTCGCCTCGATGCTGGTCGAGGATCCCACGACGCTGATCGAGAAGGGCGACACGGCCGGCACCGCGTTCTACGACGCCGCCGCCCACGCGGGCGGACCCTGGCTGGGCGCGCTCACCGCCGTGTCCACGGCGATCGCCTGGGGCTTCGCGAACGCGCTCGTGGCCCAGGCCGCCACGAGCCGCCTGCTGTTCGCGATGTCGCGCGACCGTCAGCTGCCGAAGTTCCTGAGCACCGTGAGCACGAAGCACAAGATCCCCTCGAACGCGCTGTTCCTCGTCGCCGGCATCTCCCTCGTGATCGGCGTGCCGCTGACCTTCCTGCCGGACGGCCTGGCGACGATCTCGTCGCTGGTGAACTTCGGTGCGCTGACGGCGTTCCTCATGCTCAACGCCGCGGTGGTGTGGTGGTTCATGGTCAAGCAGCGCTCCAAGCGCTGGTTCGTGCACCTGGTGCTGCCGGTGCTCGGGTTCGCCGTGCTCGTCGCCGTCGTGTGGAACGCGCAGGTGGCCGCGCAGGTGCTCGGCTTCGTCTGGCTCGGCGTGGGAATCGTGCTCGCGATCGTGCTGGGTGTCACGGGGCGGCTCACCGCGCACGGATTCGGCGAGGGCGTCGAGCCCGCGGCCGAGGATGAGAAGGAGGTGGCCCGATGACGGTGCACGAACTGCGCCCGGCCTTCGAGCAGTACAACTACGTGTTCGGCGGCCGCGAGGCGCAGCTGGCGATCCGCCCGGGCGACATCGTCGAGCTCAGCACCGAGGACTGCTTCGGCGGCCGCGTGACCTCGCCCGCGCAGAAGCCCAGCGAGGTCTGCGACTTCAACGAGCTGAACCCCGTGACGGGCCCGATCCACGTCGAGGGCGCCGAACCCGGCGACCTGCTCGCGGTGCACTTCATCGACATCCGCCCCTCCCGCGGGCACGCGATCTCGGCCGCGTTCCCGTTCTTCGGCGCGCTCACCTCGACGCACGAGACGGCGACGCTGCAGGATCCGCTCGAGGAGCGGGTGTGGTTCTACGACCTCGACCTGGACCGCTGGACCGCGTCGTTCCGCGCCCGCAACTCCGATTACGCGCTCGAGCTGCCGCTCGATCCGATGCACGGGGTGGTCGGCGTCGCTCCGGCCGGCGGCGAGGTGCGCCTGGTGGTCACGCCGTCGAAGCACGGCGGCAACATGGACACCCCGGAGGCCCGCACCGGCACCACGCTGTATCTGCCGGTGAACGTGCCGGGCGCGCTCCTCGCGATCGGCGACGGGCACGCGCGCCAGGGCGAGGGCGAGGTGATCGGCACCGGGCTGGAGTGCGCGATGGACTCGGTGGTCGCGGTCGACCTGGTCAAGGGCGGGGCCCCCGACTGGCCGCGCCTCGAGGACGACATGCACATCATGACGACCGGATCCGTCCGCCCGCTGGAGGATGCCTACCGGATCAGCCAGAAGGAGCTCGTCGACTGGACCTCGGATCTGACCGGGATGGATGCGCTCGACGCGTACCAGCTCGTCAGTCAGCTCGGGCTCGCGCCGGCCGCGAACGTGTGCGATCCGAACTACACGATGATCGCGAAGCTGCCGAAGTGGGCGCTGCGCGAGGCCGAGGCGTACGGCGGCGTCCACCGCCGGCTCCGCGCCGCGGCGGAGGAGTACCGCACGGCACGCTAGCCACCGCCGGCATCCCGCCCCTCCCTCTCCATCAGGGTCGTCCCCCTCAGCGCGAGCCATAGGTCGCGCTGAGGGGGACGACCCAGAAGTGGGGAGGGTCAGTCGGCCTCGACCATGCCGCGGCGGAGCAGGCGCCCGCGCGGGGTGGTGAAGTCGACCTCCTCGCCGTGCAGGTACGTGCGGCGCACCCGGCCCGCGAGCGCCTTGCCGTTGTACGGCGTGAGCGGGTTCTTGTGGTGCAGCTTGGTCACGTCGACGACGTAGGCGTCGTCCGCGGCGAAGATCGAGAAGTCGGCGTCGTAGCCCGGGGCGATCCGACCCTTGCCCGTGAGCCCGGCGAACTGCGCCGGCTTCTCGCTCATCCACCCCACCACGGTCTCCAGCGTCAGGCCGCGCTGGCGCGCCTCGGTCCAGATCAGCGACAGCCCGAGCTGCAGCGAGGCGACCCCGCCCCAGGCCACCGCGAAGTCGCCGTTCTCCAGATCCTTGAGGTCGAGCGTCGAGGGCGAGTGATCCGACACGATGAAGTCGATCGTGCCGTCCTCCAGGCCCTGCCAGAGCAGCTCCCGGTTGCCCGCCTCGCGGATCGGCGGGCAGCACTTGAACGCGGTCGCGCCGAGCGGGATCTCCTCGCTCGTGAGCGTCAGGTAGTGCGGGCAGGTCTCGACCGTGAGCTTCAGCCCGTCGCGCTTGGCCGAGCGCAGCATCGGCAGCGCGTCCGAGGACGACAGGTGCAGGATGTGCGCGCGGGCGCCGGTCCAGCGGGCCCGCTCGATGACCTCCGCGATCGCGAGGTTCTCCGCGCCGCGTGGACGGGACGCGAGGAACTTGGCGTACTCGTCGCCGTCGGGCTTGGGCGCGCGGTCGATGGCGCGGGAATCCTCGGCGTGCACGATCATGACCGAGTCGAACGTCGCGAGCTCGCGCATGTCCTCCTCGAGCTGATCCGGATCCAGCGGCGGGAACTCGTCGACGCCGCTGTGCAGCAGGAAGCAC
>JAFDWP010000231.1 GCA_018268435.1 Actinomycetota bacterium
CCCGCCGCCACCGTCGAGCGCGGGCGGCCAAGCGCCCGGCATCGCCTCGGCGGAGTCGTCCTCGTCGAAGTACGTGGTCATGTCGGCGCCGAGCACGCCGAACTCCGGGTTCGGGTCGCCGAGCAGCCCGCGAGGGATCCGCGGCTCCTCCAGCCCCACGAGCTCGACCCCGTCGCCGCACAGCGCGGGGAGCGAGTCGGGCAGCACCAGGGGAGCCGGCAGACCCAGCCGGGCCGCGGCGTCAGCGGCGGCCGACTCCGCCCGCTCCGGAGCGCGTCCCGTCAGACCGCGCCGAGGTCGATGCCGGCCGCCGCGGGCTCGGCGTACGCGACCTCGCGCCAGACGTCGCCGACCCGCTCGAACGAGGTCACGCTGCTCAGCGCGCAGCGGCGGGTGCGCGGATCGTGCCGCAGCGGCAGACCCGCGACCGAGAGGTGCGTGATCCAGATCGGCGCTTGGTGCGACACGAACACGACGTCGCCGCCGTCCGCCCCGTGCCAGGCCTCGTCCATCGCGTCGCGCATGCGCGCGGCGATCGACGCGTACGGCTCGCCCCAGCTCGGCAACGAGGGCCGGCGCAGGTGCCGCCAGTTCCACGGGTTCATCAGCGCCCGGCGCATCTGCGTGCCCTCGAACACGTTCCACGGCTCGATGATGCGCTCCTCGAGCTGCGGCACGAGCCCGAACGCGGCCGTGAACGGCTCAGCCGACTCCTGGGTGCGCTCCAGCGGTGAGCAGCGCAGGGCGGAGACCGGCCGCTCGAGCGACACGACGTGGTCGGCGGCGGCCTGCGCCATCCGTCGCCCGGCCTCGCTCAGGTGGTACCCGGGCAGCCGGCCGTACAGGATGTGGTCAGGGTTGAAGACCTCGCCATGACGGACGAGGTGCAGTCGGGATGCGGGCATCGGGTCAGCGCGGCCCGCCGATCAGGCGCGACGGTACTGGGCGGATCCGAACCCGAGGATGAAGTATCCGATGAAGGGGAGCAGCCAGAGCAGGAAGAACGAGAACACCCCGTTCTTGCCGAAGTTCTTGCCGAGCTTCACGGCGACCACGATCGCGAAGATGATGTTGACGAGCGGGATCAGGTACAGCAGCACGAGCCAGCCGCTCATCCCGGCGATCTTGATGAGGAAGATCGTGTTCACGATGGGGATGATCGCCAGGATCCCGGGCAGGCCCGCCTTCGTGAAGACCTTCCACAGCGCGATCGCGATGATGACGTAGACGATCAGCCCGATCGTGATGTTCGCGCCCGAGAAGATCGTGGCGTAGACGTTGCTGACGGCGTCGGTCGGGCTGTCCGCGGCTGCGCGGATCGTGGTCGCGAGGTTCATGGGAGCGCCTTCCTTGATACGTCGATGGATGCTGCTGCCGCGAGTCTAGTGAGCCTCGTCCGCTCCCCCGCGAGGCTTTCCGCGCGTCACCGTAGAATGGCAAGGATCCCCTTTCCCCGAGATGGAGGCATAATCCGTGCTTCGCACCCACACGGCAGGCTCACTGCGAGCCGAGCACATCGGTCAGACCGTCACCCTCGCGGGGTGGGTCGATCGCCGTCGTGACCACGGAGGAGTCGCCTTCATCGATCTGCGGGATGCCACCGGCATCGCCCAGGTCGTCATCCGTGACGAGGAGACCGCCCGTCCGCTGCGCAGCGAGTTCGTGCTGCAGGTGACCGGCGAGGTGTCCCGCCGCCCCGCGGGCAACGAGAACCCGAACCTGCCCTCCGGCGAGATCGAGATCGTGGTGCAGGACGTCGTCGTGCTGAACGAGTCGGCGCCGCTGCCCTTCCAGGTCTCCTCCGGCCTGGCCGAGACCGACCCGGTCGGCGAGGACGTGCGCTTCACGCACCGCTACCTCGACCTGCGCCGGCCGGCGGCGATCGCGCCGCTGCGGCTGCGCTCCGACGTCTACAAGGCGTTGCGCGACGTGCTGCACGAGCGCGGCTTCACCGAGGTGGAGACCCCGACGCTGACCCGCTCCACCCCCGAGGGCGCCCGCGACTTCGTCGTGCCCGCGCGCCTGCACCCGGGCAAGTGGTACGCGCTGCCGCAGAGCCCCCAGCTGTTCAAGCAGCTGCTCATGGTCGGCGGTGTGGAGAAGTACTTCCAGATCGCGCGCTGCTACCGCGACGAGGACTTCCGCGCCGACCGGCAGCCCGAGTTCACCCAGCTCGACATCGAGATGTCCTTCGTCGACCAGGAGGACGTCATCGAGATGATGGAGGCCGTCATCCGCGCGATGTGGGCCACCATCGGCGTCGAGGTGCAGACCCCGCTGCCGCGGATGACCTACGCCGACGCGATGGCGAAGTACGGATCCGACAAGCCCGACCTGCGCTTCGGGCTCGAGCTCGTCGAGGCCGCCGACTACTTCTCGGAGACCACGTTCCGCGTGTTCCAGGCCGACTACGTGGGCGCGGTCGTCATGCCCGGCGGCGCCTCGCAGCCCCGCAAGGTGCTGGACGCCTGGCAGGACTGGGCCAAGCAGCGCGGCGCCCGCGGCCTCGCCTACGTCCTGTTCAACGAGGACGGCACCCTCGGCGGCCCCGTCGCCAAGAACCTGTCCGAGACCGAGCAGGCCGGCCTCGCCGCGCTCGTGGGCGCGAAGCCCGGCGACTGCGCATTCTTCGCCGCCGGATCCGCCAAGGACTCCCGCGCCCTGCTCGGCGCCGCGCGCGTGGAGATCGGCCGCCGCCTGGGCCTGCTCGACCCCGACGTGTTCGCGTTCACCTGGGTCGTCGACGCGCCGATGTTCGAGCCCGCCGCCGACGCGGTCGCCTCGGGCGACGTCGCCGTGGGCGCCGGCGCATGGACGGCCGTGCACCACGCGTTCACCGGCCCGAAGCCCGAGTTCGAGGCGACGTTCGATACGGATCCCGGATCCGCACTCGCCTACGCGTACGACATCGTCTGCAACGGCTCCGAGCTCGGCGGCGGATCCATCCGCATCCACCGCGAGGACGTGCAGAAGCGCGTGTTCGAGGTCATGGGCATCTCAGACGAGGTCGCCCAGGAGCAGTTCGGCTTCCTGCTGGACGCGTTCAAGTTCGGCGCCCCGCCGCACGGCGGCATCGCGCTGGGCATGGACCGCGTGCTGCAGCACCTGTCCAAGACCGACTCCATCCGCGAGGTGATCGCGTTCCCGAAGACCGGCAACGGCTTCGACCCGCTCACCGCCGCGCCCGCCCCGATCACCGCCGACCAGCGCAAGGAGGCCGGCGTCGACGCCGTCGCGGAGTCCGACGGGGAGCCCGCGCCCGCCCAGCGCTGACCGCGCCGGTCCCCTGGATCGGAAATGTGCGCTTCGCTCGGACGGAATCCGCGATTCCGTCCGAGCGAAGCGCTCTTCTCCGCGCGAAGCGGACACGAGAGCATGCTCGCGAACGCCGCTCCGCGCGAAGCGGACACGAGAGCATGCTCGCGAACG
>JAFDWP010000232.1 GCA_018268435.1 Actinomycetota bacterium
CGCCGCGCTCGTCGGGGAGCTGAGCGCGGCGAGTCCGCTGTTCCGCACCTGGTGGGACGGCCACGTCGTGCAGCGCCGGCGCGGCGACATCACGCACGTCCGCGCCGCCGACGGCACCGTGTCCGCGCGGCGCTACGAGGTGCTGCACCTGCCCGAGGACGGGATGCGGATGACGCTGTGGCTTCCCGCAGCCTGACGACGCCCGCGCCGGGCCGACTGCTGCCAGCCTGACGCCCTCCGCCCGGGCCGCGGGCACTAGCGGGTCGCCGGCACCCGCTCGGGGTCCTCGACGTCCTCCGCGGACGCCGTCGGCTGCGGTGCGCGGTGCAGGCGGCCCGGCCACCAGATCCGATCGCCGACCAGGGCGAAGATCGCCGGCACCATCACCGTCCGCACCACCAGTGTGTCCACCACCACGCCGACGCCGACGATGAGGCCGAGCTGCCCGAGCGTGACCAGGGGCAGCACGCCCAGTGCGGCGAACACCGCGGCCAGCACGATGCCGGCGCTCGTGATCACGCCGCCGGTGTGCGCGATCGCCTCGACCATGCCGGCCCTGGTGCCGCGCTGGGCAGCCTCGGCGCGGGCACGGTGCACGAGGAAGATCGTGTAGTCGATGCCCAGCGCGACCAGGAACAGGAACGCGAGCAGCGGCACCTGCAGGTCGAGGGCGTGCTGGCCGAACAGCACCCGGCTGAGCCAGGCGCCGGCACCGATAGCCGCGAGCGCACTGGCGAGGTTGACGAGCAGCAGCAGCACCGGCGCGATGACCGAGCGCAGCAGCACCAGCAGAACCAGCAGGCTGACCAGCAGAACGAGCGGCGCGACGAGCAGCAGGTCCTGCTGGTTGCCGGCGCGCGCATCCAGGTCGGTGGCGACCGCTCCCCCGACGACCGCGTGCGCGTCCGGCACCGCGTGCACCGCGTCCCGGAGCTCCGCGACCTGGTTCAGGCTCTTCTCGGTGCTCGGCGCATACTCGCTGGTCACCATGATCTGCGTCAGGTCGCCGTCCTCGGTCGTGCCGATCGGCTGCGCCCGCACGACGCCCTCGACGCTCTTCGCCGCCGAGACCACGTCCTCGGCCTGCGCCGTCCGGGTCACCACGAGGATCGGCTGCGCCTCGCCCGACGGGAAGTGCGCGGAGAACACCTCGAGCCCCGCCGCCGACTCCGACTGCACCCGGAACTTCTCCACCTGATCGAGGCCGACCGACGTGCCGAACAGCCCCGCGGACATCACGCCCAGCAGCGCGACCCCCGCGAGCAGGCTGACGACCGGGCGCTTCACGACTCCTCCGGCGATCGCACGCCAGGCCCGCCCCTGCTTCGCCTCCTCGCCGGGACGCGGCACGAACGGCCAGAACACCCGCCGGCCGCTCACCGCGAGCAGCGGGGGCAGCAGGAAGAGCACGGAACCGAGCGCGATCAGCAGCCCGATCGCCGACGAGATCCCCAAGCCATGCGTGCCGGGGATCACCGCCAGCACGAGCGTGAGCAGGGCGAGCACCACGGTCACGTTCGACGCGAGGATCGCCGGGGCGGTGCGCCGCCATGCCGTGCTCAGCGCGCGGCGATGATCGGGCTCCCGCTGCAGCTCCTCGCGGTAGCGCGAGATCAGCAGCAGCGCGTAGTTGGTGCCGGCACCGAACACGAGCACACTGATGATGCCCGCATCGAACTGCAGACCCCCGGCGGATCCGGCCGCCGCCGTCAGGCGTCCGGCGAGGCCGTCCGCGAGCGCGACGACGACGAGCGGGATGAGCCACAGGATCGGCGAGCGGTAGGTCACGATGAGCAGGATCGCGACGATGAGGATCGTCACCAGGAGCAGGGTGAAGTCCGCGCCCTCGAACGACGAGGCGACGTCGGCCCCGAAGGCGGGCCCTCCCGTCACCTGAAGCGCGAGTCCGCCCGGAGCGTGCGCGGCGACGTCCGCCCGCAGCTGCGCGATGATCTCGGCGTTCTCGGCGTTGGTGGCGCCGACCGTGATGGGTACCACGATCGCGGCGGCCTTCTCGTCCTCGCTCACCCGCGGACCGCTGGGTTCCGCCGCGGCGACGGATCCGAGCGACGGCACCATGTCCGTCAGCGCGGTGACATCGGCCGTCGTCAGCACCGCACCGTCCTCGCGCGAGGCGACCACGATCACGGACTGACGATCGGCGTTCGGGAACTTCTCGAGCAGCGCAGCGGCGGTCGTCGACTCGGCGCCCGCGGGGGCCTGGGCGTTGCCGCCCGGGGCCTTGGCGGTGCCGAAGGCTCCGAACAGGAGGACCATGAGCAGGAGGACGACACCGAGCGAGACCCAGGCACCGCGGCGCGAGGTCAGGACGTCGGCGAAGCGCGGGCGCGCGGAAGACTGTGGCATGCCTCCAGTCCACCGTCCTCGGCGCGGCGGGACATCGTGCACAAGGTGGAACGAAAGATCCATCGAAGGGACGAGACGGGCCGGATCCGCTTCGCCGCCAACCGCACCCCAAACCCGTGAGACTCCACTTCTCGGGTGAGACTGCTGCTCTGGCAGGGAGTCTCACCCGAGAAATGGAGTCTCACGGGAGGGGGCGCGCCCGGGGCGCCCTGAACCCCGGGGCGCCCTGCGCGCGGAGGGCCTCAGTACCTCAGGCCGTGGCCGAACCGGAACGTCGGGTTCGCGGTGTCGAACGCCACATCCGAACGGCTGGCGGCGACGGCGGCGTCCGAGCGCGGCAGGTCGAACGGCAGCGAGCCCTGCGGACCGCGCTCGCCGAACAGCACCCGCAGCACAGCCGCGTCCGAGGCACCGTAGTCCGCGAGCACGGCGCGGGCCGACTCCTCGAGACCGCCGAG